>NZ_OZ252217.1:3543855-3864888 GCF_965249125.1 Pelagibacterium sp.
ATCGCGACATGGTCTATGTTTCGGGAACGACGGGCTATGATTACCGGACGATGAGCATGCCCGAAGACGCCGGCCAGCAGGCGCGCAATGCGCTCGCTACCATCGAAAAGGCCCTCGTCGAAGCTGGCGCCTCGCTCCGGGATGTGGTGCGCGTGGTCTATTACCTTGTCGACATGGCAGATTATGACGCCCTGGTCGCCGTCGCGGGTGAAGCCTTCGGCGATATTCGACCCGCTGCAACAATGATCGTCTGCGGTTTGACAACCCCGGAAATGAAACTCGAAATCGAAGTCACCGCTCGCATTGGCGCGCACGCTTCCTAAGGAAAAACCCCCATGTCCGAAAAACTCTTCCTCCTCCCCGGCGACGGCATCGGCACCGAGATCATGGCCGAGGTCGAAAAGCTCATCGCCCATCTCAACGGAAGCGGCGCGACCGATTTCGCCTACGACAAGGGGCTGGTCGGCGGCTGCGCCTATGATGCGCATGGCGTGGCGATTTCCGAAGAGGACATGGGCAAGGCGCTGGCCGCCGATGCGGTGATCTTTGGCGCGGTGGGCGGTCCGAAATGGGATGACGTTCCCTATGATGTGCGCCCCGAGGCGGGGCTGTTGCGCCTGCGCAAGGATCTGGGCCTGTTCGCAAATCTGCGCCCCGCCATCTGCTATTCGGCGCTGGCCGATGCCTCATCGCTCAAAAAGGAACTTGTCGAAGGGCTCGATATCCTGATCGTGCGCGAGTTGACCGGCGGGGTCTATTTCGGCGAGCCCAAGGAAATCACCGATCTGGGCAATGGCCAGAAACGCGCCGTCGATACGCAGGTCTATGAGAGCTACGAGATCGACAGGATCGCGCGGGTCGCTTTCGATCTTGCCATGACGCGCGGCAAGAAGGTCCATTCGGCCGACAAGAAAAACGTCATGAAATCGGGCGTTCTGTGGGACGAAGTGGTCAAGCAGGCGGGTCGGGATTACCCGGAAATCGACCTGCACCACATCCTGGCCGACAACGCCGCCATGCAGCTTGTGCGCAATCCCAAACAGTTCGACGTGATGGTCACCGACAATCTGTTCGGCGACATTTTGTCGGACGCGGCGGCCATGCTGACCGGGTCTTTGGGCATGCTGCCCTCGGCCTCGCTGGGTGCCCCCGATCCCGCGACCGGCAAGCGCAAGGCGCTTTACGAACCCGTGCACGGCTCGGCCCCCGATATCGCAGGGCAGGGCATCGCCAACCCCATCGCCATGTTCGCATCCTTTGCCATGGCGCTGCGCTATTCGTTCGGCATGACCGAGCTTGCCACCAGGCTGGAAACGGCGATTTCCGACGTTCTCGAAGACGGATTGCGCACCGGCGACATCATGCAGACCGGAGCCCGCAAGGTCACGACCAGCGAAATGGGCGACGCCATCATCGCAAAGCTGTAGGGCGTGTCCAGCAAAGCTGGTCCTCGACCCGATCGGGGATGGAAACGGTTTTGCGGTTCGGACACGCGAGGAAACAAAGGTTTAGAGCCGAGGATTTGGTTCAATCAAATCCTGAACGGCCCTAGAACGCGGTCGAATCCGACATGGCCGCGAGCTGGGTCTGCTCCATTTCATCAACTGTGAGGAAGTAGAGCCGGTCTGGAGGGGTTTCCATTGCGTTGATCCAGACAAGCGGATCGATGCCCATTTCCTCAAGGTAGCGCGCGATGCGGGCCGAGACCGTCTGGGCATCGGACATGGCCTGCGCCGATCCGATTTCGTCGCCGCCCGCGCCGGCATAGATCTGGTGTACGCCGACCGCAGCACTATCGGACACGATCCGCCGCACACCGCCCGCCAGCACCAGCGGGCAGGACGAACCGCACAAGGCGCCATCGCCAACCGCCGTATGAAAACCGCTTTCCCGGATCAGCCGTCCAATGACGAGCGCATCTTCCACAGATCCGCCGGGCGAATTGAGCGCCACGGTTTCAACGTAACCGCCCCGCCTCTCGATCTCGTCGGCAAAGCTGGTAGCGGCACCCGGAACGATGGTGCCCGAAAGCATCAGCACGCCGCCGCTGACCAGTTCGATCGTCAGCGGTTCGGCAAGCTGTTGGGGAGGCGTCGTGATATGCTCGAGCGGCCGATACGCGGGATTGTCCGGATCGATTTCGGGCCGCTCAACGGCCGGCAGCAGCGGATCGCCGGGGCTCACCGCAAAATCGCCGGGCTGCGCCGTATTGAGGTCGAAATAATCGCTGGCCAGAACCCACGCCGCCCCGGCCAGCATGGTAAAAAACACTGTCTTGAGGATCACGCCGTCCTCGATGCCGGCCATCCTATCGACCAACCCTCGCCCCGCGCCCTTCCGTGGCGCCGGGGTGCCAAGCGTGCTCATGGCCGGGTCGGCCCGTCGCCCCGCTTGCGCTGGAACGCGGGAATGGTGGTGACCGTGTCGTCCTTGGCCTCATCGCCGTCTGATGGGTTGCTCGTTTCGCCCCGCTCCGCCGCATCGGGCGGAACGATCGGCTCGTCGGTGGGCGCGACTTCGGGTTCAGGCCGCTCGGACGGCGCGGCGCTGGCCATCATCTGATTGTGCAGCGCCACAGCCCGCATCATGTCGGCGGCGGTCAGCGTTTCGGCATCGTCGAGGGCCTCGGCATCGCGCCGCATGGCCTCATGGGCCACTGCCAACAGCAGCACCAGAACGACTGGCAAAAGATCGATCGATATGGCCCCCGCCCAGGAGGGCAGGAAATCTGACGCATAGCGCAACACCGCTTCGGCGCTCGAGAGCGGCACGAAGCGGCGCGGCTCGACGCGTGGCTCATTGATGATCGCCTGCGCCGCTTCGCTCAGTGCCGTGGACTGGGCCGATACCGCCTCGCGGATATTGGCCATTGCCGCATCCTGGCGCACCACGAGACCGGCGCTTTGCCCATCGGCCACCGGGGCGATGAACCCGAGCGAAAGATCTTCCGCGGCCCGCGCCACCGACGGCGCCACCGAAGTTTCCTGCAAGGCGGCGATCACCCCGGTCAGGGCGACGATCTCGGCCGCGAACTCATCGGCGCGCGGCTGTACGGCGCCGGGCGCCGATACCAGCTCGCGCATGGCGCTCAGGCGTTCCGAGCCGGTCTGGAACAGCTCGTTAACCCGTGCCTGCGAGTCCGAAATCGAGGTGCCCAGCGAAGTCATCTGCGCGCTCATCTGGCTCAAGAGCTGCACGACCGAGCCCGAGCCCGCTGAACCGGTCAGCGCGCCACCGCTGCGCTCCTCGTCGGCCAGTGTCGCAAAACGCTCCGACGCCCGCTGCACATCGGGCAGAAGCGATTGCGCGCCAAGTGCATTGGCGTGGGCGGCATCGAGATCGCCGGTATAGTCCTCCAGCGTTACCGCCATATGCTGCTCAAGCGCCGCCGAGCCGGCAAGGGCGGCGGCGTTCAGCCAGGAACTCATCGCAACGATCATCACCGAGCCAAGCGCCATGACCACGGTCATCGCGAGCCGTTGGGTCATGGTGCGCATGAGCGGCAAAAACCGCATCATATAGCTCCAGAACACATAGATGCCGACCGACACGGCGACCGAATAAATGATTGCGGCGAAGAACACGAAATTGGCGTCGCCATCCAGAAGGCCCCGTACCCCAAGATAGGTATAGACACCGCTGGCCAGCGCGAGCACCGCAAGTGCAAAGCGCGTGGTGGTTTCAAGACCCTTGATCGTCTGCCCGATGCGGGCGGCGTTGTTCTGGCTCGGCATCGAAAAATCCCCTGGGCCCGCAGCCCGCGTCACGCATGTTAAAGCGAGATTAACAGGCAAATACCGGCGAAATCGAGATCAGTTTTGGCCATCTGGGACGCTCGCGCCATTGTGAATACGTGCGGGCGATCGTTTGCTTTGCTGCCACGTTTAGGAAGGTTGAGCAATTTTGCCGCCCGGAGGACGCGACCATGCCCATCACCCGCCGCCAGACTTTAGGCCTGGGACTATCCACCCTCACCGCGCTCGGTATCACCACCATCCTGCCCCGCACGGCCTTCAGCCAGCAGCCCGAAGGCGATCTCTATCCATCCGATGCTGGCGATTTTTTCATCCATCCGATTTCCCACGCTTCGCTGGTCATCCAAACCCCCTCGGGTGTGATCTATGTCGATCCGGTGGGTGGAGCAGAGCTTTATTCCTACCTGCCGCCCCCCGACCTGATCCTCATCACCCACGAGCATGGCGATCATTTCGACCTGCCAACGCTCGAGGCCCTGGTGGCCGATGGCACCGAGATCATCGCCAACCCCGCAGTCTACGCCATGTTGCCCGAAGCGCTGGCCTCGAGCGCCCGCGAAATGGCCAATGGCGACAGCGACGGTTTCGCCGATATCGAAATCGAAGCGATCCCGGCCTACAACACAACCGAGGACCGGCTGCAATACCATCCACAGGGGCGCGACAACGGCTATGTCCTCACCATAGGCGGCAAGCGCGTCTATATCGCGGGAGATACCGAGGACATTCCCGAAATGCGGGCGCTCGAAGACATTTCGGTCGCCTTCGTACCCATGAATTTGCCCTTCACGATGACCGAAGAGCAGGCCGCCTCGGGCGTGGCGGCGTTCATGCCCACCTATGTCTATCCCTATCACTACGGCGAGAGCGACATCGATCTGTTCGAGCAATTGCTGATGGATGAGGCGGGCGGCGGCACTGAAGTGGTGCGCGGGGCGTGGTACTGATGAACCCTGTGACCGAGCCCTATTCCTCGGGTTCGGTCGTGACCATGAGCGGAAAGCCGAACTGCTGGGAAAGTTCGATGGCCTCATCGGCTTTGGTCTCGGCGATTTCCTTTGTGTAGACCGCAATGACCGCGGCGCCCTTCTGGTGCGCAGTCATCATTATCGATTCCGCCTGCGGCTCACCGAGCCGGAAAACCGACTGGAGAACCTTCACCACGAACTCGCGCGGCGTGTAATCATCATTGATGAGGATGACCTTGTGCAGCTTGGGCCGTGCGGTCTTGAGCTTTGTCTGTGTGCGTTGCTTGGTCGAAGTATCGCTCATGACGGCACCTCTTGAAAACATGGGCGGAGCGGGCCCCTTAATATAGGCCCGCTCCGCGTCAATTCCAAATCAACTTGGAGCGCCCACCGTGCTCAGCTGGCCGCAGCTTCCGCTGCCGCGGCACGCGAGGCGCGCTTGCGATCATGCGGGTCGAGATGGATTTTGCGCAGGCGCACCGAATTGGGTGTGACCTCGACATATTCATCGTCGGCGATATAGCTGAGCGCCTGTTCGAGGCTGAGCTTTTTCGGCGGCGTCAACCGGATCGCCTCGTCCTTGGACGTGGTGCGGATATTGGTGAGCTGCTTGCCCTTGAGGACGTTCACTTCGAGATCGTTTTCGCGATTGTGCTCGCCAATGATCATGCCCTCGTAAACGTCGACGCCCGGATCGATCAGCATCGGTCCGCGATCTTCCAGGTTAAACAGCGCATAGGCTACGGCCTGCCCGGTGGCGTTGGAAATCAGAACGCCGGTGCGGCGCATGGGCAGCGGGCCCTTGAACGCCGAATATTCGTGGAACACGCGGTTAAAGATCGCGGTACCGCGCGTATCGGAGAGCAATTCGCCCTGATAGCCGATCAGGCCACGGGTGGGAACGTAAAGGCGCACGCGGGTGCGTCCGGCGCCCGAAGGCCGCATTTCGACAAGATCGCCACGCCGCTCGGTAAGCTTTTGCACGACCACTGACGAATATTCGTCATCGACATCGATGATGACTTCTTCGATCGGCTCGAGCTTTTGTCCGTTTTCTTCACGGAACAGCACCTTGGGCCGGCCAAGGCACAATTCGAACCCTTCGCGGCGCATGGTTTCGATAAGGACGCCGAGCTGGAGTTCGCCACGGCCGGCAACGTCAAAACTGTCATTGTCATCGCCCGGCGTAACCCGGATGGCCACATTGCCCTCGGCCTCGCGCAGCAGACGCTCGCGGATGACGCGCGACTGGACCTTGTCGCCCTCGCGGCCGGCGAGCGGGCCGTCATTGATCCTGAACGTGACCGAAAGGGTCGGCGGATCGATGGGTTTGGCTTCGAGCGCCTCGGTGACCTGGGGCACCGCAATGGTGTTGGCGACGGTCGCCGTTTCAAGCCCGGCCAGGGCGACAATATCGCCCGCCTTGCCCTCTTCGATCGGCTCGCGCTCAAGGCCACGGAAACCGAGCACCTTTGAAATACGGCCCTTTTCGACGGTCTTGCCGTCGCGCGAGAGCGCATGGACGGAATCACCGGGCTTGACCGAGCCGGAAAACACCCGTCCGGTCAGGATACGGCCCAGGAACGGGTTGCGCTCGATGGTGGTCACCAGCATGCGGAACGGACCGTCCTCGACCTTGGGCTCCTCGAAATGTTCGATGACCTTGTCGAGCAGCGGCCCCATGGTGTCCTTGGAACCCGAGGGATCGTCCGCCATCCAGCCCTGCTTGGCCGAGCCGTAAAGAACCGGGAAATCGAGCTGTTCAGGGGTAGCGTCCAGCGATACGAAAAGATCGAAGATCTCGTCGAGCACCTCGTTGTGCCGTTCCTCAGGCTTGTCGATCTTGTTGATCGCAACGATGGGCCGCAGGCCGATCTTGAGCGCCTTGGAGAGCACGAACTTGGTCTGCGGCATCGGGCCTTCGGCGGCGTCCACAAGGATCACCGCGCCGTCGACCATCGACAGGATGCGCTCGACCTCGCCCCCGAAATCGGCGTGGCCCGGCGTATCGACGATGTTGATGCGATGATCTTTCCAGTTGAGCGAGGTGACCTTCGCCAGAATGGTGATGCCGCGCTCTTTTTCCAGATCGTTGGAATCCATGACGCGTTCATCGACGCGCTGGTTGTCACGGAAGGTGCCGGACTGCCGCAGCAGGACGTCGATCAACGTCGTTTTGCCATGGTCAACGTGGGCAATGATCGCAATATTGCGCAAGCTCATAAGGGGGCCAGCCATTTTCGGGATTTACCGGAGTGTTTCCAGCCAAAGTGGCGCCCACTTTTGCGGTTCGGAAACGCGACGAAGTAAATAATGTGGCTGCCCATACCTCACGACGCCCCGTCAAACAAGAAAAAACGGCGCAGGGCTGGCATGCGCGAAGGCGAAACAGCCCGCCTTCGCGCCCTGGCGGGGCTATTTCAGCGTTCGCGGGAGGTCTTCGGACTGCCAGAGTCCCAGGCCAAAGCCATCCGGGTCCAGAAAATCGGCGCTCCAGCCGCCCGGCGCCTCCGAAACCGGGGTAACGATGGTCACGCCCTTTTCGGCCAGCGCCGCGACCACGTCGTCGATGCCGCCCTCCCTTAGGTCGAAGACCAGGGCGGGCGTATCGCCGCGCTTGCCCTCCTGCTCGAAAAAGATCGCCTCAAAGCCACCCTCGAAATGGGCGGCCAGCCAGAACGGCTCTGCGCCTTCGCGGCGCTGGATATCGATCCCCAGCACATCGCGGTAGAACGCTTCGGTGCGTTTGATATCGGAAACATAGAACACAAGGCTGGGGGCCTGAAGTTTGGGCATTGTCATGAAACACTCCTCGAAAAAGGGTTTGGAACACCCCTCGTTGCCGCGCTCAGTCCTTTTGTGAGGCGGGCCGCGACGATCGAACGACAAAAACATGCCCGTCCGGATCGTGGCTGGCAAAAGTGCCGCCGTGGCGCTGCAACGCGGGGAGCAGGCTGTCTCTTAATGTGCCATAGGCGAGCTCGAGATTGAGCCCGATCATTTCAGCGGGCATGGCGACGCCCTTTTTGGCCAGCGCCAGCTTGAGAGCGCGAATGCGCTGGCGCAAGGCGGTATCGGGAAGATCGAGCAGATAGGCGATTTCCGCTCTTGAATGGCCCGACAGCGCCAACGCCGCAACAACCCTCAAGCCCTTGGGCAGGTCAGAAAGGATGGCGCCCAGCGCATCGCCCTGCGGCGTGGAAACGGGCCTGTCCTCGGCCTGCCACCTTGCCTCCCGCTCACGCCGTCGCGCCGCCGAGCGGGCATCGAACGCTGACCGCTTGCGAATGGCGCCGGCCATCCAGCGACGATCCGCAGGGCTCGAAAAATCATTCCGCCCCGCGGCCACCGCCGCGATCAGCACCTCCTGGACAACGTCTTCGGCCTCATCGATCCGCCGGACATGGCGCCGCGCCAGGGCGAGCAGGTCGGCATAGGGGACGGTCCGGCGCATGCCTTTGGCTTTCCATCTGGCCAATGCGCTCAGGCCATCTTCCTGGGCGCGTCGCTTTTTTCCGCTTCGAGCATGGCCAGCATAGTCGCCCCGTCAATCGGCGGCGAGAAGAAATAGCCCTGGACCTGGGTGCAGCCCTCGGCCCGAACAACAGCAAGCTGTTCTGCAGTTTCAACGCCCTCGGCAACCGTGGTCATGCCCAGATTGTTGCCCAGTGAGATCATGGCGCCCAAAATAGCGCGACTATCGGCCTTGGTGGCCACATCGGCCATGAACGATCGGTCGATCTTGATCTTGTCGAACGGAAAGGCCCGCAGGTAGGAAAGCGAGGAATAACCGGTGCCGAAATCGTCCATGGCGACCCGGACCCCCAATCCGCGAACCGCCAACAACAGCTCGAGATTGGCCTGGCTGTTCTCGAGCAGCAGGGATTCGGTGATTTCGAGTTCGAGCCGGCTGGCATCGAGGCGGGCGGTGCCCAGCGCCGTCTTTATTGTGGTGATCAGATCGGGGCTCTTGAACTGGATCGGCGAAAGATTGACGGCAACCCGCACGTGATCGGGCCATTGCGCGGCGGCTTTTGTCGCCGCATCGAGGATCCAGGCCCCAATGGCGTGAATGATCCCGGTCTCTTCGGCTATGGGAATAAACTCGACCGGAGAAATCGGCCCAAGCTGGGGATGGTCCCAGCGCATGAGAGCCTCGGCCGCCACGATGGTGTCGCTCTTGAGTGACACGATGGGCTGGAAAACGACAGACAACCCGTTATTGGCCAAAACGTCGCGCAATCCGGTTTCCAGCGTCCGGCGGCGCTGCAGCGTCGCATCCATGCCCGCTTCGAAAAAGTGATAGGTGCCCCGGCCCTCCGATTTCGCGCGAAGCAAGGCGAGGTCGGCATTGTTCATGATCGCATCGGCGGTCTTGCCGTCGCCCGGCGCAACCGCGATGCCGATCGAGGTCGAGAGCCTTATCGATTTGCGGCCGAAAATAATGGGCTCGCTCAATGCCTTGACGATGGTGCGGGCGAGATCGGCCGCCTCGTGAGCCTCACCGGCATTGGGCATCAAGACGATGAACTCGTCGCCTCCCAGCCGGGCCACGATGCCGCGCGATCCGACGGTTTCGGACAACCGCTCGGCGATCTTGCGCAGCACCTTGTCACCGATCGCGTGGCCCTCGCTGTCGTTGACGGCCTTGAAATGATCGATATTGACGGCAAGTAAAGCCGGCTGCCTGCCCTTTTCGAGACCCTTGAGCGCCGTTTCGAGTTCGTCGCGGAACAGTCCGCGATTGGGCAGATCCGTTAGGGCGTCATGGGTCGCCATGTGCCGCATGCGCGCCTCGGCCGCCAACTGATCGGTAATGTCCTCATGGGTGGTAACCACGCCACCACCGCTCAAGGGCTGGTGGCGCAGCGAAAGGAAGGTCCCATTGGCCATCTTGACCACTTCGCGCACGAACCGGCCGCCGGTCAGGATTTTCTGGCGCTCGGACCGATAGGCATTGCGATCGACCGGGGCGTGCTTGTTGGTCTTGCGCCGATGCTCCAAAATATCGTCGAAATCCGCCCCGGGCCGGGCAAGCTCGGGAGGCAGCCCGTACATGGACACAAATTCGGCATTGCAGGTGACCAGCCGGAAGTCATTGTCGAACATCGACAGGCCCTGGGAAATGTTGTTGATCGCCGCGTCGAGCAGCGCGTATTGACGTTCGAGCTCGCGCTTGCGCTCGCTCATCATGTCCGAGCGGGCGATTTCCTCGGTCACGTCCTCATGGGTCACGACCCAGCCAAGGCCCGGCGCGTAGATATGGGCGGTCTCCAGCGTGCGGTGCCCGGCGGTCAATTCCAGATTGACGGCGCGCAGCCCCGAGCGATTGCCCATCAGCTCGGCGGTATAGGCCTCATAAAAACTCTTTGGATCGGTGTCGGCATGGTTGCCCAAAGCGCTCGATAGCGCGACGACCTCGTAAAGGCTCATGCCGCGCCGGATCGACTTGCGCGGAAAGCCATAGATGTCGAGATAGTGCTGGTTCCACATGACCAGCTCGAAATCCGCGCTCCAGACACAGAACCCGAACGGAATCGTCTGTAATGCCGCATCGAGCAGCAATGCCTCGCCGCTACGCCCGGAAGTCGGCTCATGCACCATTTTTGCCGTTCTTTCCCCAAAGCCCGATTGGGGTGAAAGACTAGCCCCGCCTGCTTAAAGAGGTTTTAAGCGCACGAGAAAATGATAAAGTTTGATCAGACGAGCAGGACCGAAGTTTCAACCGCTTCGGTCCTGCGCGTTTACTACTGACCGCGTCCCAGCCGCAACTTGCGCGCGCCGTAGGTCTTGAGCCGCAGGCCGTTAAGCTTGATAAAGCCTTCGGCGTCGTGGTGATCGTAGGTTCCGGTGCCTTCTTCAAAGGTCACAAGATCTTCCGAATAGAGCGAATAGGGCGAGGACCGGCCAACCACATGAGCCGAGCCCTTGTAGAGCTTGAGCGTCACTTCACCGGCAACGAACTCCTGGCTCTTGTCGATCAGCGCCTGGAGCATCTCGCGCTCGGGCGAATACCACAGCCCGTTATAGATCAGCTCCGCATAGCGGGGCATGATTTCGTCTTTGAGGTGCGCGGCACCGCGATCGAGCGTGATCGACTCGATCCCCCGGTGGGCAGCGAGCAGAATCGTTCCGCCCGGCGTCTCGTAAATGCCGCGGCTCTTCATGCCCACGAACCGGTTTTCGACAAGATCGAGACGTCCGATGCCGTGCTTACCGCCCAGCTCGTTGAGCTTTGTGAGCAGGCTCGCTGGCGAGAGCGTTTCGCCATTGACCGAAACCGCATCGCCCTTTTCGAACCCGATGGTGATGCTTTCGGGCGTATCGGGCGCATCGACGGGATCGACCGTGCGCTGATAGACATAGTCGGGTGCTTCGATGGCCGGATCTTCGAGCACCTTGCCTTCCGAGGAGGTGTGCAACAGGTTGGCGTCGACCGAGAACGGCGCTTCGCCGCGCTTGTCCTTGGGCACCGGAATCTGGTTCTTTTCGGCAAATTCGATGAGCTTGGTGCGGCTCTGGAGATCCCATTCACGCCACGGCGCGATAACCCGGATGCCCGGATTGAGGGCATAGGCGGACAGTTCGAACCGCACCTGATCATTGCCCTTGCCGGTCGCCCCGTGCGCCACCGCGTCGGCGCCCGTCGCTTCTGCGATTTCGACAAGGCGCTTGGCGATCAGCGGGCGGGCAATCGAGGTGCCCAGCAGATAGACGCCTTCATAAAGCGCATTGGCCCGAAACATCGGAAAGACAAAATCGCGAACGAACTCTTCGCGCAGATCCTCGATATAGATTTCCTTGATGCCCATCATTTCCGCGCGCTGGCGGGCCGGTTCGAGTTCTTCGCCCTGGCCCAGATCGGCGGTGAAAGTGACCACCTCGCAATCATAGACCTGCTTGAGCCATTTGAGGATGATGGAGGTATCAAGACCCCCCGAATAGGCGAGGACGACTTTGTTGATGTCTTTGCTCATGGCGTGATCGATAACCGCTTTGATGGCTCGGGATAAGTTGGCGCGACACTAATCAGATCGCGCCCGACCTGTCCATATTGGCGCAAAATTCGGGTTGCGAAGCACGGCGCGCACGCGCATGGTCTGCCCCGTTCTGATTTTGCGGATGCGCGCTATGCTGATCTATGCCCCCGATCTTTCGATCATTCTCGCCTTCGCCCTGGCCGCCATCGTTCTGGCCATAACGCCCGGACCGGATATGGCGCTGTTCATTTCACGCACCGTCAATTTCGGGTCACGGCACGGGTTTGCAACGGTTGCCGGCGCGGTAACGGGCATTGCCGTCCACACCATGCTGGCCGCTTTCGGTATTTCCATTCTGATCGTTACGGCTCCTGCAGCCTTCTGGACTCTGAAAATCGCCGGCGCGGTCTATCTGCTCTGGCTTGCCTTTGCCGCTATCCGCTCGGGCACCGGACTGACAGTGGCGCGGAGCACCGGCAAGGTGCCGAGCCTTAAAAATTCCTATCTGACGGGCCTCGGCATCAATCTGACCAATCCCAAGGTGGCGCTGTTTTTCGTGACCTTCCTGCCCCAGTTCGTTTCGGCTTCGGACCCCCATGCGGCGGCCAAGCTGATCTTTCTCGGCGTCGAGTTCGTTATCCTCTCGCTGCCCATCGTCATCGCCATCGTGTTCGGCGCCCAATGGCTGACCGAAACCCTGATGCGCTCGGAACGGATTCAGAAAGCGCTCAACTGGTCATTCGCCGCCGTCTTTGCCACCTTTGCGGTGACCATCCTGACGGCCGAAGCCAGAAAATAGCCCACCCATGAACTATCGCCATGCCTTTCACGCGGGCAATTTCGCCGATGTGGTCAAACACATCATCCTCACCCGCATTCTTGCCTATCTGATGCGCAAGGACGCGGCGTTTCGGGTCATCGACACCCATGCGGGGGTTGGCCTTTACGATCTTTTAGGTGACGAGGCCGGCCGAACCGGAGAATGGCGCGAGGGGATAGGCCGCCTGATGGCCGCCGATCTGCCCGCCACGGTTGCAGACCTGATAGAGCCCTATCTGGCGGCGGTCAGGGAGCAAAATACCGACGGTCAGCTGCGCTATTATCCCGGCTCGCCCTTTATCGCGCGCCACATGCTGCGCGAGCAGGACCGGCTCATGGCCCTCGAATTGCACCCCGCCGATGCCGAAGCGCTCAGACAAAATTTCGCCGGCGATTTCCAGACGCGGGTAACCGAACTCGATGGCTGGGCCGCCATGGGCACCCATCTGCCACCAAAGGAAAAACGCGGCCTGGTGCTGGTCGATCCGCCCTTTGAGATCAAGGGCGAGTTCGAGCGCATGACCCAGGCGCTGGTCAAGGCTCATGCCCGCTGGCCGGGCGGAACCTATGCCTTCTGGTATCCGATCAAGGATCCTCGCGATGTTCAGTCTTACGTCCAGGCCTTGCGGGCAACGTCAATCGCCAAGGTCTTGCGTCTTGAACTCACGATCCGCGCGCCCTCCACGCCGCCACGCCTGCACGGAACGGGCATGGTCGTGGTCAATCCGCCCTTCGTGCTCGAAGAGGAAATGCGGACGATATTGCCGGCACTGGCCGAATTGCTTGCCGATGAAGGGCGCGGCCGGTTCCATATCGAATGGATACGAGGAGAAAGCTGATTGGTGGGAACGCCTTGAGGTTCCCCGACTTATTCCCATATCCGAAACTGCTTTCAATTTGTGGGACCGCAAATATGACCTTTGGTGATTTCATCCGGATCTTGTTTTCGATCCTCATTCCTCCGCTCGGGGTTTTCCTGCGCGTCGGCCTCGGGCTGCACTTCTGGCTCAACATCCTTCTGACGCTTCTGGGCTACATCCCCGGCCTGATCCACGCCATCTGGATCATTGCCAGCTATCGCACCCGCGACGACATCGCCTTCAGGCGCTAGAGCATTTCAGCGCTTCCTTGAATCGCTTCAATTGCTCTAAGTCTTTGTTTTATCGCGCTTCCGAACCGGATAAGTGGTAGCCACTTATCCTGGAAGCGCGCTAAAGGCGGGGCGTTCAGTCCCCCAGATCGAACTCGTAATAGGCCATGGCCTGCCCCTTGCCGTTGAGCCGCGTGTAAAGGGCCTTGGCGGGAAGGTTGTCGTCCTCGGTACCGACCCAGGCATATCTGACGCCGCGCTGCCGTGCGGCGTTGAACAGCGTTTGCATCAGACGCATGGCGATACCCTGGCGCTGATGGCTCTCGGCCACGCCCACCTCGTTGACGAAGAATTCAAGCGGCTTGTCGGGGTGGAAATAATAAAGGCCCGTGGCCATGCCCACGACCTTGTCTCCGTCGCTTGCCAGCGCGATGAGATAATCGGGATGGGCCAGATAGGCTTTGGCAAGATCGGGGCGGATCGGGTCGTCGAACACCGAAACATCAGCCGACAGCAGAAGATCGAGATCGCTTTCGTCGAGCAATTTGACGGTGATCATGACGCCCCTCAGAGCATGAAGGCCTCGCGGTCCTTCTTTTTAAGCCGCTCGGTTTCCGATTTGAGCTGCCCACAGGCTGCAAAAATATCGCGGCCGCGCGGCGTCCTGACCGGCGAGGCGTAGCCCGCCCGGTTGACGATATCGGCAAATGATTCAATCCGGTCCCAGTCCGAACACACATAGTTCGAGCCCGGCCAGGGGTTGAACGGGATCAGATTGATCTTGGCCGGAATTTTCGCCAGAAGCCGCACCAGTTCGCGCGCATCGGCATCGGAATCGTTGATGCCCTTGAGCATCACATATTCGAAGGTGATGCGCTTGGCGTTGGAAACCCCCGGATAGGTCCGGCAGGCTTCGAGCAGTTCTTCGAGCGGCCATTTCTTGTTGATGGGCACCAGCACGTCGCGCAAATCGTCGCGAACCGCGTGCAGCGAGATTGCCAGCATCACCCCGATTTCCGATCCGGTCGGCTCGATCTGCGGAACGACACCCGAGGTGGAAAGCGTGATCCTGCGCTTCGACAGCGAAAGCCCTTCTCCATCCGATGCGATGAGCAGCGCCTGTTTGACGTTCTCGTAATTGTAGAGCGGCTCGCCCATGCCCATCATCACGATATTGGTGATGGCACGGCTTTCGCCATGCGGCACCAGCCCGTCGGTGGGCCGGACGCCGCCGGGAAAATCCCCGAGGCGCTCCCGTGCCATCATCACCTGGCCCAGAATTTCGCCGGCCGTGAGATTGCGGACCAGCTTCTGGGTGCCGGTATGGCAGAACGAGCATGTGAGCGTGCAGCCCACCTGCGAGGAAACGCAAAGCGTCCCCCGGTCCGATTCCGGGATATAGACCGTTTCGACCTCGACCGGCGGCATGTTGGGATGGGCTGGATCGCGGAAGCGGAACAGCCATTTGCGCGTGCCGTCGATCGACACTTGCTCGGAAACGATTTCCGGGCGCCCGATGGTGAACGCCTGCGCCAGATCGGCGCGCAAGCCCTTGGCGATATTGCTCATGGCGCCGAAATCGGTAGCCCCGTTCACATAGATCCAGTTCCAGAGCTGGCTGGCGCGCATGCGCGCATCGCGGTCCGAGAGCCCGATTTCGCCCAGTTTCGCGCTGATCTCCTTTTTGGCAAGACCCAGCAGGTCGAGCGGTCCGGCCTTTTGCGGACGCGGAACGGATCCATGATCGATGTTGAGCGCCAGACTCATGGGCGATTATTCCAGAAGGACTGTGAGGGTTTCGGGGTATATGGATTTGGGCTGGCCGGTTTCAAGTCGCGGGCAGCGCGTCTCCGTTGCCCAGCCTCTAGCACAATCGGACATTGGGCGCAAAGCCCGGGCTAGCAGGCCCCATCCATTGAGCGCCCCGCGGCGGTGGCTCCGGAAAGGGAAAAACTCTGCCGCACGCTCTGGCCGTCGGCACTTGTCCCGGTGACCGACATGGTAGAACCCGCCCGAATGGCCTGCACGGCATTTCCCGACTGGGCAGGGTCGGCCATCCAGGCAGCATCCCCTTGGGTAAAAAGCTCGAAACTCTGGCTGCCCACGGTCAGCGTCGCCGTGCTTCCGGGCGCAAATTGATATCCGGCAACCAGGTTGATTTCCGAGCGGATGGCCTGAGCCGGGCGATGGGTGATGTAGAAATAGGCTTCCGTAAATCCGGCCGGGATCGGTTCGGTCGCTGTCGGCCGCGACAGAACAAAACAGATCTGGCCCGCACTTTCGGTCGTCGCATAAGCCGACCAGGCATTGTGTTCGCCCAGAATGCGCACCGACTGGCCCAGCGCCGGAGACAGCAATGCCCCCGAAACGATGGCGGCAAGGGTTGCAAGGTTGGCGAAACGAAATGCCATAGGTAAAGGTCCTAAACGGTCTGGGCTGGTTCAAATGCAAAAGGCCGGGCGGGCCCGACCTTTGCCAAATTGGTGGTTTTTGCGCAAGCGGCCACGCTATTGCGGGCACTCTCCGGCCGCCTCGTTCAGGGCGGCGGTGACCCCGCGCAGCGAATAGGTATCGACGGTATTGGTGCCGCGCTGCGAGGTGGCGCGAACCACCATGTTCGACCCCGCCCGCATGGCGCCGACAAATCCCGGCTCATCCTCGATCGAGGCCAGCCAGCCCGATTCGCCCTGGGTCACCATGGGATAGGACCGTCCATCGACCGAAACCGACGCGTTGGCGTTGGTCTCATTGATCGGATAACCCACGATCGTTGCCACCTCATTGCGGTTGGTGGGCCGCATGGTGACGATGAAGTGGATCGCCCCGCGATTGACATTGGTGGGTTCGGTGGTCTGCGGCGTCGAAGAAACGTAACAGATCTTTCCCCCGCCATCGGTATCGGTCCAGGCCGTCCAGAAGTCGAAGGTCCCCAGATTCGTGGCGGCAAAAGCCGCCGGGCTCGCACAAAGCACGACAGCACCGGATACCAACGCGGCTGCCGTGCGGCGGATGTGGCTGCGAAACGATGAATTCATCGCCAAACCCTTCCCCTTAATTCTCTCATACATGCACATGACTGCCGCTCTTTTTGCACCCATTATGGTTACCAAGGAGCAAATACGCGCGGCTTTTCCCGACCGGGACACAAACTAGGGATGAATTTGGCCGGAATTTGGCCCAATCATCCTCACGTCTGCGTGTAGCTTTATGGTGCTGCGCGGCTGAACGCGGGCTGAATGGATCTGGCTCACGCGGCCAACGGGTAGTCCTGCTCGACGATATAGGGCCCACCGCCAACCGAATCCCGGCTCGAGAACACAACGAACTCGTCGACGGAAAACCGCATTGGCGCAAAATGTCCCGCCTGGGCAATATGGCGCGCCAGATCACCGGGGCTGGTGTCGCGCAAGCGGGCCAGCGTGACATGGGGAACGAATTTGCGACCGTCAGGGCTGAGTCCCACACGCTGGAGCAGCCTTTCCTGGCTGGCCTGCAGACGCGCCAGCGGCTCGGACGGTTCGATGGCGGCATAGAGCGCCCGCGGCTTATTGCCGCCGAAAACGCCCAGATGGGAAATGGTGAGCTCGAAGGGCTCGACATCGGCATGCATCTCAAGCGCGTCGTAGACTTCGCCGGCCATTCGATGGTCGATGTCCCCGATATAGCGCAGGGTGACGTGATAGTTTTCCGGATCGATCCAGCGGGCGCCCGCCAGCCCGCCTCGCTTGAGAGAGAGGATGAAAGCAATGTCCTCGGGGACCTGTAAACCGGTAAACAGCCTGGGCATGAGTCAAACCCTCCATGTCCCGGCCGACCGGCCCGATCCGGCGCGGCCGAATCAAACCCTATCACATCCATGCATGTCGGCGATCAAAAACCCGTCAGCCCGCAGGAGCGACCGCTTTGACCGACCGGTTTCGCTTGTAATTTCAAAGCCCCCTCTCCATATTAATCGGCAACTGGCAGAGCCGGGAACGGCATGGGGCCGCTCCGGTTGCCGGATAGCCAATTTTTAACTGAGGATGGAACCGAAAATGGCACAATACGACCGTCAGACCGTCGCCGGGCGCGTAGGCACGGCCGCCGCCATCGACGAAGGTCTGCGCAGCCATATGCTGCGAGTCTACAACTACATGGGCATCGGCCTGGTGGTCACCGGCCTGATCGCCTTCCTGGGCAATCAGATGGCCGTCACCACGGACGCTACCGCCGCCGCCGCCCAGCTTGCCAACGGCACCTATCTGACCCAATGGGGCGTGCTGCTTTATACAAGCCCGCTGATGTGGGTTGTGGCGCTGTCGCCGCTGGCCTTTGTGCTGGTGCTCTCGTTCGGCATCAACAAGCTCTCTTTCGGCGCCGCGCAAGCGACCTTCTGGGGCTTTGCCGCGCTGATGGGCCTGTCCCTGTCATCGATCTTCATGGTCTATACCGACGCCTCGATCGCCAAGGTGTTTTTCATCACCGCCGCAATGTTCGGCTCGATGAGCCTTTACGGCTACACGACAAAGCGCGACCTGACCGGCATGGGCTCGTTCCTGTTTATGGGTCTGATCGGCATCATCATCGCCATGGTGGTCAACATCTTCCTGCAGAGCTCGGCGCTTGAATTCGCCATTTCGGCGATCGGCGTGGTGATCTTTGTTGGCCTGACCGCCTACGACACCCAGAAGATCAAGGAAGCCTACGCCGAAAATATCGGCCAAGAAGGCCTGGGCAAGCTCGCTATCATGGGCGCGCTGACCCTGTATCTCGACTTCATCAACCTGTTCCTGATGCTGCTGCGCCTTTTCGGCAATCGCGAATAGGACGGTTTCTGCGGGTCAGGCCCGCAAGCCGGAACCAATCAATGAAAAAGGCCGCGGATCGATCTCCGCGGCCTTTTTTGTTTTCCCGATGGGGTGTGGGCGCTAGAGCATGTCAGGTTTTTATTGAAGCATATCCTGCGTTCTTGAAGTAGTTTCTGCATTGCTGGGGTTTGATGGTTGAGACGAGGTGTCCGATCAGGCGCCATGTTTCTTCGATCGTGCGTTGTTGCGCTATACGCATCCAATGCTTGATCTTGGTGAAGACCTGCTCGATGGGGTTGAGGTCCGGTGAGTAGGGCGGCAGGAACCATAGGCGCGCGCCCGCGGCGCGAATGGCGTCCCGCACGGCCTTGCTTTTGTGGCTGCCCAGATTGTCGAGAATGACGATGTCACCCGGCTTGAGCGTGGGGATCAGGACCTGCTCGACATAGGCGCGGAACGAGAGCCCGTTGATTGGGCCATCGAACACGCAGGGCGCCGTCAGGCCGTCCATGCGCAATCCGGCCAGGAAGGTCATGGTGCGCCAATGGCCGTGCGGCGCATAGCCCTTGAGCCGCCGCCCTTTTGGACCCCATCCACGCAGGGGCGCCATATTGGTCTTGATCCACGTCTCATCGATGAACACCAACCGCGATGGATCGAGCCAAGCCTGCCAGGACTTCCAGCGCTGCCGCTGACGGGCGACCGCAGCCCGAGCCTGCTCAAGCGCGAACAGGCTTTTTTTTAAAGCTCAGACCCTCGCGCCGGATAAAGCGCCATATGCTATCATGGGATACCTGTACGCCTTGTGCGGCCAAAAGCGCTTGCAGACCCCGCACGGTCAGGTGCGGAGTCTGCTGAAACTGTTCAAGAACAAATTGCCTGTGCGCATTGAGAATGACAGGACGCCGGCCACCCATTCGATCTGGTGTGACCGACCCCGTGGACCTCGAGCGTTGCGACCACTTCACAACCGAAGAAACCGCAACGCCAAAACGGGCGGCGACAGACCGGCAACTTTCCCCGGTGCCAACTGCAGCAACAACACGTTCGCGCAAATCATCGGAATAGGGCTTGATCATGGATGCTGGCCTCCAATCCAGCATCAATGATGAATCACATCCAAGCCGATTTGGGAATCCACAATCGATTCAATCAAGCTCAGACATGCTCTAGAGAATTTCAGCGCTTCTTTGAATCGCTTAAATTGGCTCTAGAGCCGTTCAGGATTTGATTGAATCAAATCCTTGTCTCTAAACCTTTGTTTTGTCGCGTGTCCGAACCGATAAAGTGGTATCCACCTTATCTGGACACGCTCTAAGTCTTTGTTTTGTCGAGCTTAGCGCACCACGTGGAGTTGCGGATCGAGTACGCGCAGGACGCTTGCAAGCTCGTGACCGCGCTTGAGCACCCGCCCGTCGCTGCCCACCACCATGTACTGTCCCTGACGGCGGGCAAGCCTGGGATTTTTCTCGACGACGAAAAGCGGTCGCTCGGAGGTGCGCTGATAGATCGAGAACATGGCCCGTTCGCGCCCGAAATCCAGCGCGTAGTCGCGCCACTCGCCCGCCGCGACCTTGCGTCCATAGACATTGAGGATCAGTGCAAGTTCCTTGCGGTCGAAACTGACTACAGGAACGGGCCGGCTTGTGGAGCGGGAGGGTGAAAAGGGAAAAACATCGCCCTTCCTGCTGTCGAAGCGCTCGCTCAAACCGGGCTACCTCCATGCGAGTGTGACAATCACTTAACGATGATTGCCGCGTTCGTGCGCGCTGGCAAGAGCCAACTGGAAGAACACTCGGCGCAAACTTTCCTCCAATTGACCGGATTTGAGCCACAATCGGACCCTTCTTGCGCCATTTTGCGCGCCTATCGTGAAATCATTGCCTCCAGTAGCCGGCCTCTGGATCCACCGAGCCCCCAAACCATGGATCCAGTTGGCCGGCGCCCTTCTTGGCAAATTGGGGAGGTTTTGCGTCCTCCAAATCAATCCCCTGGCTCCCCGGTCATCAAGTGACGCGGGGAGTTTTCTTTGGCATCAGCCTCAGCGGATAAACACCGAAGCGCCCAGGATACGCCCGGGCAGGGCATCGTCCTTTTCCTGAACGATGACGGCGGCGCCGTCCGAATTGGGGCCCAGAACCTCTTCGAGCGGAATGGTGATCTCTGCGCCCTCTTGCGGGCTCCACATTCCGATGGCCTGGCGGGACGTGACGATATGGGTGTAGGACAAGACCTGTCCCGAGTTTTCACCGCGCTCTATCGTCACCTCGGCCCGTGCCCGATACGGCACCACCCAGACGATGGCCGACGCCAAGGATTCGTCGGGCGGGGCGCTGAAAATCACCGAATCCGGTCCGTTGGCGCGCAGGGAGACCGGCAGCAGCGATATCGCCTGCTCAATGGCCCGTTCCGCTTCGATCGCGTCCGATCCCACCACAGCGCTCTGGCCGTTAATGACCATTTGCGGGGTGTAAATCCGGTTCTTGCCCCAGCTTTGGGCATAACCCTTCTGCAACGCGGTATTGGCCGGTAGTGCGAACGTATCTTCCCAGCCGATATAGTCCCAATAGTCGATATGATAGGCAAGAGCGATAATATCCTCGCGCTCCCCGAGCCGGGCCAGAAGCCGGTCCGCATCGGGACACCGTGAGCAGCCCTGACTGGTAAAAAGTTCGACGACAGTATCGGCGCCACTGCGAATCTCGATGGCGCCTGCCGGCAGAGCGGCAAGACAAAGGGCCAGGGCAAGACGGAAACGGAGCGAAAGGGCGTTCATGGGCGTGTTTTGTACCCGCTCACATCGGCCCCCGCCAGTCAATTGATGGTGAAAGTTTCAACCCCGTGGGCCCGGCCCATATCCTCGATCTCCTCGATTGCCGCGGCGAATGCCGTCCAGTCGTCAGCCTCGGCAATCGGCGCCCAGATGGCCTCGACCTCCTCGATCAGCATGGTTCGCGGCCCGGAACGCTTGAAATAGGGATGGGAAAGATTGGCATCGGGCGCGCTCTCATAGCGCGCCAAGAGGTCGCGAACCCTCAGAAAGGCCTCCCCTCCATAGAGCGCGCCCTGCGGGCCCGCCAGCGCGCGGCGTTCCGAAGCAAGGCCACCGCGCCAGTCGAAAAACACCTGCTCGTAAGCGGGGCGTTCCGCTGCCATGAACGCAAAAAACGCCGACAGCAGTTCGCCATCGGCCGTCGGCCCGCGTGGGACGACGCCCAATCGACCCACAATCACCCCGGCGAGCTGGGACTGAAATTGGGGCCAGAAGCGGTTGAGTTCGGGCTCGAGCTTTTCAACGCTCGAAATCGGAACGAGGCATTCGGCCAGCCGGGTGAGGTTCCAGGCCATCGCATCGGGCTGCCGTCCAAAGGCGTAAAGCCCCGTTTCATCGAAATAGGCCGCCGTGAAAGAAGGGTCATAGGCGGGCAGGAAACGCCATGGACCGTAATCGAAACTCTCGCCGGTGATGTTGGTGTTGTCGGTGTTGAGCACCCCGTGAACAAAACCCGCCCCAATCCACTGCGCCGTGACCCGAGCGACATTTTCGGCCACCGCCCCCATGAAGGCCGGAACCCGCATGTCGGCCGGAATGCCGGAAAGCTCCGGATAGTAGTGGGCAATTGAGTGCTCGACCAGTTCGGTCATCCCGACATAATCCTGGAGGTAGTCGAGGCGCTGGAAACTGCCGACACGGATATGAGAGTGCGAAAGCCGCACAAGGACCGAAGAGCGGGTCGGAGACGGCTCATCGCCGCGATAAAGGGCTTCTCCGGTTTCAATCAGGGAAAAGCTCTTTGAAGTTTCGACACCGAGCGCTTCGAGCATGGTGGTGGCCAGCACCTCCCTCACACCACCCTTGAGCGTCAGCCTTCCATCGCCTCCCCGCGACCATGGCGTCGTTCCCGACCCCTTGGTGCCGAAATCACGCAATGTTCCATCGGCAAGATCATAGCCCTGGGCGAACAGGAACCCTCGCCCATCACCGATATCGGGATTGTAGCTCTGGAACTGATGTCCGTGATAGCGAAGAGCGAGCGGGTTCTCGAAACTCCCCGGGAGTGGTGCGAAACGGCCGAAATGGTCAATCCACCGCGCATCGGTGAGCCCGGCCAGCCCCATGCGGTTTGCCCAGTGCTGGTTGCGGTAGCGCAGCACCGTCTCGGGAAAATCGGCCGGCTTGACCGGATCGAAGAAGGCATCGCCCAGCCTCGCGTGTATCGTGGTACCCGAAAAGCGCATGCCGGCGTCGAAATCACTCATATCAGTCCAACGCCAGCCGCGGGTTGAGGTTCACTCCTCGGCTCTGAACCTTTGTTTCCTCGCGTGTCCGAACCGCAAAACCGTTTCCATCCCCGGTCGGGTCGAGGACATGCTTTTGCTGGACACGCTTTAGATGGTTTCGAAATGCGCGTAAACCTCGCGCGAAATGTCTTCGAGCGAGCCGCGGTCGAGAAAGCCCGAAATCGCGTAGGCCAGGGGGCCATTGATCCAACGGAACGTATTGACCCCCGAATCCGCCGAAAACTGGAATGCGGTGTCGCGCGCGCCTGTGTTCCTGGCCATCAGGATGGTGGCACGGTCGCCCTGGGCGTTTTCATACATCAGCATGGCACCGGGCTTTCCACCGATCGGCAGGAGGCGTCCGCCGACCAACTCGAACCCCAGATCGGCAAGGCTGGGCGCGGTAAAAGGCTTTTCGATACGGTTGCCCAGCCAATTGACCAGATGATCCCGCTCGGAAGCATCCACTTCAACCGGGTGACGCACTTCGCGCACATAGGTTAGGAACACATCGCGCGCCGCCACTTCCAGCCATGCCGATTCAGCGTTCTCCACCTGGTTTGCGGGCATGGCCATCCCCGCACCGCGAGCCAGATAGCCTGCTCCTCCTCCCAACCCGAAAGCGACAAGCAGGGCTGCGGCCATTGCCGGCCAACCGCCAAGACCCGCAGAACGTCTGCGGGCGGGCCGGGGAATCTCGAGCGCCTCGCCATAGGCATAAGCCGCGAGGAGGTCAGACAGCTCCGCATCATTGGCGCGCCAGTTTTCCACCTCTTCGGCCAAATCACCATTGGCTTCCAGATAGGCCCGTACCTGCGCGGCACGTCTCGCGTCCAGCTGCCGATCGACAAAGGCGTGCAGGTCGTCTTCAGATACTCGATTGCCGGCTTCACTCGTCATGGGCGTCAGACATCATCGGTTCGAAAAAGAGGTTATGGATTTGCGGGCGAGAAGCTCGCTCAACTGCCGCCGGGCCCGCGAGAGGCGCGACATCACGGTTCCCACCGGCATATCGAGAATCTGGGCGACTTCGGCGTAGGCGCAACCTTCGATGGCAACGAGCAGCAGGATCGCCCGCGCCTCGGGACTGAGCGTATCGAGCGCGCGCATCAGGGTATTGTGCAGCAAAGGATCGGGCGTCGGCGCCTTGTCGGACAAAGCCAGATCGTTATCGATCGGTTGTAGCAGCGGTTGGCGGGCCCTTGTCCTGAGCCGGTTGCGGTTGAGATTGGTCATGATGGCATAGAGCCAGCTCCTGCCATTCTCGCCGCGCCATTGCCCGCTGTGTTCAACGGCGCGCAACAGCGTTGCCTGGAGGAGGTCTTCAGCCTCTTCCCGATTGCCCGCGAGCCCGTGGGCATAGCGCCGCAGCGCCGGTAAATGGGTCAAAAGCGTTTCACGCATTCGCTGGCCCCGGCGCGGCCATGAACGTGCCGCGCCGGACAGTCTAGCATCAGGGCCGCGCCACGTCCCAATTGCCGCCAACGCCATCGCCCGAGGTCATGCCGGGCCCGGTATCGTTGATCCAGTAATAGAGCGGCAAGCCATCCTTGGCCCAGATCATCGTGCCATCGGTACGCTCGACGATCGAGTAGGGCTCCTCGGCCATCGCCCCTTCCTCGGCAAAAAAGGGCGGCCAGTTGACGGCGCATTGGTCGTAGCAATTGGAGACGCCAGGCTCGTCATTGGCAAAGGTGTAAAGCACCATGCCCTCGGCATCGGCGATCACCTCGCCGATGTCGGTTTGAAGCGTCTGGACGTGGTCGGCAAAGGCAGCGCCGGCCGAAAGAACAAGAGCGGCCGCGCCGGTGGCCAGCGGGGCAAAAAAGCGGAAAGTCATTGCGATGTCTCCCTTGGTGCATGACGGGGCGAACGCGTCCAGCGCCAGCCCTCACACCTGTTAGACACCACCGCCCGCCGATTTATTCCCGCAGCAAACAAAAAAGCCCGGTCATCACGACCGGGCTTTAGCGATATCATCGCGACGATGGGCTTATTCGCCCTTGTTCTCTTCAGCCGGAGCTTCGGCAGCTGCTGCGGCCTCGGCGGCTGCGGCTTCTTGTGCAGCTTTCTTTTCGGCTGCTTCCTGCGCGGCCAGCTCAGCGGCCAAAGCCTCGGCGGCAGCGACCTTTTCGGCTTCGCGCGCGGCGCGGGCCTCGACGGCGGCCTGACGCTCATCGGCTTCGATCTTCTTGGTGCGGGCATTGGTCGATTCAAAGATACGAGCCGACTTGCCGCGACGATCGCGCAGGTAATAGAGCTTGGCGCGCCGGACCTTGCCGCGCTTCAAAATTTCGATGCGGTCGATCATCGGGGAATGGACGGGGAACACGCGTTCCACGCCTTCGCCATACGAGATCTTGCGGACAGTAAAGCTTTCCATCAGCCCACCGCCGGTGCGGGCGATCACAACGCCTTCATAGGCCTGAAGGCGTTCTTTTTCGCCTTCGCGGATCTTGACCCAGACCTTGACGGTATCGCCGTGGGAGAATTCGGGGACGGCGCGTTTTGCAACGAGCGCTTCAAGCTGCTCTTTTTCGAGCTGCTGGATAATGTTCATTTCGTTTTCCGTTCTATCTTTTCAAAGGAGCCTTTTGGGCCCGGTCTTGTTTGGACGGCGGGATGTGCTCATCCCATAGTCGAGCGCGCTATACACGCCATGCGCCCCGGAGTCTAGGGCTTTTGACTGTGGCGCGCCCAGAGGTCGGGGCGTCTGTCTCGGGTCAGGGCTTCCGATTGTTCCCGGCGCCATTTTTCGATCCGGCCATGATCGCCTGAAGTCAGGATTTGAGGAATCTCATGACCTTCGAACACCTGCGGCCGCGTATATTGAGGATATTCGAGAAGTCCGTTCTCAAAACTCTCTTCGGCATGACTTTCGGCCGCGCCTAAAACCCCCGGCAGGAGTCGAACCACGGCTTCGAGCAGCACCATGGCGGCCACTTCGCCGCCGGCCAGCACATAATCGCCGATTGAGATCTCCTCGAGATCGCGGGCGTCGATGACCCGCTGGTCGATGCCTTCGAAACGCCCGCAGACGATCACCGCGCCGGGACCCTCGGCCAGTTCACGCACCCGCTGCTGGGTGAGCGGAGCGCCGCGCGGGCTCATCAGAATTTTCGGGCGCGGATCGTCGGCTGGCGCAATATCATCGAGTGCCGCTGCCAGAATATCGGGACGCAGGACCATGCCAGCGCCACCGCCCGATGGCGTATCATCGACCGTGCGATGTTTGTCGCCGGCATAGTCGCGCAGGAAATGCGTTTCGAGCGACCATGCTCCCTTTTCCATGCCGCGTCCGATAACCGAAGCGCCGAGCGGGCCGGGAAAGAGATCGGGAAAGAGCGTTATGACCGAAGCGCGAAAGCTCATCGGTTTTCGTCCGGCTCGACATCTTCGGGATCGCGCGGCGTATCCTCGAGCCACCCTTCGGGCGGCGTGGCGACAACATAGCCATCGGCGATGAAAAGCTCGGGAACCACGGCCCGGGTGAACGGCAGATAGACCGATTTGCGGGTTTCGGAGAGCTTGACGTCCAACAGATCGTCGGAGCCGAAATTTTCGACGGCCGAAATGGTGCCAAGGACGGCACCATCGGCCAGCCGTACTTCCAGCCCGATCAGATCGGCATGGTAAAATTCATCATCGTCGGGCTCATCGAGCCGATCGCGGCTGACATAGAGGGAAACGCCGTTGAGCTTTTCGGCGTCGTTGCGGTCAGAGACGCCCTTGAGCGTCGCGATGACGACGTTCTTGGCCAGCCGCGCCTTTGCGATCGAGATCGATAGGCCCTGACGGTCGGTTTCGAGCGGATCGTAATCGGCGATGGCGAGGGGGTCTTCGGTAAACGCTGTGATGCGCACCTCCCCCTTGATCCCATGGGCCGCGCCGATGCGGCCCATGAGAATGCCTTTATTCAATTTGGCCACTTAACAGCTCTTCGAATGTCGGAATGCCAAACTAATTCGGATGCCAAACGATGATTGGGCAACTCTACCAAAACCAACTGCAATCCAGATATACGAGCATGTTTCATCGCCGGCACACAGTCGGTATCGCCGCTTACCAATATGATCCTGTCTACTAGCGCTTTCTCAGAAAACGTCGCAATATCGAGACCAATTCGCATGTCGACACCTTTCTGTTCAAATGAAGGTTTAAAGTCTTCATCTGCAAGTCGGCTCGAAGCAATTGGAATTCTGCGCGGAACAAAACCGCGAAATTTCAATACGCCGCGCCTGACCGCAAATAGGTCCCGCGAAGCTAAATCTCTCAACCACCCATCATTGCTCTCGAACAAGCGCTCCTCTCCCGATACCGGCAATTTTACTGTGCCAGAGTATGGTGCGCAGTCGTAATAGAGGACCCGCATTAAACTTTCATCCTCTGACACGCACTCTCGGGCGAAGCGTTCAATAAAATCTGGATCGTAGGCATGGCCATCCCGCCTTGCTAAAACCCGCAGGTGCCCGCCATCGATTAAAATCACAGCTTTGCGCATAATCCCCCCAAGTGAAAAGGCCCCAGACAATGTCTGGAGCCTTTGCATAGTGCCCGCCTACGGGCGTAGCGGATAGTATTTTATATCGATTATTCGCTTGACTCCGTCAAGTGGGAGCGCGCGAAAAAACGAATCTAATGCGATTCGGTTGCCCGATAGTTACTCGGCGGTCGCTTCTTCAGCGGCGGGAGCCTCTTCGGCAGGAGCTTCCTCGGCCGGTGCTGCGGCAGCTTCCTTGGCGGCTTCTTCAGCGGCCTTCTTTTCCTCGAGGCGTTCAAGCGCCTTGGCGCCCGGCTTTGCCTTGTTGGGGTTGTTGCGGGCAGTGCGCTTCAAAAGGCCTGCAGCGTCAAGGAAACGCTCAACACGATCGGTCGGCTGCGCGCCGCTCTGGACCCAATGGGTGGCACGTTCGATATCGAGCACGACGCGCTTTTCGTCGCCCTTTTCGAGCATCGGGTTGTACGAACCGATACGTTCGATAACGCGACCGTCACGCGGAGCGCGAACGTCGGCGACGACGATGTGATAGTAAGGACGCTTCTTGGAGCCGGCGCGAGCCAGGCGGATCTTGGTAGCCATTGTCTCTTTGTCTTTCTGCTTGGATAGAGTTTAAGTCGGTTACTTCTTTTTGCCTGGCAATCCGGGCAGTCCCGGAAGCCCCGGGAATTTCGAGCCGCCAAGTCCGGGAAGGCCCGGCATGCCGCCGCCCTGCTTGACCAGCTTGGAAAAATCATCGGGCAGCTTGGAAGGATCGGCTCCCATCTGCTTTGTCATCTGTTCGATCTGGGCCGGGTCCATGTCGGGCATTCCGCCCATCATCTGCTTGCCCATGCCGCCGAACATGCCGGCCAGACCGCCCGGTCCGCCGCGCGAGACCTTTTTCATCATGTCCGCCATCTGGCGATGCATCTTGATGAGCTTGTTGATTTCGGAAACTTCGACCCCGGAACCCGCCGCAATGCGCTTGCGGCGCGAAGCGTTGAGCAGATCGGGCTTTTCGCGTTCCTTTTTGGTCATCGACTGGATGATGGCCACCTGGCGGTCGAACACCTTGTCGTCGGTGCGGCCATTGGGCAGGTTCTTGGCCATATTGCCCATGCCCGGCATCATCTTGAGGAGCGAGGCCATGCCGCCCATCTTCTTCATCTGCAAAAGCTGGCCCATCAGATCGTCGAGATCGAACTGACCCTTCTTGAGCTTCTTGGCCATCTTTTGGGCGTCTTCGGCGGTAACGTTCGCCGCTGCCTTTTCGACGAGCGAGACGATGTCGCCCATGCCCAGAATGCGATCCGCGATGCGGCTGGGGTGGAAATCTTCCAGCGCATCCATTTTTTCGCCGACACCGATCAGCTTGATCGGCTTGCCGGTCGCCGCCCGCATGGAAAGCGCCGCGCCGCCGCGTCCGTCGCCATCGACACGGGTGAGAACGATACCGGTGATATCGACGCGCGCATCGAACGAGCGCGCCAGATTGACGGCGTCCTGACCGGTCAGGCTGTCGGCGACAAGCAGGATTTCATGCGGATTGGAGACGCGCTTGATCTCGGCGGTCTCTTCCATAAGCTCTTCGTCGATATGGGTGCGGCCCGCCGTATCGAGCATGACCACGTCATAGCCACCGGTCCTGGCGCTCGAGATCGCACGTTTTGCGATCTCGATAGCTGACTGGTTGGGGACGATCTCGAGCACATCGACCCCGATCTGGCCGCCGAGCGTCTTGAGTTGCTCCATGGCGGCCGGGCGGCGCGTATCGAGCGAGGCAAGCAATACGCGCTTGTTCTGCTTGTCCTTGAGCCGCTTGGCGATCTTGCCGGTGGTCGTGGTCTTGCCCGAGCCCTGCAGGCCAACCATAAGGATCGGCACCGGCGATGGGGCATTGAGCGAAATTGGCGAGGCTTCCTCACCCAGGACGGCAACAAGTTCGTCATGAACGATCTTGATGACCTGCTGGCCGGGCTTGACCGAACGGGTGACTTCGGCGCCAACGGCCCTTGCACCGACCTGCTCGGTAAAGGCGCGTACAACTTCGAGCGAAACGTCGGCCTCGATCAGCGCACGACGGACTTCGCGCAGCGCTGCTTGCACATCGGCTTCGCTCAGCGCACCTCGTCCGGTGATCCCGGAAAAGATCTTGCCCAAGCGGTCTGACAGGCTTTCAAACATACTTCGCTCATTTCGTTCGTGTCAGGATAGATGCGAATATGGGTCCCAAGCGGTCAAATGCAAAGCGCACCCGCGGGCGCAACGCGCTGGCGGATGTTGACCGGAAACCTCTAGGGTTGCCTAGTGACTCGCAAATCCATCGTTTCTGACAGAAGGTCGAGGCGGCTTATAAGCAGGCATGGGACCGGAGTCAATTGCCGCGCGATTGGCCAGGGAGGTGGAAATCGCAAGACTTTTGCGCCATATAGGCCCAAGATGACACTTGGTTGAGCCGAAAAGCCCTCAAATGACAGCGCCGCTGCCCTATCTCAAGATGAACGGCCTTGGAAACGACTTCGTCGTTCTGGACGCGCGCGCGCAAAAGATTGCGCTGTCGCCGCAACAGATTATCGCCATTTCGGACCGGGCCAACGGCATCGGCTGCGATCAGCTGATCGTCATGGAGCCCGACACGATCGAGGGCGTCGACGTATTCATGCGCATTTACAATGCCGAAGGCGGCGAAGTCGATGCCTGCGGCAACGCCACCCGCTGCATCGCCGCGCTGATGTCCCAGGAATTGGGAACCACCGCAACCACCATCCGCACCAATGCGGGGATACTGATCGCAAGCGTCGCCGGCGATATCGTGACCGTCGACATGGGAACACCACGCTTTGCCTGGGACCAGATTCCACTGGCCGAGCCTTTTGCCGATACGAACGGAATCGAACTTCAGATCGGTCCCATCGACGAGCCGGTTCTACATACCCCTTCTGTGGTCAATGTGGGTAACCCGCACGCAATCTTCTGGGTCAATGATCTCGAGGCCCACGATCTCGCCAAGTTCGGTCCCATGCTCGAAAACCATCCCGTCTTCCCAGAGCGCGCCAATATCACGCTGGCCCAGGTGCTCGCCGATGACCGCGTCAGGGTCAAGGTCTGGGAGCGTGGCGCGGGACTGACGCTGGCCTGCGGCACCGCCGCCTGCGCCACGGCCGTAGCCGCTGCCCGCAAGGGATTGACTGGCCGCAAGGTAACCATCGAGCTGCCCGGCGGCCCCCTCGATATCGAATGGCGCGCGTCCGACGATCATATCCTGATGACCGGCCCCTGGACGCTGGATGGTGAAGGCGTCATTCCCCAAGCGCTTCTGGGTGAGGATGCCGCATGAGCATAGAGACCATAACCTTCGGGTGCCGGCTCAATGCCTATGAATCCGAGGTGATGAAGGCCGAGGCGCAAAAGTCCGGCCTCGAAAACGCAATCATCATCAACACCTGCGCGGTGACCGCCGAGGCCGTGCGCCAGGCCAAGCAGACGATCCGCAAGGCGCGACGCGACAACGCCGATGCGAAAATCATCGTCACCGGCTGCGCGGCGCAGACCCAGGCGCGCGATTTCGGCGACATGGAAGAGGTCGATCTGGTGATCGGCAACAACGACAAGCTCAAAGCCGAAAGCTATCGGCCCATCGCCTTCGGCGTGGCCCTGAACGACAAGGTCCAGGTCAACGACATCATGAGCGTGACCGAAACCGCCGGCCATCTGATCGACGGGCTCGATGGCAGGGCCCGCGCCTTTGTCCAGGTCCAGAACGGGTGCGACCACCGCTGCACATTCTGCATCATCCCTTTCGGCCGCGGCCCGTCGCGCTCGGTGCCCATGGGGGTCGTCGTCGACCAGATCAAGCGCTTGGTGGACAATGGCTATGCCGAAGTGGTGCTGACCGGGGTCGATATCACCTCCTATGGCGGCGATCTTCCCGGCATGCCCACGCTGGGCAGGCTCACCCAAGCGATCCTCAGGCACGTTCCGGCCCTGCCGCGCCTGCGGATTTCCTCGATCGATTCCATCGAGGCCGACCCTGCGCTCTACGACGCCGTAACCGATCAGCGCCTGATGCCGCACCTGCACCTGTCGCTGCAATCGGGCGATGACATGATCCTAAAGCGCATGAAGCGCCGCCATAGCCGCGCCGATGCGCTCGGCATCGTCGACAAGCTGCGCGGTCTACGGCCGGACATGGTGTTCGGCGCCGATATCATCGCGGGGTTTCCGACAGAGACCGATGCGATGTTTGAAAATACGCTGCGGTTCGTCACCGAAGCCGATCTGACCTATCTCCATGTTTTCCCGTTTTCCCCACGCGAAGGGACTCCGGCGGCGAAAATGCCCCAAATTTCCCGGCGTATCGGCAAGGACCGCGCCGCACGGCTGCGGGCGCTTGGCGAGACCCAATTTGCAAGGCTGTGTGCCTCCCGGGTCGGAAAGACCGAAAGCATTCTCGTCGAACGCGACGGTATGGGACGCACGGAACAGTTCATTCCCGTCGCCGTTGAGCGCGGACGGCCCGGCGATATCGTTATGGCCGAAATCGATGGAATATCCGCGGACGGGTTGATTGCCCGTCGCGACAAGGTTGCTGCATGACCCAAGACAAAAAGCCCGGCTTCTGGGGACGCCTGTTCGGTGAAAAGCCCCAGCCGAAATCGGATGCCGAAGAGGCAATGGAACGGGCCACCCAAGAGCAGCCTGGCGAAGAGAAGGCGCTGGCTGCCCTGCGCGAGGAGCGTGAAGCACAGGCACCCGAGCCGACGGAAGCGACCGAGGATTCCCGCGACGCCGCCCCGCCCGAAATGCAGGCCGAATGGCTCGAACGCGGCCATCCCAATCCCCCTGCGCACGAACCGCCCACGCCGGACGATGTAACCGATCCGCTCGATAGACCCGATACCATTGAGGATAAAATTGCTTCCGATCCGGAGGAGCCCGCAGCAAATGAACCCGAGCCGGCTCCCGCCCCGGTACAAGATGAACCGGCAGAGCCACGGAACTGGCTTCAGCGCCTGGGTGCCGGTCTCAAACGGTCTTCGGACAACCTCACCTCTTCGATCGGCGCGATCTTCACCAAGCGCAAGCTCGATGAAGCAACACTGCAGGACCTCGAAGACACACTGATCGCCGCCGATCTGGGCATCGATACGGCTATGGCGATCACCGAAAAATTGCGTGCCGACAAATTCGACAAGGACGTCTCCACAGAAGACGTGCGCGCCGTACTCGCCGCCGAAGTCGAAGCCACACTCGGCCCGGTGGCGGTGCCCCTCACCATCGATGGCACGAAAAACCCCTTCGTGATCCTCATGGTTGGCGTCAACGGTTCAGGAAAGACAACGACCATCGGCAAGCTGACCGCCAAGCTCAAGGCCGAGGGAAAATCGGTGCTTCTGGCCGCCGGCGACACGTTCCGCGCCGCCGCTGTCGAGCAACTCCAGGTCTGGGGTCAGCGCAACGACGTCGAGGTGATGACCCGCCCGACCGGCGCCGATGCCTCGGGCCTGGCGTTCGACGCTGTCGCCAAGGCGCAGGACACCGGAACCGACGTGGTCATCATCGACACCGCGGGTCGGCTTCAGAATCGCACCGAATTGATGGACGAGCTCGAAAAGATCATAAGGGTCATCAAAAAGCGTGATCCGGACGCACCGCACGCCACGCTTTTGACACTGGATGCCACAACGGGCCAGAATGCCCTTAATCAGGTCGAAATCTTCGGTCAAAAGGCTGGGGTGACGGGCCTCGTGATGACCAAGCTGGACGGGACGGCGCGCGGAGGCATCCTCGTCGCCATCGCAAGAAAATTCGGCCTGCCCATCCATTTCATCGGCGTCGGGGAATCGATAGGCGACCTCGAGCCCTTCAGGGCCACGGATTTCGCCCGCGCAATCGCGGGCAAGGAGTAAGATTATGGCGCAAAGCCAACCCAAACCCGCCGAAGCGGGGATTGAGGACCTAAAGCCCGCGCTGACCAAGCTCTCTTTGGAGCTGGGCCCGCTGGTGGTTTTTTTCATCGTAAATGCTCAGGGCGAGAACATCCTTGAGGCGTTCCCGGCGCTTCAAACCTGGTTCACCCAGCCGATAATCTTTGCGACCGCCGTTTTCATGGTCGCCATGGCCGTTTCGCTCGTGCTCTCCAAGCTGATCCTAAAAACCATCCCGGTCATGCCGCTGGTCACCGGCGTCGTGGTGCTGGTTTTCGGCGGGATGACGCTCTATTTTCAGGACGCGCTGTTCATCAAGCTCAAGCCCACAATCACCAATGTGCTGTTCGGTTCGGTGCTGCTTGGAGGGTTGGCATTCGGCCAATCGCTGCTGCGCTACGTTTTCGGGGAAGTCTATAAGCTCCAGGACCGCGGCTGGTATCTCATGACCCTGCGCTGGGGCATCTTCTTTTTCGTCCTCGCCGCGCTCAACGAGATCGTCTGGCGCAATTTTTCCGACGATTTCTGGGTGGCCTTCAAGGTCTGGGGTATCATGCCGCTGACCATGGCTTTCGCCATGAGCCAGTTGCCCCTGCTCAACAAATACGCGCCGCGCGAAGAACCGCCGGTAAATCCCGTCAAGGCGGCTGCGGAAGGCGCTCAGACCGAAATGTAGACGCCAGATCAAATCCGTCCAGACCACCTTGCGCGAATGGGCCTATGTCATCGCCTATCCAACGTCAAACCACAGGGCAGAGCAATTGCCCATATGGCTCCATCGCTACAATTGGCGCAGACAGCACGGCAGCCCAAAGTCGCAAACACCGATCAGTCGACTCAACCTGACCCGAAACAACCTCTTGAGGCTCCACGGCTAGGAAGTGGACAGCAACCCCTTGAGTGCCGCGTGCTGGATCAGCGCGACGGTCTTGGCGTCGACGATATGCCCATTGTCGATCATGTCCAGCGCCGCATCGAAGCCGATCTCGACAAGCTCGATCTCTTCGCCTTCCTCGGCCAGTCCGCCGCCGGGTCCACGCCGGCATGCCGCGTCGTAAAAGCCGACAAAGCAGTGGATTTTCTCGCTCAGAGAGCCGGGGCTGGCGTAAATCTCGAAAGCAGGTCGCAGGCTCGAGGGCACGATCCCGGTCTCCTCGAGCGCCTCCTTTTTCGCGCAGGTCTCGGGGTCATCCCCGTCGAGCAGCCCGGCGCACACTTCGATCATGTTGCCGTCCTCGCCATTGAGGTGGGGCGGCAGCCGGAACTGGCGCACCAGCGTCATGACCCTGCGCTCGCTGTCGAGCAGCAGAATCGCCGCCGCGCTGCCGTGGTCATAGATCTCGCGGACCAATTGAACGGGCGCGCCGTCGGCCCGTTTGACCCCCAAAACATACTCGGTCAGGCTGCCCCAGGCCGAAGCGAGGATTTTTTTGGACTTTATGGCGATCGGAGAGGTTTCGGGCATGGCACTTTACCTGGTAGGTAAACCTGGCTGACATTTATCCATACTTGCCTTGACTTAGCTGTCCTTGTCCAGCCCGCAGAGAAAATATGACCTTAAAAGTCAATATTTTAGCGGGCATGACGTTTGCCATTTTCCGACCAAAGACGTAAGCGCGGCCCTTTGACGAATGGGGAAAGCGCGATTAGAAGTTGGCCGCAAGTTTTCTGCCGGGCAACCGGCTCAGCGTCCCCGACCGCTCGGCGCGGGGCCAGATCGAGGCAGGCAATGGCGCAATTCCGACCCACGTCCCCGCATCTCTCCGTCTATCGCTTCACCCTCACCATGACGATGTCGATCGTGCACCGCGCGCTGGGAATCGGGCTGTACATGGGCACCGTGCTGTTTGCGCTGTGGCTGGGGGCGGCGGCGCTGGGCCAGGATCAGCTTTCGGCGGTGCAGGGGTTCTTTGGCCATCCCATCATCCAGATCGGGCTGTTTCTCTACACCTGGACGCTGTTTCACCACATGGCGGGCGGCATCAAGCATTTCATCTGGGATTTCGGCGCCGGGTTCGACGCGGCGAGCCGCGAAGCCATCACCCTTGCCACGCTGATTTTCTCGGTTTTGGCCACGGTCCTTGTCTGGGCCGTGTTCGTCTGGTTCTAGGGGGACGGCAATGCAGACCAATCCACGCGAAAAAGGCACCGGCGCGTTCATTCTCCAGCGCGTCACCGGCGCCATCAACATCGTCCTTGTCGGGTTCCTGATCTGGCTGGTCGTTTCGCTTGCGGGCGCCGACCGGACGGAAATGACGGCGATTTTCTCAAATCCGCTGGTTTCCATCCCCGCCATCGTTCTTTTCGCCATCGCCTTTATCCACATGCGCAACGGCATGAACGAGGTGATCGAGGATTACATCCACGAGCCGCGCAATCATTCGCTGGCCAAGGCGGCCAACACCATTTTCACCGTTCTTGTGGGCGTCGTCGCCCTGGGCGCGGTTCTCGTCCTCGCCTTCGGAGGTTAATTTCGCTCATGGCTTCGGCTTATCAGATCATCGACCACGCCTATGACGTCGTGGTGGTCGGCGCCGGCGGCGCGGGACTGCGCGCCACGCTGGGCATGGCCGAGCAGGGCTTTTCGACAGCCTGCGTCACCAAGGTCTTCCCCACCCGCTCGCACACGGTCGCGGCGCAGGGCGGCATCGCCGCCTCGCTCTCCAACATGGGCCCCGACAGCTGGCAGTGGCACATGTACGATACCGTCAAGGGGTCGGACTGGCTGGGCGACAATGACGCCATGGAATATCTGGCCCGCGAGGCGCCCGCCGCTATCTACGAGCTCGAACATTACGGCGTGCCCTTTTCGCGCACCGAACAGGGCAAGATCTATCAGCGCCCCTTTGGCGGCCACATGACCGAATATGGCGAAGGCCCCCCGGTGCAGCGCACCTGCGCCGCCGCCGACCGCACCGGCCACGCCATTCTGCACACGCTTTACGGCCAGTCGCTGCGCAACAACGCCGAATTCTTCGTCGAATATTTCGCGCTTGACCTCATCATGGGCGAAAATGGCGAATGCCAGGGCGTCATCGCCTGGAAGCTCGACGACGGCACCATCCACCGCTTCCGCGCCAAGATGGTGGTTCTGGCCACCGGCGGGTACGGGCGCGCCTATTTCTCGGCGACCTCGGCCCACACCTGCACCGGCGACGGCAACGGCATGGTGGCCCGGGCCGGGCTGCCGCTCCAGGACATGGAGTTCGTCCAGTTCCACCCCACCGGCATTTACGGCTCGGGGTGCCTGATCACCGAGGGCGCGCGCGGCGAGGGCGGGTATCTGGTCAATTCCGAGGGCGAGCGCTTCATGGAGCGCTATGCCCCCAACGCCAAGGATCTGGCTTCCCGCGACGTCGTGAGCCGCTGCATGACCATGGAAATCCGCGAGGGGCGGGGCGTGGGCGCCAAGGGCGACCACATCTTCCTGCACCTCGACCACCTCGATCCCGCAGTGCTGCACGAGCGCCTGCCGGGCATTTCGGAATCGGCGAAAATCTTTGCCGGTGTCGATCTCACCCGCGAGCCGATCCCGGTCATTCCCACCGTCCACTACAATATGGGCGGCATCCCGGCCAATTATCATGGCGAAGTGCTCAACCCCACCGAGGCCGATCCCGATCGCGTCGTGCCGGGGCTGATGGCGGTGGGTGAAGCGGCCTGCGCCTCGGTACACGGCGCCAACCGGCTGGGCTCGAACTCGCTGACCGATCTGGTGGTGTTCGGCCGCGCCGCCGCGTTGCGGGCCGGTGAGGTGATCGACCGGACCGCCCCGATCCCGGCGATCAACGCCGCCCAGGACGACAGGATCCTCGCCCGGTTCGACCGGCTGCGTAACGCCAATGGCGCCTCGCCCACGGCAACGCTGCGCGACAAGATGCAACGCGCCATGCAGGAAGACGCCGCCGTGTTCCGCACCCAGGAAACGCTCGAAGCGGGCTGCAAGCGGATTTCGGACATCTGGGGCGAACTTGCCGACGTCAAGGTCACCGACCGCTCGATGATCTGGAATTCCGATCTCGTTGAAACCCTCGAGCTCGAAAACCTCATGGCCAACGCGATTGCCACCGTCTATTCGGCCGAGGCGCGCAAGGAGAGCCGGGGCGCCCATGCCCGCGAGGATTTCGCCGACCGCGACGACGTCAACTGGCGCAAGCACACGCTGAGCTGGGTGGACGAGGCGGGCAAGGTGACGCTCGGTTACCGCCCGGTTCACGTCGATCCTTTGACCGACGGCATCGATCTCAAAAAGATCGCGCCCAAGGCCCGCGTTTACTAAGGAGCGAACGATACATGGCTGAACTCGTCCTCGACAAGCGCTCCCGCCCCAAAAAGGGCAAGACCTGGCCAAAGCCGGACGGCGCCACCAATCTGCGTGAGTATCACGTCTATCGCTACGATCCCGACACCGGCGACAATCCGCGCATCGATGTCTATTTCGTCGATCTAAACGATTGCGGGCCGATGATTCTGGATGGGCTTTTGTGGATCAAGAACAACATCGATCCCACGCTCACCCTGCGCCGCTCGTGCCGCGAGGGCATTTGCGGTTCGTGCGCCATGAATATCGACGGCGCCAATACGCTGGCCTGCACCAAGGGCATGGACGAGGTGTCGTCGGGCCCCATCAAGGTCTATCCGCTGCCCCACATGCCGGTGGTCAAGGATCTGGTGCCCGACCTTTCGACATTTTACGAACAGCACAAATCGGTGCAGCCCTGGCTGCAGACCAAGACGCCGACGCCGGACACCGAATGGCTGCAGTCCAAGGAAGACCGCGCCAAGCTCGACGGGCTTTACGAGTGCATATTGTGCGCGTGCTGCTCGACGTCGTGCCCGTCCTATTGGTGGAACGGCGAGAAATATCTCGGCCCTGCCGTGCTGCTCCAGGCCTATCGCTGGCTGATCGACAGCCGCGACCAGGCCACCTCCGAACGTCTCGACATTCTCGAAGACCCCTTCAAGCTCTATCGCTGCCACACCATCATGAACTGCGCCAAGGTCTGCCCCAAGGGGCTCAACCCGGCCAAGGCGATCGCCGAAATCAAGAAGATGATGGTCGAACGCAAGGTGGCCTGAACCGGCGCCGTTGCCCGCCGCCGCTGTCCCGGGCTTGACCCGGGATCCAACAGCTTGAGCCGCGCGCCCCGGCGCGTGAGGCGGCTCGCATGGACCCCGGCTTTCGCCAGGGCAGCGAAGGGGATAGGATGGACCCAAGTTCTTGAACCGTCCGCGTTGCGTTCATTGACTTTTTGTTCAAGGAGCCGGCCATGACCGATTATGAAACCATCGTCTATGTCGAACGCGAATCGGTCGCCCGGCTCATGGTCACCGCGCTTCGCGCCCACGGCTTCTCGCCGCGCGAAATCGCCGATGGCGGGCTGCCGGGCATCGGGACGGGGCTGACCGGCAAGGGCCTGGCCATTGCCGTCCCCACCCACGAGGCCCGCGACGCCCAACCGCTGGCCGAAGCGCTATTGAAGGACATGATGTCGAAATAGCGCGATCCTTGTTCAGCCCGCACGGAGTCCGCCAAAGCCGGCCCACCTCCCCATCGCCGGGACAGCGCCGATGAAAACCCCAACAGCGCCTTCCCCACCATGGTCACCCCGGGCTTGACCCGGGGCCCAGTACACTGAGCGCCCAAGACAAAGCCGCCGACTCTGCCGCTTGCTGGATCCCGGGTCTTTGCCCGGGATGACAGTGGTGAAAAAAGCTGGTCCGCCCCTCACTGCGCCGCCTTGTCCCTGAGCCAATCGACCATGGTTTGAGGCAGTTCGTGATTGTCGACGTCGCGCGCCATCACCTTGCGCCATTTTGTGATCGCTTCGCGCTGGTGATCCTGGCGGCTGACGCGGTCGAGAAGGATCAGCAGTTCGATCAGCCGCTCGGTGGCCAGCGTATCGGTGCGCATGGCCGGCAGAAGGGCGGGCACGATCAGATCGAGGTAATGGCCCAGTCCCAGATCGGGGCGCTTGAGCGCCGCGCGCCCGTCCGCCGTCAACAGCACCCGCGGCACGCCATCCGAGCGCACCAGCGGCAACAGGGCTCCGCTCATGTGGTCGATGGCGGCAACCGCGGTGTTGGGATCGTTGATGCCGGGAGACAGGGCCCGCAAGGCAATGTCGATCAGCGCGCGGGCCTCGTAGGTCGCTTCCTGAAGCACGTCGCGCCGGGGCCCGAATGTAAAGCACCCGGCCAGCGCCCCGATGTCGGGGGCGGGGCCTTCCACATGGGCGATGGGCATGCCTTCGCCCACATAATCGTCGACCCGCAGGTCGATCACCAGCCGCAGGCCCTCCTCGCCGAGGGTTTTGAGCAGCTGGTCATAGGCAATGTGGCGGATATAGCCGCTGGCGGGCGCGGGAACGGGGGCGCCGGCAAAGCCGTCGAAATCGGCAATGTGACGGTTGGCCGTGGCGATGTCGCATTTCTGCGCCCTTTCGGCGACCCGTCCGATGGCTTTGGTGAACCGCTTGCCCAAATCTGCGACGATCACGTCGGCCTGTATGGCGAGCGCCATGTGGTGGACGAAATAGATCACCAGCCCGAAAGCGCCGGTGGCGATGACGATGGTGGCGGCGACGGCCAGGTCCGGCACAAAGCCGTCGTCGAGTTCGCTCACCTCTCCCAGCACCACCAGCGCAAACAGGAACACCCCCACAAAAGCGCCCAGCACAAGCTGGGTGGCGCGATCCTCCATGAACATCATCAACACGCGCGGTCCGAGCTGGCCAGAGAGCTGGGTCAGCCCCACAAAGGTCAGCGAAAAGACCAGGGAGGCCATGGTCATCATGCCCCCGGCAATGGTTGTCAGGACGGCCCTGGCGCCGGCGGGGCCGAACCGGGGGTAAAAGGACTGGTCGCGCAGGCGCGAGAGCGCGTCGAGGCTGTCGATGAAAACGAGCAGATTGCCAAGCGCCAGTCCGGCCAGCGCCATGATCAGGGGCACGAACCAGAAGCTGCCGGTGAGGCCGGCCATCAAAGATTTGGCCCGGGCATAAACGGCCATGGACTTCCCCCTTTGTCCTTTGAAAGCGGTTGCAGGGACCTTGTCCCATAACCGCCATATTGGCCACAATAGTTAACGCCGAACCCTTTGGAGCGGATGGCGGGACTTGAGTCTTGGCCGCTCCCGCCTTAAAGCGGATGGCAGGCAGCGCCTTCGTGCTGTCTGGAACGGCCCGGGAGGCTTTGCGTTCCCCCCAGGCGCGCCGTCCGATCCGATATATGGAGCCCTCATGGTTGGAACCTTGAAAAGATCGCTTGGGCCGGTGCTGGTCATCGGTGCCGTCAGCGTACTTGCCGCCTGTTCGCCGACCTCGTTCGGCCGGTCGGCACCCACCGTCACGGCCACGCCGCCGCCGCCCATGCTTCAGCCCGTGCAGACCGGCGCGGTTTCCACTTCCGATCTGCCGCCAATCGAGGGCTCGGCCGTTCTGCCGCAAAACCCGCCCTCGACCACCGGCACTCCCACTGTACCGGGCAATACGGCATCGCTCGATGGCAGCATGTCCACCAGTTCGCCCGGCTTCATGCTCGACGATGTGGGCAGCCCCGGCAACACAACGGGCGGGCGCAATCTGACCGGCTCGGTCACCATCGAGCAGCTTTTGGGCGGCTGGACGGTTATGGTTGGCGCCGAACAGTGCCGTCTCAACCTCACCTACACCGCCAAGGGGTCCACCGGCCGTTATCGGGCGTCGACGCCGGGTTGCCTGGTGGAGGGCCTTGCGGACGTGACCTCGTGGAGTCTTTTGGGCAACCAGATCCAGTTCTACAATGAGAGCGATGAATTGATCGGCACGCTGTTCCAGAGCGGTAACCGGTTCGTGGGCACGCTGTCGGGCGGCCAGTCCGTTTCGATGGTTGGTTAGAGCGCTTCCAGGATAAGTGGCTACCACTTATCCGGTTCGGAAGCGCGATAAAACAAAGACTTAGAGCAATTGAAGCGATTCAAGGAAGCGCTGAAATGCTCTAGAAGCGTTCCCAGAAAAAGTGGACACCACTTTTTCGGTTCGGGAGCGCGACCACAGGGAATATCGGGGGCCAATGAGCGGATTTAGTGTGAAAGACGCAGCGGCTTGACCGGGAGCGAAGGGGCGTCGGGCTCCATTGTCGATGCGTATGCCGACATGATCGTCGCCGGGCAGGTCAAGCCCGACGCGGCGCAGAAACGCGCCGTCGAAAAACTCCAGGAGGTGGCCGAGGGCCTCGAACGGCTCGAAGCGCGCTCGGGATCGGTCATCGCCTCGCTGTTCAGGCGCAAGCGCGAAGCCCCGCGCGGGCTTTATATCTGGGGCGATGTGGGCCGCGGCAAGACAATGCTCATGGACCTGTTTTACAAAACGGTCCCGGTTGCTGCCAAACGGCGCGTGCATTTCCACGAATTCATGAACGAGGTGCACGAGGCGATCGCCAGCTACAGGGCTGAAAACGGCAACACAAAGGGCGCGCGCGATCCCATCCCGGCGGTGGCGCGGCCGATCACGCGCTCGGTGCGGCTTTTGTGCTTCGACGAATTCTTCGTTTCCGACATCACCGACGCCATGCTGCTTTCCCGGCTGTTCGAGATCCTGTTCGCCGATGGGGTCGTTGTCGTCGCCACCTCCAACATTCCCCCCGGAAAGCTTTATTGGAACGGGCTCAACCGCCAGCTTTTCGAACCCTTCATCGACCTGCTCACGGCCCATGCCGATGTGTTCAACCTCGACGCGGACACCGATTACCGGCGCGAAAAACTCGACGCGCGGGATGTGTACAAGATCGGGAACGGTGCCGAGACCGACGCGCAGATGGATGGGTTGTTCGGCCATCTGGTCGGTGGCGCCGAGCCGAAACCCGATGCCATCGAAAGCCTGGGGCGGGTCATCACCGTGCCCGCCCAGGCCATGGGCGTCGCGCGTTTCGATTTCGCCGATCTGTGCGAACGCCCGCTCGGCGCGCGCGATTATCTCAAGCTCGCCAATCGCTTCCACACAGTCATGATCGACCATGTGCCGGTGTTTTCGCGCCTGAAATCGGACGCTTCAAAACGCTTCATCCTGCTCGTCGACACGCTCTACGACCGGGGGATCAAGCTCGCCGCCAGCTTTGCCGCTCCGCTCGACGAGCTCGCCCAGGACGACAAGACGCGTTTCGAGTTCGCGCGCTGTTTGTCGCGGCTGGAAGAAATGCGGTCCGCCGACTATATCGCCCAGCCCCTGCGCGCCGGTTCAGGTCAGTCTTCCTGACTTAATTGACGCGATAGGGAAAGTATGGATCCGCTGTTTGCCCCGTCGTTTCCCTCTCTTCGTTGCCATCCCGGACCTGATCCGGGATTCAGTACCCCCAGCCTCGCCGCATTCCACAATCCTCATCGTTAGACGAAGGGTTCACTTGCGTCCAAAGGTCACAAGGTCTATGGAGGGCGCGAGGAAAACGTTACTTTACCTATAGGGAAACTTGCTCATGGCGCGTAAGAAAATCGCTCTGATCGGTGCCGGTCAGATCGGGGGGACACTCGCACATCTGGTGGCGCTCAAGGAACTTGGCGACGTCATGCTGTTCGATATCGTTGACGGCGTGCCCCAGGGCAAGGCGCTCGACCTGGCCCAGTCCGGCCCGGTCGAAGGCTACAATTCCACCCTCAAGGGCACGTCCGAATACAAGGACATCGAAGGCGCCGACGTGGTCATCGTCACCGCCGGCGTGCCGCGCAAGCCGGGCATGAGCCGCGACGATCTTTTGGAAATCAATTTGAAAGTCATGGAGCAGGTCGGCGCCGGCATCGCAAAGTACGCCCCCGAGGCATTCGTGATCTGCATCACCAACCCGCTCGACGCCATGGTCTGGGCGCTGCAGAAATTCTCAGGCCTTCCGGCCGAAAAGGTCGTCGGCATGGCTGGCGTCCTCGACAGCGCGCGCTTCCGTCACTTCATCGCCGACGAGCTCAACGTCTCGGTCCAGGACGTCACCGCGTTCGTCATGGGTGGCCATGGCGATACCATGGTGCCGCTGGCCCGTTACTCCACCGTCGCCGGTATCCCGCTTCCCGACATGGTCAAGATGGGCTGGATGAGCAAGGACAAGCTCGACCAGATCATCCAGCGCACCCGCGATGGCGGCGCCGAGATCGTCGGCCTGCTCAAGACCGGTTCGGCCTTCTATGCCCCCGCCGCTTCGGCCGTCGAAATGGCCGAATGTTACCTCAAGGACAAAAAGCGCATCCTGCCCTGCGCGGCCCATCTTTCGGGCGAGTTCGGCCTTTCCAACACCTATGTCGGTGTGCCGGTGGTGATCGGGGCTGGCGGTGTCGAGCGGATCGTCGAGATCGAGCTCAACGCTTCTGAAAAGAAGATGTTCGACGCCTCGGTCGCTTCGGTCGACGGGCTTGTCGAGGCCTGCAAGAAGATCGCGCCCAAGCTGGCGTAACCGATCCGGCCCGGAGATACCCGCTCCGGGCTTTTCCCTTTTCTGCCGAACACGAAAAAAGGTTCGAACCTGCGATGAACATTCACGAATACCAGGCCAAGGAACTGCTCAAGGGCTACGGCGCCCCCGTCGCCAGGGGCGTGGCCATCATGAGTGCCGACGAGGCCGAAGCGGCTGCAAAATCGCTTCCCGGTCCGCTCTATGTGGTCAAGTCCCAGATCCACGCCGGCGGGCGCGGCAAGGGCAAGTTCACCGAACTCGGCCCCGACGCCAAGGGCGGCGTGCGGCTTGCCAAGTCGATCGACGAGGTCGTGGCCAACGTTCGCGAAATGCTCGGCAATACCCTGGTCACCGCCCAGACCGGCGATGCGGGCAAGCAGGTCAACCGCCTCTATATCGAGGACGGCGCCGATATCGATCGTGAGCTGTACTGCTCGCTGCTTGTCGACCGCTCGGTGGGCAAGGTGGCGTTCGTGGTCTCGACCGAAGGCGGCATGGATATCGAGCAGGTCGCCCACGACACGCCCGAAAAGATCATCACCGTGGCCATCGACCCCGAAGCGGGCGTCACCGCCGCCAACGTGACCGAGATTTCCGCTGCCCTTAAGCTCGACGGCGCCGCCGCCGAGGACGCCAAATCCCTGTTCCCGGCGCTCTATAAGGCGTTTGTCGAAAAGGACATGGCGCTGCTCGAAATCAACCCGCTGATCGTGATGACCGATGGCCATCTGCGCGTGCTCGACGCCAAGGTCTCCTTTGACGGCAACGCCCTGTTCCGCCATTCCGACATCGTCGCCCTGCGCGACGAAACCGAGGAAGACGCCAAGGAAATCGAAGCGTCCAAATGGGACCTGGCCTATGTGCCCATGGACGGCAATATCGGCTGCATGGTCAACGGCGCCGGCCTGGCCATGGCGACCATGGACATCATCCACCTCTACGGCAAGGAGCCGGCCAATTTCTGTGACGTCGGGGGCGGTGCCAGCAAGGAAAAGGTCGCCGCGGCCTTCAAGATCATCACCGCCGACCCCAAGGTCGAGGGCATTCTTGTCAACATCTTCGGCGGCATCATGAAGTGCGACGTGATCGCCGAGGGCGTCGTCGCGGCCGTCAAGGAAGTGGGCCTGACCATTCCGCTGGTCGTGCGCCTCGAAGGCACCAATGTCGAGAAGGGCAAGACAATCCTCAACGAATCGGGGCTGGCGATCACCGCCGCCGACGATCTCGATGACGCCGCCCAGAAGATCGTCGCGGCCGTCGCCTAAAGCCCGAACAGACAGGATTTAAGCCAAAGACATGTCCATTCTCGTTGACAAGAACACCAAGATCCTCGTCCAGGGCCTGACCGGCAAGACAGGGACCTTCCACACCGAACAGGCGCTGGCCTATCACGGCACCAAGATGGTCGGCGGTATCCACCCCAAAAAGGGCGGAGAGACCTGGTCGGGCGCCGGCGGGGAACAGCTTCCCATCTTCGCGACCGTCGCCGAGGGCCGCGAAAAGACCGGGGCCGACGCTTCGGTCATCTATGTGCCCCCCGCGGGCGCGGCCGATGCCATCATCGAGGCCATCGAAGCCGAAATTGGTTTCATCACCTGCATCACCGAGGGCATTCCGGTCTCCGACATGGTGCGGGTCAAGGCGCGCCTCGAGAAGTCAAATTCGCGTCTTTTGGGCCCCAACTGCCCCGGCATTTTGACCCCGGAAGAATGCAAGATCGGCATCATGCCCGGTTCGATCTTCCGCAAGGGCTCGGTGGGCATTGTGTCGCGCTCGGGCACGCTTACATATGAAGCCGTGTTCCAGACCACAAATGAAGGCCTTGGCCAGACCACGGCCGTCGGCATCGGCGGCGATCCGGTCAAGGGCACCGAGTTCATCGACGTGCTCGAGATGTTTTTGGCCGACGATGCTACCGAATCCATCATCATGATCGGCGAAATCGGCGGCTCGGCCGAAGAGGACGCCGCCCAGTTCCTGATCGACGAAGCCAAAAAGGGCCGCTCGAAACCCATGGCCGGGTTCATCGCGGGCCGCACCGCGCCCAAGGGCAAGACCATGGGCCATGCCGGCGCTGTGGTCTCGGGCGGCAAGGGCGACGCGGAATCGAAAATCGCCGCCATGGAAGCGGCGGGCATCAGGGTTTCGCCCTCGCCGGCCCGTCTGGGCACCACGCTGGTCGAGGTCCTTAGGGGCTGAGACACGACAATGTTATTGGGAACCGGGACTTAGGTCCCGGTTAACCAAAACGAGACGGCGTCGCCGTCATAGTTCGACCCGAATTGGCGGCCCATACGGGCAGGGTTGAATTGCATTTTAAGCACGGGGGATCGGGACCCCCAATCGAGAGCGAAATGGCACGACAGGACCAGAACGAAGCGTTCCTCCTCACTTCCTTCCTTTATGGCGGCAATGCCGATTACATCGACGCGCTGTACGCCCGCTACAAGAGCGATGCCAAGAGCGTCGATCCGAGCTGGGCGGAGTTCTTCGACAATCTTGCCGACAGTGCCGATTGCGTGACGAAAAACGCCGATGGCCCCAGCTGGCAGCGCGCCGATTGGCCGCGCAGCTCGAATGGCGAGATGATCTCGGCGCTCGACGGCAATTGGGGCGAAGTGGCGGTCAAGGCCCAAAAGGCAGTCACCGAAAAGGCCAAGGCCGGCGGCGCGGTGGTTTCGACCGAAGCGGTCATGCAGGCGACGCGGGATTCGATCCACGCCATCATGATGATCCGGGCCTATCGCATGCGCGGCCATCTGCACGCCAATCTCGATCCGCTCGGGCTGGAAAAGAGCGAGGAAGCGCCCGAACTCGATCCGGCGGCCTATGGATTTTCCGAGGCCGATTACGGCCGCGAGATCTTCATCGACAATTATCTCGGGCTCGAATTTGCCACAGTGCCCCAGATGCTCGAAATCCTCAGGCGCACCTATTGCGGCACGCTGGGCATCGAGTTCATGCACATCTCCGATCCCGAGGCCAAGGCCTGGATCCAGGAGCGTATCGAAGGGCCCGACAAGGAAATAACCTTCACCCCCCAGGGCAAGCGGGCGATCCTCAATAAGCTCGCCGAGGCCGAGGGGTTCGAAAAGTTCCTCGACGTCAAATATACCGGCACCAAGCGGTTCGGGCTCGATGGCGGGGAATCGCTGATCCCGGCGCTCGAACAGATCGTCAAGCGCGGCGGCGCCCTGGGCGTCAAGGACATCGTTTTGGGCATGCCCCATCGCGGGCGCCTGAACGTTCTGACCCAATTGATGGCCAAGCCCCATCGCGCGCTGTTTCACGAGTTCAAGGGCGGCGCGTTCTACCCCGACGACGTCGAAGGCTCAGGCGACGTCAAATACCACCTTGGCGCATCGTCGGACCGCGAGTTCGACGGCAACACGGTTCACCTTTCGCTTACGGCCAACCCCAGCCATCTCGAAATCGTCAATCCGGTGGTGCTGGGCAAGGCCCGCGCCAAGCAGGATCAGCTCTCGGCCAAGGACGAGCGTTTCGTCGCCGACACGCGCGACACCGACCGCGCCGCCGTCCTGCCGCTGCTGCTGCATGGCGATGCGGCCTTTGCCGGGCAGGGCGTGGTTGCCGAATGTTTCGCGCTGTCGGGATTGAAGGGTCACCGCACCGGCGGGTCGATCCATTTCGTGGTCAACAACCAGATCGGATTCACCACCTCGCCGCACTTCTCGCGCTCGTCTCCCTACCCGACCGACGTGGCCAAGATGATCGAGGCCCCGGTCTTCCATTGCAATGGCGACGATCCTGAAGCTGTTGTCTATGCCGCCAAGATCGCTGTCGAATTCCGCCAGAAGTTCGGGCGCCCCGTCGTCATCGACATGTTCTGCTACCGCCGGTTCGGCCACAATGAAGGCGATGAGCCCAGCTTCACCCAGCCGCTGATGTACAAGGCCATTCGCGGCCACAAGACGACGCTGGAAATCTACGGCAACAAGCTGATCGAAGAAGGTGTCGTGACCAGCGAGGAGTTCGAACAGCTCAAGGCCGGCTGGCGCGCCACGCTCGACAGCGAGTTCGAGGCCGGACAGGATTATCGCCCCAACAAGGCCGACTGGCTCGATGGCGCCTGGAAGAACATCAAGCTTGCCGAAGTCGATGGCCCGCGCCGCGGCGTCACCGGCATCGACATGGAGCGCCTGAAATCGCTGGGCGAAAAGCTGACCAGCGTTCCGGGGGATTTCCACGCCCATCGCACCGTCCAGCGGTTCCTCGACAACCGCAAGAAGATGATTGCCGAGGGCGAGGGCATCGACTGGGCCACCGCCGAAGCGCTGGCCTTCGCCTCGCTGCTCGAAGACGGCCACCCGGTCCGCCTGTCGGGTCAGGACGTGGAACGCGGCACGTTCTCCCAGCGCCATTCGGTGCTCTACGATCAGGAAAACGAATCCACCTTCACCCCGCTCAACAATCTGGTTGACGGTCAGTCGCGCTACGAAGTCATCAACTCGCTGCTGTCGGAAGAAGCGGTGCTCGGGTTCGAATACGGCTATTCGCTGGCCGAGCCCAGCGCGCTCACTGTCTGGGAAGCCCAGTTCGGCGATTTCGTCAACGGCGCCCAGGTGGTCATCGACCAGTTCATCTCTTCGGGCGAGCGCAAATGGCTGCGCATGAGCGGTCTGGTGATGCTGTTGCCGCATGGCTATGAAGGCCAGGGGCCAGAGCACTCATCGGCCCGTCCCGAACGCTTCCTGCAGCTTTGTGCCGAAGACAATATGCAGGTGCTCAACTGCACGACGCCGGCCAATTATTTCCATGCGCTGCGCCGGCAGCTCAAGCGCGACTTCCGCAAGCCGCTCATCATCATGACCCCCAAATCGCTGCTCCGCCACAAGCGGGCCGTATCCGGGCTTGGCGAAATGGGCTCGGACACCTTCTTCCATCGCCTGCTGTGGGACGATGCCGAGGCACCGGGCCTGCCCAAGACCGAGATCAATCTGGTGGGCGACGACAAGATAAGGCGCGTGGTGATCTGCACGGGCAAGGTCTATTACGATTTGCTCGAAGATCGCGAAAAGCGTGGCATCAACGATGTCTATCTGATGCGTCTCGAACAGCTCTACCCGTTCCCCGCCAAGGCGCTGATCGACGAGTTGAGCCGGTTTACCAACGCCGAAGTCGTCTGGTGCCAGGAAGAGCCCAAGAACATGGGCGCCTGGTCGTTCGTTCAGCCCTATATCGAATGGGTGCTCGAACAGATGGGCCGTCCGGGCGGGCGTCCGCGCTATGTGGGCCGTCCGGCTTCGGCCTCGACCGCAACGGGCCTGATGCGCACCCATGTTGCCCAGCTGCAGGCCTTCCTTGACGAAGCCTTCGAGTAACAGAGAACCCAAGATTGAAGAGACCCGGCGGTTCGTGCCGGGGCCCCAAATCGAATAAGGATATTAAGAGATGTCCACTGAAGTCCGCGTCCCGACCCTGGGCGAAAGCGTCACCGAAGCCACCATCGGCCAATGGTTCAAGAAGGTCGGCGATGCCGTTTCGGCCGACGAGCCCATTGTCGAGCTTGAAACCGACAAGGTGACCATCGAGGTTCCGGCTCCCGTATCGGGCACGCTCGAAGCGATTTCGGTCAATGAGGGCGATACCGTCGAAGTGGGCGCGCTGATCGCCGCGATCGCCGCCGGCGCCGCCCCGGCCAAATCGGCCGAGGCGCCCAAAGAAGACCAGAAGGCCGAAGCGCCCAAAGAAGCGGCAAAGCCCGCCGAGGCTCCGGCGCCCGCCGCCAAGACCGAAATGCCCCCCGCGCCGTCCGCCGCCAAGCTGATGGCCGAAAGGGACGTCGATCCATCTTCGGTCGCCGGTTCGGGCAAGCGCGGCCAGGTTCTCAAGGAAGACGTGCTCAAGGCGCTCGATAACACCGGCACGGCCAAATCCGAGGCTCCGGCCCCCGCCGCTCCGCGCGCCGCGCGGGCCGAGGATCAGGGCGGGGAAGAGCGGGTCAAGATGACCCGTCTGCGCCAGACCATCGCCAAGCGTCTGAAAGACGCGCAGAACACAGCCGCCATGCTCACCACCTTCAACGAGGTGGACATGAAGCCGGTCATGGATTTGCGCAATTCCTACAAGGAATTGTTCGAGAAAAAGCACGGCGTCAAACTCGGCTTCATGGGCTTTTTCACCAAGGCCGTGGTCCATGCGCTCAAGGAAATCCCGGCGGTCAATGCCGAGATCGACGGCACCGACATCATCTACAAGAATTTTGCCCATATCGGGGTCGCCGTTGGCACCGAAAAGGGTCTCGTCGTGCCGGTGGTGCGCGATGCCGATCAGATGACCATCGCCGAGATCGAAAAGGAAATCGCCCGGCTCGGGCGCGCGGCGCGCGACGGCCAGCTTTCCATGGCCGACATGCAGGGCGGCACCTTCACCATCTCCAATGGCGGGGTCTATGGCTCGCTGATGTCGACCCCGATCCTCAACGCCCCCCAGTCGGGCATTCTGGGCATGCACAAGATCCAGGAGCGTCCCGTCGTGGTCGGCGGACAGGTCGTTGTCCGCCCCATGATGTATCTGGCGCTCTCTTACGATCACCGGATCGTCGATGGCAAGGAAGCGGTCACCTTCCTGGTCCGCGTCAAGGAAAGCCTCGAGGATCCGCAGCGTCTGGTCCTCGATCTCTAGGCCATTTCGAAGGGCAGAAACACCGAAACGGCAATGTTTGGCAATCTTGGGCTACCGAACACTCAAGTCCATAGATTTTCGAGCCAACATTGCCCAAGGGGAGCGTTCAAAGCATGACCTTTGAGTTATGGATGGTGGTGGGTTCGGTCGTGCTGCTTTTTGCGCAGATCACCATCCAGGCCCTGCTTTTGACCGCGCAGCTGGGCCGCGAATACAATGCCGGTCCGCGCGACGAGGACAAGCCGTTGACCGGCCGGGCCGGGCGGGCCAAGCGCATGGTCGAGAACTATCTCGAAACCTATCCCGCCTTTATCGCCCTGGCGCTGGCGGCGGTGATTTCAGGTGGTTCGGACTGGCTGACCCAGGGCGGCGCCGCGCTCTATGTCGTGGGCCGCATCGTCTATATTCCCTTGTATCTTCAAGGTATTGCCTATTTCCGCTCCATGGTCTGGATCCTGGCCGCGCTGGGTCTGGTCGCCATGACAATCGGGCTGATCGTTTAAGACAGCCGCCGCAAACATCGACTGATTTGAGGACATGAACTGATGGCCGACACATTTGATCTTACCGTAATCGGCACGGGACCGGGCGGGTATGTCTGCGCCATTCGCGCCGCCCAGCTTGGCATGAAGGTCGCCGTTGTCGAGAAATGGCCGAGTTTCGGGGGCACCTGCCTCAATATCGGTTGCATTCCGTCCAAGGCCCTGCTGCACGCTTCGGAAATGTTCGAGGAAGCCGGCCATGCCTTCCCCCAGCTCGGCATCGATGTGGGCGCCCCCAAGCTCAACCTGCCCGCCATGATGGCGCATAAGGACGATACTGTCGCGTCCAACACCGGCGGCATCGAATATCTGTTCAAAAAGAATAAGATAACGGCGTTCAAGGGCGCTGGTAAGATTGCCGCGCAGGGCAAGGTGACCGTCACCGCCGAGGATGGTTCGGCGACCGATATCGAAACGAAAAACATCGTCATCGCCACCGGTTCGGTGTCGGCCAATCTGCCGGGCATCGAGATCGACGAGGACAAAATCGTCACCTCGACCGGCGCGCTCAAGCTCGATAAGGTGCCTGATAACCTGCTGGTTATCGGTGCCGGGGTCATCGGGCTGGAACTCGGCTCGGTCTGGGCCCGCCTCGGCGCCAAGGTAACCGTGGTCGAATTCCTCGATCGCATCCTGCCCGGCATGGATCTCGACGTCGCCAAACAGTTCCAGAGAATGCTTTCAAAACAAGGGTTTGACTTCAAACTCGGCACGAAAGTCACCGGCATCGAAAAGACCGATTCCGGTCTTGTCGCAACCCTGGAACCCGCCGCGGGCGGCGAGGCTTCCACGCTTGAGACCGATATCGCGCTGGTCTCGATCGGCCGCGTCCCGTTCACCGACGGGCTCGGCCTTGATGAGATCGGCGTCGAACGCGACAAGCGCGGCCGGGTCGTAACTAACGGACATTACAAGACAAATCTCGACGGCATCTACGCGATCGGCGATGTGATCGCCGGGCCGATGCTGGCCCACAAGGCCGAGGACGAAGGCGTCGCCATCGCCGAAATCCTCGCCGGCCAGGCCGGGCATGTGAACTATTCCGTCATCCCCGGCGTGGTTTACACCAACCCCGAAGTCGCCTCGGTCGGCAAGACCGAAGAGGACCTCAAGGCCGATGGTATCGCCTATAAGGCGGCGAAATTTCCCTTTACCGCCAATGGTCGGGCCAAGGCGATGCTGGCGCCACAGGGCTTTGTCAAGATCCTCGCCGACAAGGAAACCGACAGGGTCCTGGGCTGCCATATCGTTGGCAAGGGGGCGGGCGAGATGATCCACGAGGCCGCCGTGCTTATGGAGTTCGGTGGCTCGGCCGAGGATCTGGCCCGCACCTGCCACGCCCATCCCACGATGAGCGAAGCGGTGCGCGAAGCCGCGCTGGGCCTGGGCGATGGGTCGATCCACATCTGACGGCAAAGCCCGTCACGCACAAAAAAAGGCCGCGTCCACAAGGGGATGCGGCCTTTTTTGTTTTGCAACCCCCAGGCTCAGGGACTGTAGGTCACAGTCCCTGCATCATGGGCGGCCCGGCAATCGGTGGCATCGGCGAGCATGTTGGATTCGAGCAGTTCGAGCGCTCCGCCGCGCCCCTGGAAGCGCGGGTCGTCGCACACGCCGTCATAGGCCGAAGCGCTTGAATCGTCGCCGAAATTGATGCGGAAGTCGCCGTCCGAAGCCTCTTCGACCAGTGTTACTGTGCCCTCGGTGTAAGCTGTGGAACAATCGGTAGCGTCCGCCATCAAATGGTCATCGAGCGCCACGCCGACCCCCGAGCCCGTAAAGCGCGGATCATCGCATTCGGCGTCGTTGGAATAGGTTCCCGAATCATCGCCAAAATCGATGCCGTCGATGATAATGGCGCCTGATCCGTCACCGAGATAGGTCACGTCTCCGGCTTCGAAAGCCTCGCGGCAATCGGTGGCATCGGCCAGAAGGTGGCTGTCGAGGCCCCCACCAAAGCGTGGATCGTCGCACTCGCCGTCATTGGCCCAATTGCCTGAATCGTCGCCGAAATCGATGTCGTCGATTGAGACGTCGGTCCCGGCGTCGTCGGATGGGGTGTAGGTCACCTCGCCGGCTTCGTAAGCCGTCTGGCAATCGGTTGCGTCGGCCATCTCATGGCTGGTCAGCGAGCCGCCGAAGCGGGGATCGTCACATTCACCATCATTGGCAAAGGTGCCCGCGTCGTTGCCGAAGTCGATATCGCCAGTGGCGGTATCACTGCTCGCGTCATCTGAGCCCGTGTAGGTCACGTCACCGGCTTCGTAAGCCGTCCGGCAGTCGGTGGCGTCGGCCATCTCGTGGCTGGCCAGCGCGCCGCCGAAGCGTGGATCGTCGCACTCGCCGTCATTGGCCCAATTGCCTGAATCGTCGCCGAAATCGATGTCGCCGCCCGGCTGCACCGCGCCGCTGACCTCATCGGAAGCCTCGAAGGTTACCTCTCCGGCTTCGTAAGCCGTGCGGCAGTCGGTGGCGTCGGCCATCAAATGGCTGTCGAGCGTACCGCCGAAACGGGGGTCGTCGCACTCCTGGTCGTTGGCCCAGACGCCCGAATCGTCGCCAAAGTCGATCTCGCCTGCATCCTGAGAGGCCGGGGCGGCGGGCTCGTCGGCCGCAACAAGGGTGATCTCGCCAGCCTCGTATGCGGCCTGGCAATCGGCGGCGTCGCGCATCTCATCGACCGGGCTGCGGATCAGCGCCGCGCCCGGGCCTTCAAAGCGTGGATCGTCGCACTGGTCGTCATCGGCCCAAGTGCTCGAATTGTCGCCGAAATCGATATCCTGGGCCAGTGCCGGCGCGCCCAACCCAAGAGCGAGAGCCAGCACGGCGCTGCTCATCATCAACCTTGTTGCTTTCATAAAAGTCTCGTCCCTCTTACTGGCCGGCTTGCACCGCGCTTTTCGGTTGAGTTGTGAGCCGAGTGAACAGCAAAATTCCGCAAATTACCAGTGCCGTTCCCAGGCCGTGAATCGGTGTAAATGGCTCGCCCAGAACGAAAATGGCGAGAACGATGGTCAGAATGGGAGAGATATTCCCAAACACCGCCGTCCGCTCGGCGCCTACCATCCCGATGGCTGCCGCAATGATGGAAACCGGGGCGACGGTGGCGGCCAGCGCCAGGGCCAACAGGATGGAAAACGCCTCGGGCGGGATTGCCAGACCGGCAAATGGATGGGTGAGCAGAAAATGGAGGAAAACCGCGCCTCCCGCTGCGGTCATCGCGATGGCGGTGAACAGTCTAGGCCCCAGCGTGTCGATCAGCGGCTTTGCAAACAGCTGGTAGAGCGCATAGGCCAAAGCGCTGGCCAGTGCGAACAGCGTACCGGCTATGACGGCTTCGCCTTCGATCACCATGTCATGGCCGAAAATCACCCCGATTCCGAGATAGGCCAGCAGCGCAGCGCCCACGACCGAGGGCCTGAGCGCGCGGCGGAACAGAACCGCGCCCAGGATCAGCACCATGAACGGATAGGTCAAAAGCACCAGCCGGTTGAGCTGGGCGGTAATGAGGTCGAGGCTGAGGAAATCGAGAAAGCTCGCACCATAATAGCCGAGGATGCCGATGGCGGCAGCACCGGCAACCGAGCGGACCGGCACCGGCCTGTTCGCGTGTCGGCCGCGTCCGGCACGACGGTCCCGGTAAGCCAAAAATCCCATCAGCGCAAAGAACGGCGTCGCTAAAAGCATGCGCCAGGTCAGGGTGGTAATGGCGTCGAGGCCCTGCTCGTAGGCGAGCTTTACAAAGATGCCCTTGGTGGCAAACAGGGCCGCGCCGAGCGCAGCGAGCGCGAGACCGGCAAACTGGTCCCGATCGGATGAAGAAAATGCGGACATAAGAAGATACTGGCCAGAAAAATGTCGGCCGACACTATACCCCGATTGCGTCGGGCGCTAGCGGCGCGGATGGGCGGCGCGGTAAGCCTCGAGCAGCCGTTCGCCGTCGATATGGGTGTAGATCTGGGTGGTCGAAAGCGAGGCGTGCCCCAGCAGTTCCTGTATGGCACGCAAATCGCCGCCCCTCGCCAGAAGGTGGGTGGCAAAGGAATGGCGCAGCGCGTGCGGGGTCGCCGAGGCCGGCAGGCCCATGGCGCCGCGCAAGTGCTCGAGACGGAGCTGGATGAGGCGGGGGCTGAGCGCGCCGCCGCGCACGCCGCGGAACATGGGTTCGTTTGGTGAGGGCGAAAAGGGACAGAGCCGCAGATAATCGTCGATGGCTGCCCTGACCGGGGCGATCAGGGGCACCAGCCGGACCTTGTTGCCCTTACCGAGGATCCGCAGTGTCGTGCCGTCGAGATCGGAACGGGTCAGAGCCAGGGCCTCGGAGATGCGCAGGCCGGAACCGTAGCACAGGGCAATGACGGCGGCATCGCGGGCCGCGACCCATGGACGATCTTCCATTTCATGGATTGCGGGGCCGGCGCCTTTTGCCTCTGGCGCGGAAAGGGGCTTGGGCAGGGAGCGCGGCAGCTTGGGCGTGCGAACGACCGAAAGCGCTTCGAGCGCCATGATGCCTTCGCGCTCAACATAGGTGAAAAACGACTTTATCCCGGAAAGCGAACGGGCAAGGCTGCGCGAACCCACATCATTGCGGCGGCGGTCGGCGAGAAACGCGCGCAGATCGGCAGGCCGGAGCGTTTGGAGATCGGTGATGTCGACGGTGCCGCCCAGATGGCCGGAGAGAAATGCCATGAACTGGTCGACGTCGCGGCCATAGGCCTCCAGCGTCTTGGGAGACAGGCGTCTGATTGTTGCAAGCTCGCGCCGCCAACTCGATATGTGGGCGCGCAGGGCATCGGAAATGGCAAAGCCGGTATCGGTCATGGGGAGATGGTAGCGCCCATAAGTTACCAGAGCGCCAATTGGGGCTGGCCGAATCGCATTTGACAATTATGGTGCCCAATGGTTGATCTCGTTTCGTTCTCCCAGTGCAAAGGCTTTCGATGACGCTCGGTCCGGTCGTGGCAGTGATGGTAGCGGTCGCCGTGGACGGGCCCTATTCCTATCGGGTGCCCGAGGGAAAAGCGGTCGAACGCGGCTCGGTCGTCGTCGTGCCGCTCGGTCCGCGGCCGACGCTTGGGGTGGTCTGGGGCGAGCCCAAGGACAATTTCGCGCATAACCGCCTCAAGGATATCGAGCACATTTTTGACGTGCCTGCGCTGTCCGAGGAGTTACTGAAAACAATCGACTGGGTGGCGCGCTATACGCTGGCCCAACCGGGGATGGTGCTGCGCGGCGCGTTGCGCAGCCGTGAGGCGCTCGATCCGCCGCGCCCGCTGATTGCCTATAAGCGCGGCGGACCCGAACCCGAAAGGATGACCGAAGCGCGGGCGCGTGTGCTTTCGGTTATGGAAGACGGCTATCCCTGGGCCAAGCCGGCGCTGATCGGCGCTGCGAGGGTTTCAACGGCGGTGGTGGACGGGCTGGTCAAGTCCGGATGCTTGCAGCAGGTCGAAATCCCGGCTCCACCACCGGTCTTGCCGCCCGAGCCCGATTTCGCGCCGGCGAAGCTGTCGGAGGCGCAGCAGGCCGCGCTTGATCAGATTCGGGCCCATGACAGAGGAGGGTTCTCGGTCGCGCTGCTCGACGGGATTACCGGCTCGGGCAAAACGGAGGTGTTTTTCGAGAGCGTGGCCGACATGCTGCGCACCGGAAAGCAGGTGGCGATCATCCTGCCCGAAATCGCCCTGACCCATACGTTTCTCGACAGGTTCGAAAAACGCTTCGGCCAGCGCGCCGCCGAATGGCATTCGGAAATGACCCCGGTACAGCGGGCGCGGGTGTGGCGGGGCGTGTTGACGGGCGAGGTGCGGGCGGTGATCGGGGCGCGTTCGGCGCTGTTCCTGCCGTTTCGGGAACTGGGCCTGCTGGTGCTCGATGAAGAGCACGACGGCGCCTTCAAACAGGCCGACAGGGTCAATTACCATGGCCGCGACATGGCGGTGGTGCGCGCGTCGATGGCCGGGGCGCGGGTTATCCTGTCTTCTGCAACACCGGCTGTCGAATCGCGCAATAATGGGGAGACCGGTCGTTACGCGCATGTGCGGCTGGAAAGCCGGTTCGCCGACGCGGCGCTGCCCGACATCACGGCGCTCGATATGCGGGCCGAAGGGCCCGAAAAAGGCCAGTGGATCGCGCCGCGACTGGCGCGGGCGGTGTTCGACGCGCTCGACAGGGGCGAGCAGGCGCTATTGTTTCTCAACCGGCGCGGCTATGCGCCCCTGACGCTGTGCCGATCGTGCGGGCATCAGTATCAGTGCCCCGATTGTTCGACCTGGCTTGTCGAGCATCGGTTTCGCGGCGTCTTGATGTGCCATCATTGCGGGCATGAAGAGCGCGCGCCCGAAGTGTGCGGATCGTGCGGGGCCAGCGATTCGCTGGTGGCGGTGGGGCCGGGCATCGAGCGGCTGGCCGAAGAGGTGGCCGAGCGGTTCCCGGGAGCACGGCCGGTGGTTCTGTCCTCGGACATGGGATCGATGCGCCAGATCCGCGACCGATTCGCCGAAATCGCGCGGGGCGAATACGACATCATCATCGGCACGCAATTGGTGGCCAAGGGGCACCATTTCGAAAAGCTCAGCCTTGTCGGCGTGATAGACGCCGATCTGGGGCTGGCGCATGGCGATCCGCGGGCGGCGGAAAAGACATTTCAGATTCTCACCCAGGTCACAGGCCGCGCGGGGCGTGAATCGCGTTCGGGAAAGGCGTTCCTGCAGACCTATCATCCCGACCACCCGGTAATGAAGGCGATGGTGAGCGGGGATCGGGAAGGGTTCTACGCCCACGAGCTGGCCGTGCGCCGCCAGGGCGGCCTGCCGCCGTTTGGCAGGCTGGCCGCCCTGATCGTTTCGGGCAACGAGCATACCGAGACCATGGCGCTGGCCAGGGCGTTGATGGCAGCTGCGCCGCTCGCCGAAGGGGTAAAGCGTTTCGGGCCGGCCGATGCGCCGGTCGCCATGGTGCGGGGGCGGCACAGGGTGCGTATCCTGGTCCAGAGTTCGAAGGATTTCGATCTGTCGGGCTATGTGCGGTTCTGGCTTGAAACCGGGCCTCCGGCCAAGGGAAATTTGCGCGTTCAGGTCGATATCGATCCGATGAGCTTTTACTGATCGCAGAACTTGTTGCGATGCGACATTTGCGACGCCCCAATTTGGCCGTGATGCGCTTGCGTGGCCGGTTTTGGCATGGTAAGGCCACCCCGGAATTCATGGGCATGCCCTTGTTGGCGCTCGCCCTGTCGATCAGAATACAAACAGAAAACAATGCCGCCGCCGCCATTATTGGCGATGACGACGATAAAGGGCGGGGCAAGCAGCGGGGTTACAAGGCTTGAGCGCACCACGATCCGTTCTGTCCAAGATTGCTCGACCCTATGCGGCGGCGCTCTTTGATCTGGCCCAGGAAGGCAAGGTCATCGAGGCGGTCGAGAAGGATCTCGATGCCGTTGCGGGGCTTATCGATTCTTCCGATGATTTTTCGCGCTTTCTGGTGAGCCCGACGATCACCACCGACGTCAAGAGCGCAGCGCTCAATGCGGTCCTCGACAAGGTCAAGCCGGTCGAGCTGGTCGCCAATACGCTGAAGCTGGTGGCAAAGAATGGCCGGCTTTTCGCGCTTGGTGCGATCATCACCGAATTCAAACTGCTTGCCGCGGAAGCGCGCAATGAAGTGAGCGCGGAAGTTACCTCCGCCGCTCCTTTGACCAAGGAACAGGAAAAGGAACTTGTCGCCGTCCTCAAGGACAAGGTCGGCAAGGACGTTTCCCTTATTACACGTGTCGATGAAAGCCTGATCGGCGGCCTTGTGGTCAAGGTCGGCAGCCAGATGATCGATACCTCCCTCAAGACAAAACTTTCGGCCATGAAGATCGCCATGAAAGGGGTCAGCTAATGGACATCAAAGCTGCGGAAGTTTCCGCGATCCTCAAGGACCAGATCAAGGATTTCGGCAAGGAAGCCCAGGTTTCCGAAGTCGGTCAGGTGCTTTCGGTCGGTGACGGCATCGCGCGCGTTTTCGGCCTCGACAAGGTGCAGGCCGGTGAGCTCGTCGAATTCCCCGGCGGCATCAAGGGCATGGCGCTCAACCTGGAAGCCGACAATGTCGGCGTCGTGATTTTCGGGTCCGACCGCGACATCAAGGAAGGCGATACCGTCAAGCGCACGGGTTCGATCGTCGATACTCCCGTGGGCAAGGGTCTTCTTGGCCGTGTTGTCGACGGCCTGGGCAATCCGATCGATGGCAAGGGCCCGATCGAATACACCGAGCGCCGCCGTGTGGACGTCAAGGCTCCGGGCATTCTGCCGCGCAAGTCGGTGCATGAGCCGATGTCGACGGGCCTCAAGGCCATCGACGCTTTGATCCCGATCGGCCGCGGCCAGCGCGAGCTGGTGATCGGTGACCGCCAGACCGGCAAGACCGCCATCGTTCTCGACACCTTCCTCAACCAGAAGCCCGCCCATCAGGCCGGTGCGTCGGAAAACGAAAAGCTCTATTGCGTCTATGTTGCGGTCGGCCAGAAGCGCTCGACCGTCGCCCAGTTCGTCAAGATGCTGGAAGACAATGGCGCGCTCGAATATTCGATCGTCGTTGCCGCGACCGCGTCGGACCCTGCTCCGATGCAGTTCCTGGCCCCGTTCACGGGCTGCGCGATCGGCGAATTTTTCCGCGACAACGGCATGCACGCCGTGATCGCCTATGACGATCTTTCCAAGCAGGCCGTCGCCTATCGTCAGATGTCGCTTCTGCTGCGCCGTCCCCCCGGACGCGAAGCCTATCCGGGTGACGTTTTCTATCTTCACAGCCGTCTTCTCGAGCGCGCTGCAAAGCTCAACGAGAACCATGGTTCGGGTTCGCTCACCGCTCTGCCGGTCATCGAAACCCAGGCCAATGACGTGTCGGCCTATATTCCGACCAACGTGATCTCGATCACCGACGGCCAGATCTTCCTTGAGACCAATCTGTTCTTCCAGGGCATTCGTCCGGCCGTGAACGTTGGCCTTTCGGTTTCCCGCGTGGGTGGTTCGGCCCAGATCAAGGCGATGAAGCAGGTTGCCGGTTCCTTGAAGGGTGAGCTTTCCCAGTATCGCGAAATGGCCGCTTTTGCCCAGTTCGGCTCCGACCTCGATGCGGCAACCCAGCGTCTGCTCAATCGTGGTGCTCGCCTGACCGAGCTCTTGAAGCAGCCCCAGTTTTCGCCGCTCAAGACCGAAGAGCAGGTTGCTGTCATCTTTGCGGGTGCCAATGGCTATCTCGACGATCTGCCGGTGCGTGGCGTTCAGGCCTTCGAAAAGGCACTGCTTTCGCATCTGCGGAGCAAGCACGCCGATGTGCTTGGCGATATCGCCAAGGAAAAGGCGCTGACCGACGGGATCAAAGAGCGCCTGGTTTCGGCTCTCGATGCTTTCAAGAAGACTTACACCGCCTAATTCCGGCGACCCGGCTGGCAAGGAGCTTTCGGCGCAATGCCCTCTTTGAAAGACCTAAAAAACCGGATCAACTCGGTCAAATCGACCCAGAAGATCACCAAGGCCATGCAGATGGTCGCGGCGGCCAAGCTCCGGCGCGCCCAGGATGCGGCCGAGGCCGCACGTCCTTACGCTGAGCGTATGGAAAAGGTTCTGGCCGGCCTTGGCGCTGCCTATGAAGGTCGGCCCGATGCGCCGGTACTGCTCTCGGGAACGGGCAGCGAGCATGTGCATCTTCTGGTGGTCGCGACCGGCGAGCGCGGATTGGCCGGTGGCTTTAATTCCTCGATCGCCCGTATGGCCCGCGAACATGCCACAAAGCTGATCGCCGAGGGCAAGACGGTCAAGATCCTCACCGTGGGCAAGAAGGGCGCCGATATTTTGAAGCGCGGCCTTGCCAAGCATATGGGTGAGCAGATTTCCCTGCGCGACGTCAAGCAGCTCGGATATGGCACGGCCCAGGAGATCGGCTCGAAAATCCTGGCGATGTATGCTGCTGGCGAATTCGATGTCGCCACGCTGTTTTATTCGCGGTTCCAGTCGGTCATTTCACAGGTGCCGACCGCTCAGCAGATCATTCCCGCCAAGTTCGAAAAGACAGAGGGCGAGGAGCTGAAATCCGGGTCGGCGATCTACGAGTACGAGCCGGACGAGGAAGCTCTGCTTGAGGATCTTTTGCCGCGCAATGTGAGCGTGCAGATTTTCAGGGCGCTTCTGGAAAACAACGCTTCGTTTTTCGGCGCCCAGATGACCGCTATGGACAATGCGACCCGCAATGCCGGTGAGATGATCACCAAGCTTCAGCTGAGCTACAACCGCCAGCGGCAGGCCCAGATCACCAAAGAACTGATCGAGATCATTTCGGGCGCGGAGGCGCTCTAGGGCGTGTCCGGCAAAGGTGGAAACGGTTTTGCGGTTCGGACACGCGACAAAACAAAGGTGTAGAGCCGAGGATTTGATTCAATCAAATCCTGAACGGCTCTAGGGTAGAGTTAAAGTTATCGCGCTCCGCAGGGAAGAAGTGCAGCCCACTTTCCCCGGAGCGCTCTGGAAAGGACCAAGACCCATGGCAGAGAACAAAACCGGCCGCGTCTCCCAGGTTATGGGCGCCGTTGTGGACGTGACCTTCGACGGTCACCTCCCGGCCATTCTGAACGCGCTCGAAACCGACAACAACGGCAACCGCCTCGTGCTCGAAGTTGCCCAGCACCTTGGTGAAAACGCCGTTCGCACCATCGCCATGGACACGACCGAAGGTCTGGCCCGCGGCGTTGAAGTGCGCGATACGGGCGATGCCATCGAAGTGCCGGTCGGCGACGAGACGCTTGGCCGCATCATGAACGTCATCGGCGAACCGATCGACGAGGCCGGCCCGGTGAAAACGCCCTCCAAGCGCGCCATTCACCAGCCGGCTCCGGAGTTCGTGGATCAGGCCACCCAGGCTGAAATCCTCGTCACCGGCATCAAGGTCATCGATCTGCTCGCCCCTTATGCGCGTGGCGGCAAGATCGGTTTGTTCGGCGGCGCCGGCGTGGGCAAGACGGTTCTGATCCAGGAACTCATCAACAACGTGGCCAAGGCACACGGCGGGTACTCGGTGTTCGCCGGCGTTGGCGAGCGCACACGCGAAGGCAACGATCTTTATTACGAAATGATCGAGTCGGGCGTGAACAAAGACCCCAAGGAGAACAATGGTTCGACCGAGGGTTCGAAATGCGCGCTGGTCTTTGGCCAGATGAACGAGCCTCCGGGAGCGCGTGCCCGCGTCGCCCTGACCGGCCTTTCGATCGCTGAAGATTTCCGCGACAAGGGCCAGGACGTGCTGTTCTTCGTGGACAATATCTTCCGGTTTACCCAGGCCGGCTCGGAAGTGTCGGCGCTGCTGGGCCGCATTCCTTCCGCGGTGGGCTACCAGCCGACGCTCGGTACCGACATGGGTGCGCTCCAGGAACGCATCACCACGACCAACAAGGGCTCGATCACCTCGGTGCAGGCCGTGTACGTGCCGGCCGACGACTTTACCGATCCGGCTCCGGCTTCGACCTTCGCCCACCTTGACGCGACGACCTCGCTCAACCGCGCCATTTCGGAAAAGGGCATCTATCCGGCCGTCGATCCGCTCGATTCGAACTCGCGCATGCTCGATCCCAACATTGTTGGTGAAGAGCACTACCAGACGGCGCGTTCGGTGCAGGAGATTCTGCAGCGCTACAAGTCGCTCCAGGACATCATCGCCATTTTGGGCATGGACGAGCTTTCCGAAGAGGACAAGCTCACTGTGGCCCGCGCCCGCAAGGTCGAGCGCTTCATGAGCCAGCCTTTCCACGTGGCCGAGCAGTTCACCGGCTCGCCCGGCATCTATGTCGAACTCGAAGACACCATCAAGGCCTTCAAGGGCCTGGTCGCCGGCGAATACGACCATCTGCCCGAACAGGCGTTCTACATGGTCGGCACCATCGACGATGCCGTCAAGAAAGCCCAGAAGCTGGCTGCCGAAGCCGCTTGATTATCAATGAGATCGTGCGGGCCGATAATCGGCCCGCGCATTTTCCGAACGCTTGATGAACGGACGAAGTCATGGCCGAAGGCGTCAAAGTCGAAATCGTATCGCCTGAAGTTCTCGTTTTGAGCGCCCAGGCGCGCTCGGTCATCGTGCCGGGTTCCGAAGGCTATCTGACGGTCATGGGTGATCATGCGCCGCTGATGGCGGTGCTCAAGCCCGGCTTTGTGACCGTGACCGATACGAGCGGTTCCGTTTCCAGTTTCTTTGTGGGTGGCGGCTTTGCCGATATCTCCGATGCGGGGGTCACCATTCTCGCCGAGGAGGCCAAACCGGCAGGCGAATTCGGTCGCAGCGAAATCGAGACGCGCATTGCCGCAGCCCAACAAGCGCTGGCCGAGGCGACCGATGTCGAGGACAAGGGCGAGGCCCAGAATGCGCTCGACACATGGAAGAACCTGCTGCTCGAGAGCGCTTCATTGAGTGGCACAGTCCACTAGAGCCGGTCAGGATTTGATTGAATCAAATCCTTGTCTCTAAACCTTTGTTTTGTCGCGTGTCCGAACCGCAAAACCGTTTCCACTTTTGCTGGACACGCTCTAGAGCGCTTCCGGGATAAGTGGGCACCACTTATCCGGTTCGGAAACGCGACAAAACAAGGACTTAGAGCAATTGGAGCGATTCGAAGAAGCGCTGAAATGCTCTAGGCTGTGGTGACGATTTAATGTTTTGGGATTCCCACATCGCGGCAAATCAGATTCAACGCTGACTTTTGGGAGGTCAGCGATGGATGGTGAGATTTTACGCGACGATCAGTGGGAACAGATCAAGCCGTTTGTCCCGGGCGGTCGCAAGGGCAAGCGCGGCCCACGTAGTGATGGGCGTCGGTTTTTCAATGCGCTTTTGTGGATGGCCCGGTCTGGTGGCCGCTGGCGCGATCTGCCCGAAGACCGGTTCGGTCCTTACCAGACGGTCAAGCGGCGCTATTACCGCTGGATCGAGATGGGCGTGTTTGATCGTCTGTTCGAGGCGGTCGCGAACGCTCCCGATCTCGAATGGTTGGCCATCGACGCCACAGTGATCCGCGCCCAGGCCCAGGCCGCAGGGGCGCGGCGAAAAAGGGGGGAGCGCAAACCCAGGCTCTCGGTCGCTCCCGTGGCGGTTTCGGCACCAAGCTCCATGCCGTAGTTGATGCGCTTGGCCTGCCAGTCCGCTTTGCGCTCGGGCCGGGTCAGCAAAATGATATGGCACCCGCCTGCGATCTGGTCGCCGGACTGGCCGCGGGCAAAGTTCTCGCCGACCGGGCTTATGACGCCGATAGCCTCCATGATGTCATTCTCGATGAAGGCGGCGAGCCAGTGATCCCGCCCCGCCGCCACCGCAAATACCAACATGGCTACGACAAGATCGCCTATCGGCAACGCTGGGGCATCGAAGGTTTTTTCGCCAAGCTCAAGCAGTGGCGCCGCATCGCAACTCGATATGACAAGCGCGCCGCCCACTTCCTCGGCTTCGTCAAAATTGCCAGCGTCATGCTGTGGCTTAAATGATTAAATCGTCACCACAGCCTAGGACCTGTTTCTTGTCGATCGTTTGTCTAAAGGCGCCCTTGCGGCGCCTTTTCCGTTGTCGCTTCAGTCAAAGCCTATGATGAACCGGCGGCGAGACACAATTGTGCCCAACGTTGCGGTCTGTTCGGTACTCAGACGGTTGGCGCCGTAAGAATATATTTCAAATATAGTTATGCGCAACGTCGCCGGCCTTCCATTTTGGTATGTCATGGTGCGGCCCGCCGCTTTTAGGGCGGCAAGTGTTTTGGTTCTTGCGAACTGAAACGATCATTTAATCATATGTCCGTAGCTTTGCGTGGATTTCCCAGGAGGGGGAAGGTATTCGTCCACAAGGAGCAGACGGACATGCGGGGCTTAACCAGCAGAATTCTGGGTCGTATCCCTATGACCACCACGATCGCCGCGATGGTGGTTGCCGCAGTGGTGCTTTCGGTCGGGGCCGTCGTTATGGCGGTTTACATCAACCTTTCGGCCAATAGCGATGCGGTCGCCAGGTCCAGCCAGCAATCCAATATCCGGACCGCCGCGACCATCCTGGGCGGGATGGGCGGTATTCAGGTGGATTGGACCGAGGAGGGCGATGTGGCGAGCATTGGCACCTGGGTCATGCCGCGCTTTTACAATAACGACATCGCCGATTCGATCGGTCGCGTGACCGGCGAAACGGCCGCGATCTTCGCCTGGAACGCGGAGACGCAGGCCTTCGAACAGGTGACAACATCGATGACCGATGCCGATGGCAACCGGATCGTTCAGGATCCGATCCCCGCCAATGGCGATATTCACACCCGGATTCTGGAACAGGGCGCGCTCTTTACCACGACCAATGTCAACGGTGAGCATTATTATTCGGTCTATCAGCCGATCACATACCTGTCCGGCACCGACGTTCTGGGGCTCTTGTATGTCGGCGTCAGCCAGGGTGCCATTACAGCGGTGGTAACCGACACCATGAACCTGCTACTGATCGTGGCCGGTATCGCATTGGCGGTGATGTGTGTCGTCTCAATTTTCGCGTCACGTCTGATCGCGCGTCCAATTCCCGTCCTTTCGGGGGTGATGGGCAGTATTGCGCAGAACGAGTTCGACGTCGAAGTGCCCTACACCGACCGCAAGAACGAAGTCGGCGACATGGCGCGTGCAGTGGAAGTGTTCCGCGAGAACGGCCAGAAGGTTGCCGCGATGACCGAAGCCGAAGCGGCGCGCATCATCGCCGACGAGCAAGCGCGCCGGGTGATGATGGGTGACCTCCAAACCGCTTTCGGCAATGTTGTCGATGCGGCAATTGCCGGGGATTTCTCCCAGCGGGTCGAAGCCAACTTCGCCGACGCCGAGCTGAACGGGCTGGCGGGCAGTGTCAACGATCTGGTCTCGACCGTCGATCGTGGCCTGCGCGAAACCGCGGGTGTGCTCGGCGCCCTGGCCAATACCGACCTTACCACGCGGGTAATGGGCGAGTATCAGGGCGCCTTTGCCCAGCTCAAGAACGACACCAACGCCGTTGCCGAAAAGCTCTCCGACATCGTTCTGGAGCTGCGCGGCACGTCGCGGACCCTCAAGACGGCGACTGGCGAGATCCTGTCGGGTGCCAATGACCTGTCCGAACGCACCACCCGTCAGGCGGCGACCATCGAGGAAACCTCGGCGGCCATGGAACAATTGGCGGCCACGGTCATGGACAATGCCCGCCGTGCCCAGGACGCGTCCCAGACCGCGGCTTCGGTTACCAAATCGGCCGAAGAGGGCGGCGAGGTCATGGACGCGGCGACCAGCGCCATGGAGCGCATCACCACATCTTCGGCCAAGGTCTCCGACATCATCAAGATGATTGACGACATTGCCTTCCAGACCAATCTCCTGGCACTCAACGCTTCTGTGGAAGCGGCGCGGGCCGGAGATGCGGGCAAGGGCTTTGCCGTGGTTGCCGTCGAAGTGCGGCGGCTCGCCCAGTCCGCGGCATCGGCGTCGTCCGAGGTCAAGGCGCTGATCGAACAGTCGGCCAATGAGGTCGATGGTGGGTCAAAGCTTGTGGCGCAGGCTGCCGAAAAGCTTGTGGCCATGCTCGAGGCGGCGCGCACCAACACCAGCCAGATGCAGCAGATCGCCAATGACAGCCGCGAACAGGCGTCCTCGATCGAGGAAGTCAATGCCGCGGTGCGCCAGATGGACGAGATGACCCAGCACAATGCGGCGCTGGTCGAGGAGACAAATGCGGCCATCGCCCAGACCGAGGAACAGGCGACCGCACTCGACAGGATCGTCGACATCTTCAGGATCGATCGTGCAACGGCAATTGCCCAGTCACCGTCCACTCATGGATCCGCCGGCGGATCGGGTGATGCGCGCGCGCTTCAGAGCAAGGTCAAGCAGGCTGCCGGGGCCTATCTGAGCCATGGCAACGCCGCCATCGATCACGAGTGGAGCGAATTCTGATCGAAGACTTGATTTGATACATGATCAGGGGCGCCATCGGCGCCCCTTTTTCGTTGCGGCAAGCGGGTTATCCAAGAGCGCGCGCAACGGCGCTTTTGGCATGCAGGGCCGTCGTATCGTAAACGGGGAGAGGGCTGTCATCGTCAGAGATGAGAAGTCCCAGTTCCGTGCAGCCAAGGATAATTGCGTCTGCGCCGCGCGCGCCGAGGCGGTCGATGGCCTCGATATAGATGCTGCGAGAGGCATCGTTGACGATGCCGCGGCAAAGTTCGTTGTAAATAATGCCGTCCAGATTGGTCCGGTCGACCTCGGGCACGATGGTGTCGAGCCCGCGCTGGCGCAGCCGGTCCTTGTAGAAATCCATTTCCATGGTGAACCGCGTGCCCAGCAGTCCGACGGTTTGCGCGCCGTCTTCGATCAATGAGTCGGCGGTGGGGTCAGCGATGTGCAGGAAAGGGACGGTCGTTGCTGCTTCGATGCTTGGCGCGACGATATGCATGGTGTTGGTGGTCAGCACCAGCATTTCGGCACCCGCGGTCTCGAGCCGCCGGCCGGAAGCCGCGAGGCGTTCGCCGGCCCGTGCCCAATCTCCTTGGGCTTGAAGCGCTTCTATCTCGGCGAAGTCCAGGGAGTCCAAAAGGATGGGCGCGGAATGCAGTCCACCGCGCCGCCTTGCGGTTTCCCGGTTGATGAGCGCATAGTATTGAGCCGTGGATTCCCAGCTCATGCCGCCGATCAACCCGATCGTCTTCATGCCTTGCGCGCCCGAAGCTCGTCCGGAACATGCGCAAAGGCCTCCACGACCTCGAGATATGCGGGGCGCTTGAAAGGGACGATGATTTCGGGAACCTGGTCGAACGCCTCCCAGCGCCAGTCATCGAACTCGGGGTCGATCCCCGGATTGTCGTGGAGCAGGGTAATCTCGCTTTCCTCGCCCTCGAACAGGAACGCGAACCATTGCTGACGCTGGCCGCGATATTTTCCCTTTAGCGCGATGCCCAGAACCTCGTCGGGCAGGTCGTAATAGATCCAGTCCGGCGCCTGGGCGAGAAGGCGTATCGTGCGGATGCCCGTTTCCTCGTAGAGCTCGCGATAGGCGGCGGACAGAGCGTCCTCACCGGCATCGATGCCGCCCTGGGGCATCTGCCAAGGAGCGTCAACTTCCGAGGTGTCGGGACCGGGTGTGAGAATGCGTCGGGCGAGGAATGCCTGCCCGCGATCATTGAAAAGCGCGATTCCCACGCAGTCGCGATAGGGCAGTTCTGCGCGGTTCGGCGCCTTACTCATTGTGTTGTCTCCGTGCCGGAAAGGGCACTCACCGGGACGAGAAGATACTGTTCCTGATCGAGCGCGGCGGCCCAGTCGGCCAGGGTGCGGATCGATACCGGAAGGGCCGACAAAATGCCGATGGCGTTACCCCGTTCGTCGGCGGTCGTCTTGAGGTTGTCGAGTTCTGCGAGAATGGATGCCTGGGAGGGATTTGTGTCGATAAAGCGGTCCACCCGCGCGAAGGGCACTGCGTTCTGACGGGCCAGTTGTGGAGCGAGAGAGCGGTTGGAACTGCCATCGTCGAGATAGGCAAGACCGCGCATGCCAAGTTCTTCCATAATGGGTGAGAAATCGACCGCCGAGGCTGTAAAGCGCGCGCCCATATGGTTGATGACGCCGGTATAGCCGGTCATGCGCGTCAAAAGCCAATAGAGCTTTTCGAGGTTGTCGCGGGTCGGCTGCTCGACGAGAAGCGTATGTGGACCGGGGTCGTTCTGGGGATAATCGAACGGTTCGAGCGGAATTTCCAGCATGATTTCATGACCGTCGGCCCGCGCCATATCGGTCAGTGCTTCGAGATTGCCTCCATAGGGCGCAAAGGCCAGCGTTACGGTGCCGGGAAGTGCATTGATGGCTTCGCGGGTTGTGGGGTCGCTCAACCCGAGCCCCGAGATGACGACCGCGATAAGCTTGCGACCGCCGGCGGCCTGGGGAGAGACCGAGGGACGGGAATAGGCCTCATAGGGTTTGAGGCCCGAACTGCTGACCCGGGGAAGGGGGCCGTTCTCGGTCATCTCGAACAAATCCTGCCCGAGGTCGCTTGCCGGGTCCCCGGCCAAATCGGGTGCCGGTGCGGTTTCGCCGAGCGTAATGATCGAAGGGCCATCGGTCCGAGCCGGGCTGATGGCATTCGGCGCCGGCTCGGACGCGACCTGTTCGGCGACCGGATTGGGTTCGGGCTCGAGGCTGACAGGCGCATCGGCCACCGGGCGGCCCCCTTGAGGGTCATCGACCAATATGATCCACGCCCCGATGCCCAGGCCGGCAAGCCCCACCAGAGCCGCACTTATCCGACCCCATGGAAGCCCCAGCCATCGGCTGGCATGGGTGCGGCGTTTCCGGCCGAGCGGTCTGCTCAACTCGTCGGTCATGGTGCGGCTGGTCCCCAAGCTCGCAATGTGTTTCCACCGTTTCAGACTTTTGCCCGCAAGAGGCGTGTCATCCGGGCTGGCCCGCGAATCGGGCCAGCATAGGGTCAAATCGAGCTATAGCACAGGCTATTGGGATTCAGTCACCTCGACGGCTTGGGACTCTTGCTGTGCGATGACCGCGTCGGGATTGGGCGGGAAGGCAGGGTCTTCGGCTTCGCCCAAAATGAGATCGATGGCATATTGGAGCTGGTTGTCCTCGGAACGTTCTGCGGGAACGTAAACCGATGATCCAACGGTCGCTTCCTCCTCGGCCTCACCGGAAATATGTCCTGCCAGGCCAGCCTCGCCGATCAAGAGATCGCGGCCCTGGAATTCTTCCGGCACATCCTGGAGAACTTCGATATCCGGTGTGATCCCCAGCGCCTGGATGGAGCGATTGTTGGGCGTGTAGTAGCGGGCCGTGGTGAGCCGCATGGCGCCGTCGAAACCGAGCGGGATGATCGACTGTACCGACCCCTTGCCGAACGAGCGTGTGCCAACCAGCGTCGCGCGCCCCTGATCCTGCAGGGCTCCGGCGACGATTTCGGCAGCCGAAGCCGACCCGCCGTTGATGAGCACGATAATCGGCACCTCGGCCAGCATGGCGTCGATTTCGTCGGGGCTGGCGTCGTAGCGCGAATTCTGGTTGGGGATGCGGCCGCGGGTCAGAACCACCGAACCTTGCGAGAGGAAGGCATCGGCCACGAATTGGGCCTGATCGACAAGGCCGCCAGGATTGTTGCGTAGATCGAGAATGATGCCCTGCGGTGCTTCGCCATCATTTTCCTCGAAAATTTCCTGGATCGCATCGGTCAGCCCGCTATAGGCCTGCCCCGAGAACCGCGACAGGCGGATCAGTGGAACGTCGCGTTCCATGCTCCAGCGAACCGCGGAAACGGATATGATATCGCGCGTGAGCGTCAGTTCTATGAGCTGTTCCGCGCCCTCGCGGGATATCACAACATCGACGTCGGTGCCCACCTCGCCGCGCATCAGCTCAACGGCATCGTCCAGAGTCATGCCCATGACCTGCTGCCCATCGATTTCAACGACATAATCGTTGGCAAGAATGCCGGCGCGCGAGGCGGGACTGTCGTCATAGGGGGTGACGACCTTGACCAAACCCTCTTCCATGGTGACCTCAATGCCCAGTCCGCCGAACGTGCCCGAGGTATCCTCGCGCACATCGGCAAAGCTTTCGGGGGAAAGATAAGCCGAGTGCGGGTCGAGCGAGGTCAGCATGCCCTGGATGGCGGCGCGGATCAGTTCGGTCTCATCGGGCGCCTCGATATATTCGTCCCGAATGCGGTCGAGGACCAGACCGAACAATTCGAGCTGGCGATAGAGCTCTTCCTGTTCGAGTTGGGTTTGATCGTTCTGGGCGGACACCGGCCCCACGCTCGCGGCGATCGCCAGCATGACGATCAGAACCCGCTTGAATACCAACGCCATCAGCTCGTTCCACTTTCCTGTTGTTGGGTCTGGGCTGTCCACCAGCCCTCGGGGTCTATGGGAATGCCACCTTCCCGAAGTTCAATATACAGTGCCGGACCGGAAGCTCCAGCGCCGGCTTCCAGGTTCGGCGCGGCGCCCATGGTTCCGATCGGGCTGCCCATCTGGACGAAGGCACCCGGCTCTGCCGTCACCGTATCGAGCCCGGCCAGAACGACAAGGTAATTCTGGCCTGCATTGAGAATGACGATTTGGCCGTAATTGAGGAACGGGCCGGAATGAACCACCCATCCATCGGCGGGCGCTGAAACCGTGGCGCCGCCGGCTGTCGAGATCGTTATGCCTTTGGATTGACCGCCATATCCGTCAGCGGCGCCATAGGTGGTGAGTGTCGTACCTGCAACGGGAGCGCTAAGGTAACCCCTTGCAGCTTCAAGGGGAACCGCCGGTTCGGTGCGGGCGGTATCGGCAAAGGCCAGGCGGAGCGTTTCGGGGTCGAGGGTCGGCACGGTCTGGCCGGAATCGGCGGCCCGGGTGGCTTCATCGGCGGCCGTCATGGCGGCGATGCGGCCTTCCAGCCCGGCGATCAATTGTTCGAGAGACGTCGCGCGATCGGCCAGTGCCTGGGCTTCGGCTTCCTCGCGCAGCAAGTCATCGCTCAACCACTCGAGCCCCTGACTGCGCGCTTCGATGATGGTTGCGATGCGCAGACGTTCCTCATTGAGCGTTGTGAGGTTGGCATTGAGTCGCTCGGATTCGGCGAGCGCGGTCTGTTTGAGCGCGATCAGCTCGTTGAGGCTCTCGGTAACCGTTTCGGCCCGTTCCTGCAATTGAGGCAATACCGCGCCGAGCAACATGGCGGCACGGGCCGACCCCAATGCATCCGACGGATCGACGATGATCGCGGGGGGAGGGTGGGCCGAAATGCGCTGGAGGGACGCCAGAAGGTTGGAGATCGAGCGGTCATGACCATCGAGACGGGCACGAACCGATTGCTCGGACGCAAACAGCGCTTCGAGCCGTTCTTCAATCAGCCTGATGTCCTCATCAGCCAGATCGACCCGTTGTCCCGCCGCGATCAATTCGGCGCCCAACTGGGTGGCATCGCCATCAAGCGCTTCGATTTCGGCCCGGATCGCTTCGATGCGCTCGGCGCTGAGATCGATCTCGCCGCGGACATTTTCGAGATCGCCCTGGACCGACCGGGTCGTTTGCTCAAGCTCCTGGGCTGGAACGTCTTCGAGGGCCGGGATTTGGTCTTCTTGAGCGTGGGAGATGGCCGTGGGTTGGACGAGCGCTAGTCCCGAGGCCGCAATGGCGGCCAGCAAAATAGGCAAAGAGGGCTTCAGGAAAGGTCCCACAGACAGGCTCAAACCGGCAAACTCCGAATCAGCCCGGACCATAGCAGAGACGGCGCCATCAATCGCCCCGGTGGTAGGGATGGCCGGACAAAATTGTCGTTGCGCGATAGAGCTGCTCGGCGGCCATGATGCGCACGAGCTGGTGCGGCCAGGTCATTGCGGAAAATGAGATTACCAGGTCGGCCGTATCGCGGAGTTCTTTCGCTAGGCCGTCGGCTCCACCCACGACAAGGACGAGAGCTGGCTTGCCCGTGTCGCGCCAATCGGCAATGCGGGTCGCGAAATCGGCGCTTGGCAATGACTTGCCGCGTTCATCGAGGGTGATGACAGCGCTTTTCTCCGGAATGGCGGCGCGAATGGCGCGGGCTTCTTCCGCCTTGCGCGCGTCCGGGCTCGAAGCGCGGGATTCGCCAAGCTCGATAACGGAGAAATCGGCAAGCCCGAGTGGCCTGCCGCTGGCGGTGGCGCGGCCGAGATAACGCGCCACAAGTTCCCGTTCGGGTCCGGCTTTCATTCGCCCGACCGCGACGATCAAAACACGCATGCGAACCGTTAGGCTCTGCTAGTGCGCATCGGTCCCGAAATCCGCGGCCCACATCTTTTCGATGTTGTAGAACTCGCGAACTTCAGGGCGGAAAATGTGTACGATCACATCGGATGCATCGACCAGAACCCAGTCGGCGGACGGAAGTCCCTCAATCCGGGGTTTGTCGTAGCCGTTTTCCTTGAGCGCCTGGACCAGTTGGTCGGCGACAGCGGCGACATGGCGGTTGGAACGCCCGGACGTCACGACCATATGGTCGGCCAGCGAGGATTTTCCGGTGATGTCGATGGAGATCGTTTCTTCGGCCTTTGCATCGTCAAGCGATGCGAGGATCAGGTCGAGAACGGGGACCTGGGGAACGGCCTTGGTTGCGGCATCGCCCGATACCGACTTGCTGGGCGTGGGAGCCATCAAGCGTGGTCCTCCACCCTTTGGGGCATATGTTGGGTCATCAAGCCTTTTCGGTTTCCTTGTGTCAGCTTGTCGATAAACGCATGCAGCGCGTCGTGCGTTGCACGGGACCAATATGCGTGCGCCACGGCACTTTGCCAAGGGCACATGCTGTCGTTATCGATCATGGATTAATGTCGTTAATGAGACGGTAACCAAATGTCAGGAGTGCTGATCCTTCGCTGCGCCATTGCGCAGCTGGGTCGATGACAGGGTGCTCATCAAGCCATGGAGGAACACCCAGGACGGGGGCCGGGCCGTTGCGAGCAGCGGGGCATCGCTTTCATCAAGGCGCGATTGGGCAAACCGCAAGGCCGCCTTCGAGAACGGCGCGCGGCGGGTGGAACCGGGTCTGACATAGATCGCGATGGGCACCAGGGCAAAAATATCCTCCCAGCGCTCCCAGCGATGAAAGCTCGAAAGCGAGTCAGCCCCCATGATCCAGACGAATCGCCGGTCGGGGAGGGCGCGGGTCAGGTATTCGAGGGTCTGGTAGGTGTAGGTAAAGCCGTGGGCGGCTTCAAAACCGGTGACACGGATGGCGGGGTGATCGACGAGGGCGCGTGCCGCGCTCACGCGATCCTGAAGAGGCGCGAGTTCGGTGCGGTCCTTGAGCGGATTGCCCGGCGTCACAAGCCACCACAGAGCGTCGAGGCCGAGCCGCTTGAGGCTTTCGCGCGACACGAGGCGATGCCCGTCATGGGGCGGATTGAAGCTGCCGCCGAACAGCCCGATGCGCATGCCGGGCGCCGAGGGGGGCAGGTCGGTCATGCCGGGAACAACAAGGCGATTGGTCAAGGACGGGTCTGCCCGGTGCCGCGAACGAGGTATTTAAAGCTCGTCAATTGTTCAACGCCCACCGGACCGCGCGCATGCATCTTGCCGGTGGCTATGCCGATCTCGCCGCCAAACCCGAATTCGCCGCCATCGGCGAATTGGGTCGAGGCATTGTGCATCAGGATCGCTGAGTCGATTTCGTTGAAGAACTTTTCGACCGCCCCGGCATCCTGGGCAATGATCGCCTCGGTGTGATGGGAGGAATAGTGCCCGATATGGGCGATGGCCTCGTTCACATCGGCAACGATTTTCACCGAAATGATCGCGTCCTCATATTCGGTGCGCCAATCGTCTTCGGTCGCGGGCCTTGCGGTGGCAATCATATCGCGCACGGTCTCGTCGCCGCGGATTTCGCAGCCCTTTTCGATCAGTGCATCGATGATTGGCCTGAGGTGGGTGGGCACGATATCCTTGTGGACCAGCAGCGTCTCGGCTGCGCCGCAGATGCCGGTGCGGCGCATCTTGGCGTTGGCGATAACGCTGACGGCGATATCAAGATCGGCGCTTTTATCGACATAGACGTGAACCAGGCCCTCGAGATGGGCAAAGACCGGCACGCGAGCTTCGGTCTGCACCCGGCTCACAAGCCCCTTGCCGCCACGCGGCACGATGACATCTATCGTGCCATTGAGGCCCTTGAGCATTTCGCCGACGGCGGCCCTGTCGGTGGTCGGCACGATCTGGATCGCGTCCTGTGGCAGGCCGGCGGCCTTGAGGCCCTCGACAAGGCAGGCATGGATTGCGCGCGAGGAGTGAAAACTGTCCGAACCCCCGCGCAGGATCACAGCATTGCCGGCCTTGAGGCACAGCGCCCCGGCGTCGGCGGTCACGTTGGGCCGGGATTCGAAGATCACGCCGATTACCCCAAGCGGAGTGCGCACGCGGGAGATGTCGAGGCCATTGGGGCGATGCCAGTTGGCAATGATTGTCCCCACGGGATCGGGCAGGCCGGCCACCGTTTCGAGCGCCGAGATGATGCCATCGAGGCGGGCATCGTCGAGCAGCAGGCGGTCTAAAAACGCCGCGCTCATGCCGCCCGATTTCGCCGTTTCGAGATCGGTCGCGTTGGCGGCGAGGATTTTCGCGCGGTTGGCGTCGATCGCCTTGGCGGCGGCGCGCAGTGCTGCTGTCTTTTTCTCGCTCGGGGTGTGGGCGAGGACGGACGCCGCCTTGCGCGCCCGGCGTCCGAGGTCGTCCATGGTCGCTGTAAGCGTCTCGGTCTGGGGTATGGCTGCGCTCAAGATTGCCTCCCGGTTGTTCTACTGGCCCAAAAGCACGAGATTGTCGCGGTGCACAAGTTCGGTGCGGGTCGAAGGCCCGAGCATGTCCTTTATCGTCTCGCTTTTCTTGCCGATCACAAGGTCCGCCGCGTCGCGGTCGAGCCCGACGAGCCCGCGAGCGATCTCGCGGTCGGCCAGGTCGCGCACCGCAACCACGTCGCCGCGCACGAAATCGCCGCGCAGTTTAACGACGCCGATGGGCAGCAGCGAACGGCCCGATTTCAGCGCCCGCACCGCGCCATCATCGATGGTGATCTGCCCGGTCACTTCGAGCGTTCCCATGATCCAGCGCTTGCGCGCGGCGGTGGCGTTGGTGGCGGGGGCAAAAAGCGTGTGGCGGCCGCCTGCGGTGAGTGATTGCAACGGGCTCAAGCCTGTTCCCAGCGCAATGATCATTGCGGTCCCGGCACTGGCGGCGATCTTGCCCGCGCCGAGCTTGGTGGTCATGCCGCCACGCGAGAGGTGGCTTGCGGCGCCGCCGGCCATGGCCTCGATCTGGGGGGTGATTTCGGCCACAAGCGGAATATGGACGGCATCGGGGTTCTGCGCGGGGGGTGCGGTATAAAGCCCGTCGATATCGGAGAGCAGGACCAGCATATCGGCTTCGATCATCGTGGCGACGCGGGCGGACAGCCGGTCGTTGTCGCCATAGCGGATCTCGAAGGTCGCCACCGAATCGTTTTCATTGATGATCGGGACGGCCCCCAGTCCCAAAAGCGTGTTGACCGTGGTGCGGGCATTGAGGAAATAGCGCCGCTCCTCGGTGATATTGGGGGTCAGCAAAATCTGGCCGGTGGTGATGCCGTGTTGGCCCAAATGGCTGGCCCAGGCCTGGGACAGGGCAATCTGTCCCGCGCTGGCCGCCGCCTGGCTCTGATCGAGCGGCAGGACCTTGCCGGCCAGGCCCAGAATGCGGCGGCCCAGCGCGATGGCGCCCGAGGACACGATCACCACATCGCGCCCTTCGGCCTTGAGCGCGGCGATGTCGCTGGCCAGGGCCGCGAGCCATTCGGTGCGCAACTTGCCCGATTTATCATCGACAAGCAGAGCCGAGCCGATCTTGATGACCAGCCGCTTGTGTCCGGCCAAAGGATTTTGCGTTTCAACCGCCCGAGGTAGCATCAGGGGACCCATTTGTCCTTGAGTTCGGTTCGCGACGAGCGCGCCTCGTTCTCCTTGTTGTGGTCGAGCACGCCAAGCACCGCATAGAGCACGGCGTCCACGTTCTTTCCGGTCGCGCCCGAAATGGCGAGCACGTCGTCGCCCGATGCCTCTTTCAGGGCGCTCAGGCGCTCAGCGAGCGTATCCTCGTCCAAAGCGTCGATCTTGTTGAGGCAGAGAATTTCTTCCTTGCCGATCAGCCCGCCACCATAGGCTTCGAGTTCGGCGCGGATCGTTTTGTAAGCGCCGACCACATCGTCCTTGGTGCCGTCCACCAGATGGATCAGGACGCCGCACCGTTCAACATGGCCCAAAAACCGATCGCCAAGGCCGGCGCCTTCGGAGGCCCCCTCGATCAGGCCGGGGATGTCGGCGAGCACGAATTCGCGCGCCCCGGCGCGAACGACGCCGAGCCCGGGGTGCAGGGTGGTGAATGGATAATCCGCAATCTTTGGCTTTGCCGCGGTCAACGCCGAGAGGAATGTGGACTTTCCGGCATTGGGAAGACCGACCAGCCCGGCATCGGCGATCAGCTTGAGCCGAAGCCATATCCAGCGCTCTTCACCGGGCAGGCCGGGATTGGCGCGACGCGGGGCCTGATTGGTTGAGGTCTTGAAGTGCGCGTTGCCAAATCCGCCATTACCGCCCTCGAGCAGGGTCTGGCGCTGTCCGACTTCGGTGAAGTCGGCAATCAGGGTTTCCCCGTCTTCTTCGAAAATCTGGGTGCCGACCGGCACCTTGAGCACGACATCGGCGCCATCGGCCCCGGTGCGGTCCTGGCCCATGCCGTGATTGCCGGTTCCGGCCTTGAAATGCTGCTGGTAGCGATAGTCGATGAGCGTGTTGAGTCCGTCGACGCATTGAACGATCACATCGCCGCCGCGCCCGCCATTGCCGCCATTGGGGCCGCCGAATTCGACGAATTTCTCGCGCCGGAAGGCGATCGAGCCGGCGCCGCCATTGCCCGAGCGGATATAGACCTTGGCCTGGTCGAGAAATTTCATAGCGTCTCAAGCGCCTTTTCGAAGGCGTCCCGTGTCAGTTCGGTTTCGATATGGTCGATGTCGGTGTTCTGGGCAATACAGATTCGCTTGCCGATGCCGGTCTGGACAAAGCCCAGCTTGTTCTGGATGGCGAGCGAGGCCGCATTGAAATGGAAGACTCCCGACACCATGCGATTGGCGCCGGTGGTGGAAAAATACCAGCTTATGACGGCCCGTGTGGCCTCCGTCATATAGCCCCTGCCCCAATAGGGCTCTCCCAGCCAATAGCCGATTTCGGCATCGCGGCCCTCCTTGTGCATGCCGCAAAACCCCATCAGCCCGTGGCGGGGATCGCAGATGGCAAAGGTGATCGAGTCCGGGGACCATTCCTTTTTCTGGCGCATCAGCCAGTCGACCGCCATGTTGATGGTGTAGGGGTAGGGCACGCGGGCCAGATTTTTTGTCACCTCGAAATTGTTGAGCAGTGAAGCAATTCGGGGCGCGTCCCGCAGCCGGGGGCGGCGCAGGATCAATCTTTGCGTTACGATTTCGGGCTGCTGGACCATCGTCAGGACGTTCCTGCCGCAAGGGGCAGCTCGTAGGTTGACACCGGAACGTCCTTGTGGGGGCCGCTAGCGGAGACCGTTTCCCCGACAAATCTGAATTCGAGCTTTTCGAGGATGGCGCGCGAGGCGGCGTTTTCGCTTCGTGCCTTGGCCCGCACCATGGCGCAACGGCCCGTGGCGAGGGCGGCCCCGATCAGCGCGCCGACGGCTTCGGTCGCATAGCCCCGGCCCCAATGGGGTTCACCGAGCCAATATCCGATTTCGGGGTCGGCGCCGGGATTGAGGTGCAGACCCACCATGCCGATCAGGTCATCGTCCGGCAGCACAATGGCGTAGGCGTGCTCGCTTTCGCTCCGGGCGAAGCTTTCGACAAATGCCTGGGCATCCTTTTCGCCGTAAGGATAGGGCAGGGTGGTCATTGCGTGGATCTTGCGATTGTTGGCGAGCGCGGCAATGGCCGGGATATCGGCGTGGCAGGGCGCGCGCAGCACCACGCGCTCGGACTTTACCCGATCCGGCATTGCACTCCTAAGCGCTTGGGTGTCCATCACTTTGCCCCGGCAACGAAAAAGGGGAGCCATCGACCGGCTCCCCTGATCCATATTCGATCTGGCCACCGGGGAGAAGGTCTCCGGCAGCCCAACAAGTCTGCCGAATTATTCAGCAGCCTTGAGTGGCTCGACCGAAACGAAGCTCTTGCCGCCCGACTTGGTGGCGAAGGTCACCTTTCCATCGACGAGGGCGAAAATCGTGTGGTCCTTGCCCAGGCCCACATTGGTGCCCGGATGCCACTTGGTGCCGCGCTGGCGCACGATGATGTTGCCGGCGATAACGGCTTCGCCGCCGAACTTCTTGACGCCGAGGCGGCGGCCGGCTGTATCGCGACCGTTGCGGGATGAGCCGCCTGCTTTCTTATGTGCCATGGTTCAAAATCCTCGAATTTGTCTGTGTCGCGATTACTGGTCGGCCTTGGCGCGCGGGGGCTTGCCGGCGATCAGTTCCTTGGCCTGGTCGACCCATTCGTCGCGCTCGATGCGGCCCTTGAAGTCGAGCTCTTCGTCGAACTTGGCGACGTCAGCCTTGGTCCACTTGGCGATCTGGGTCAGGCTGGTGATACCGGCCGCGGCGAGCTTTTTCTCAAGCGCGGGACCGACGCCGCCGATCAGCTTGACGTCATCCTTGAAGTCGGCTGTGGGCGCTGCCTCGGTCTTTTCAGCCTTGGCCGGCTTGGCTTCGGCGGGCTTGTCTTCGGTCTTGGCCGTCTCGGTCTTTGCAGCCTTTTTGGGCGCAGCGGCCTTCTTGCCGGAGGGCTTTGCGCCGCCGGTCAGAATTTCGGTGATACGGACCAGGGTCAGTTCCTGGCGGTGGCCGTTCTTGCGGCGGTAGCCCTGGCGGCGCTTCTTTTTGAAGACGATGACCTTCTTGTCGCGGAACTGCTCGACGACTTCGCCGGCAACCAGCGCGCCATCGACGAGCGGGGCGCCAAGGGTGACATCGGCACCGGCGCCAACCATCAGCACGTTTTCGAAGGTGATGGCGTCACCGGCTTCGCCGGCGAGCTTTTCGACGCGGACCAGATCATTGGCAGCAACTTTGTACTGCTTGCCACCGGTCTTGATGACTGCAAACATATCTTTCGACCGGATTTACACCCGGTTCCCTTGGTTTTCGCACCTTACGGCGCCGCGGATAATGCCCGTTTCCGCGGTCTTTGTGCTGGCCGAAACCTATGTTCGGCGGGCGGCCTGTGGCAGCGTATTTGAACAAAACAAATGGCGCACGGGCAGGGCCCATGCGCATTGCGTGCCGCTTATCGGTGCAAATGGCCCCGGAGTCAAGGCCCGGCCCGCGACTGGCTGGCGTTCAATACCAGTCCCGCTCGACGATTTCGGTCTTTGAGCCCACCGGCAGCAGGGCGGTCAGATCGGCGGGCTCATTGCCCGGCTTGTCGAAGGGGAAGCGATAGTGGAAGGGATAGACGTAGCGCGGGGCGGTTTTTTCGATGCAGGTCACGACCTGGTCGGGGGTCATTGTATAGGGCAGGTTCATGGGGAAGAACGCGATATCGATGTCGCCCAGATCGTCCATTTCCGGGGTCGGTTCGGTGTCGGATGCAAGATAGACCACGGTGCCCGCGAACTCGAAGAGATAGCCGTTGCCAACGCCCTTTTCGTGGTATTTCCGACGGTCGGGCGTGGTGTTGTACATCGCCACGGCGCGGATGGGGATGTCGTGCCACCGGACTTCGTCGCCATTGGCCATCAGCGTCGTGCGGTCGAGGAGGTCTTTGGGCAGTTGATCGTAAACAATTTTCGGGGCGATGATTTCGGTGTCGTCGCCCAGGACGGCGCTTAGTGTTTCAAGATCGAGATGATCGCCGTGATGGTGGGTGAGAATGACCAGTGTCGGTTCAGGCAAACCGGCAAAGCGGGCCGTATCGCCCACGGGGTCGCAATAGATGGTCTCTCCGGCCCATTCCATGACCAAGGTTGCGTGATGGATCGGGGTTATGGCCAGCGGACCGGCGGCGGTCTCATATGTATCGCGATCATTCATTGGTCTCTCCCGTTTCCGTGTGTCTGGCAAAAATCGTCCGACCGGTAGCGCGCTATAGTCTGGGGGCGATGGAGTTCGGTCCACGTTTCGAACGACCATGGCGGTGCCTCGCGGGGCACCGGCTTTGACGGGAAATAGCTTTGAGCCCCAAGAGTTCCGCCCCGCGCCTCCACGGTGATCGCGCCGCGCCGGTACTCGTCGCCCTCAAAATCGTCGAGCCGCTTCATGTCGCGCCCGTCGAGACCGACAATGACAAATCCATGTGCCCATTGGTCGGCGCGAATGAGCGCGGGGTAAAATCTGTCGGGATAGTAGACGGTGCGCCATCCGCGGGCCCGGGCTTCAAACAGATCACCCTGTGGCACGATATGGTCGAGCACGCCCTCGAGAATTTCCCGGTCGCGCAACGTGCCATAGACAAAAAGGGCAAGATCGATCCTGTTCATGCGGAGATGGTCTATCAGGGTTGGCGGCAATTCAAAACAAGGTGTTGCGGGGCGTCGAACCCTATGCCATATAGCGCCCACCCAACGACCCAAGCGGCGAGCGTTTGCCGCGACACCAAGACGGAGAGGTGCCGGAGTGGTCGAACGGGGCGGTCTCGAAAACCGTTGAGCGCGCGAGCGTTCCGAGGGTTCGAATCCCTCCCTCTCCGCCATTGTTTTACTCACGGCAGTTTCGCTTTGCTCAACGCCTCGGCGGGGGCGGCCCTTGGGCTGGTCGCGCCGTCCGCTTTTCGCTTGCGCGGCCCTTCGGGTCTTCGAATCGCGGGTTTGATCTAAGTCCTTGTTTTGTCGCGCGTCCGAACCGCAAAACCGTTTCCACTTTTGCTGGACGCGCCCTAGAATGGCGGATCGAAAAGGGAGCGGGCATGAGTCTTATCGGATTTGAAGGGCAGGCGCCCGAGATCGCGCGGGATGCGGGCTATGTGGCGCCCTCGGCGATGCTGATCGGCAAGGTGCGGCTCGAAGACGGGGCGAGCGTATGGTTCGGGGCGGTGCTGCGCGGCGACAATGAATGGATCGGCGTGGGCCGCAATTCCAATGTGCAGGACAATGCGGTGCTGCACACCGATATGGGCTATCCGCTGACCATCGGGGAAGGGTGCACGATCGGGCATCTGGCGTGTCTTCATGGCTGTACCATTGGCGATGGGAGCCTTATCGGGATGGGCGCGACGGTGCTCAATGGAGCCAGAATCGGGCGCAATTGCCTGATCGGGGCCAAGGCGTTGGTTCCCGAAGGCATGGAAATCCCCGACGGATCGATGGTTCTTGGCATGCCGGGGCGTATTGTGCGGCCTCTTTCGGACGAGGAGATCGGCCGATTGCGCGCGGGGGCCACAGCCTATGTCGAAAAATCGGCGCGCTACAGGGACAGTGCCGTTTTCCTCAAATGAACGGGCAACACAACCCCGATTGACTCTCGGTTCATTCTGAGTCCAAATAGAACAAAATAGGAACATTGAGCCATGAACAAAGCTCGCCAGATTGGTGCGCTGCGGCAGGCTCTGGCCAGTCTCGATTCCTTCGGCGAGGCCGGGCGGCATGGCGTCTTTACCCTGGGCGCCGGCCCGGTCGATGCTGCTTTGGGGGGCGGGCTGGCGCGGGGCGCCGTGCATGAAATCTATCCGGCCCAGGCCTTCGACATCGCGGCCGCTGCAGGGTTTGCCGCGGGGCTGTGCCTGCGGGCCGTGCCCGATGCGCCATTGCTCTGGATACGGCACAGGCGCAGCGAGATCGAGACGGGCGCGCTCTATGCCCAGGGTTTTGCCGAAATGGGCGTGGCGGTGGATCGGCTCGTCATGGTGCATGTTGACGATTTTGCCGATGGCCTGCGGGCAAGCCTTGAAGGGTTGCGGTGTGCGGGGCTGGGCGGGGTGATTTTCGAAAGCTGGGGCAATTCGAAACATCTCGATCTTACCGCCAGCCGCAGATTGTCGCTGGCGGCGCAGGACAGCGGCGCCACGGGGCTGCTTTTGCGGGTGAAGGCCGGGCCCGAACCGAGCGCTGCGGCAACGCGTTGGCAGGTGGAGGCGGCTCCCTCCTCCGATCTTCTCGGCCTGCCCGGCCGGCCGGCGCTTCGTGCGCGCCTGCTTCGCCAGAAAAGCGGGCCGTCCGGCTGGTGCTGGAATTTGGAATGGAACCATGAAACCCTTGGATTTGCACAAACCCAGGCGCTATCTGGCGCTGTGGCTGCCCCTTATGGTGACCGACCGGCTGGTTCGTCAGGCGGTTCGGGCTGGGCGGAAGCGATTTGACCATCCCCTTGTGGTCGTTGCCCGCAAGGGCAATATCCTGGCGCTGGTGGGGGCCGATGCCAATGCCCGCCGGCAGGGTCTGCGGCCCGGTCTCGCCTTTGCCGATGCAAAGGCAAGGGTGCCCCAGCTCGAAGTCGTCGAGCATGACGAGACGGCCGATGCCGAGCTTTTGGAAAGGCTCGCCGATTGGTGCGATCGCTACAGCCCGCTCATCGCCACCGAGCCGCCCGATTCTATCGTGTGCGACATTACCGGGGTCTCCCATCTGTTCGGTGGAGAGGCGGGGCTGGTTGGAGACATGCAAGCCCGTTTGAAAGCCCAGGGCTTTGCAACCCGCATCGGTGTTGCCGGAACGGCGCGCGCGGCACGGGCGCTGGCCCGGTTCGGCGGGGGCGGGATCGTTGAGCCCGGGGCCGAGGCGCAGGCCCTGGCCGGTCTGCCGGTCGAAGCGCTCGAAGCGGGGGAAAAAACCGATATGGGCCTGCGCCGGGCCGGCCTTACCCTGATAACCGATCTTGCCGCCCGTCCCAGAAAGCCGCTCGCTGCGCGGTTCGGGGGCGAGATGACGGCGATCCTTGCCCAAATCCTGGGCGAGATCGACCGGCCGATCACCCCGCGCCGTCCCCTGCCGGACTTTGCGGCCGAGCAGCGCTTTGCCGATCCCATCGGGCTCATGGACGATATCGTTGCATCCCTGGCAAGCCTGTCGCAAGACCTCTGCAAAAGTCTGGACCGTCACGGACAGGGCGGGCGGTGTTTCGAGGCCGCCTTCTTTCGCGCCGACGGCAAGGTCACCCGCATCGAACTGCTTTCGGGGCAGGCGCTCAAGGAGGCTGGCGTTATCACCCGGCTTTTGGAAATGCGGCTGGAAGCGCTGGCCGACCCGCTCGATCCGGGTTTCGGGTTCGACATGATCCGGCTTTCGGTGCTGGCGGGAGACGATATGGATGCGGTACAGGGCGGGCTCGATGGCAAGGCCATTGCCTCGATCGAAGTGCGCGATCTGATCGACAGGCTTTCGGCGCGGTTCGGGGCGGGGTCGGTGCAGCGGTTCGTTGCCAGGGACAGCCATCTGCCCGAACGCGCGGCGCGCGCCGTCCCGGCGATCTCGGATGAAACCCCGAGCGGGGCATGGCGGCAGGCGGGACCGTTCGGCGTTCCGGTCCGTCCGCTGTTTCTCTTTTACCCCGCCCCCGCCATCGAGGTGATCGCCGAAGTTCCCCATGGGCCACCGCGCCGGTTTTTGTGGCGGCGGGCCTGGTTCGATATCGTTTCGGCCGAAGGCCCCGAACGCATATCGCCCGAATGGTGGCGCAAAACCAGCGACAGGCGGGCCCGCGATTATTTCCGCGTCGAGGACGCGGCCGGACACCGGTTCTGGGTGTTCCGGTATGGGTTTTACGGTTCCGAGGCCGAGCCGGTCCGCTGGTATCTGCATGGGGTGTTCCCATGAGCTTTTATGCTGAACTGGCCGCGGCCACCAATTTTTCCTTCCTGCGCGGCGCTTCGCACGCCCAGGACATGGTGTTGTCCGCATTGCTGCTCGGCCATAAGGGGCTGGGCATTGCCGACCGCAATTCGGTGGCCGGGGTGGTGCGGGCCTTCGGGACGCTGGAAGATTTGCGCAAGGGGATAAAGCCTGTCGAAAAACTGCGCGAAGGATCGGGGCCGGGGGAATATGTGCTGGTCGACCGCCACCCCGAACTCGACCTGCCCTTTACGCTCGATGAGCTTCAGGCGCGGGCGCAATCGTTCAAGCTGGCGGTGGGCGCGCGGCTGGTCTTTGCCGACGGAACGCCCGATATCATCGCCTATCCCCAGGATCTGGAGGGATGGGGGCGGTTGTGCCGGCTTTTGACGCGCGGCAACCTCAAGGCCAAGAAGGGAGAGTGCCTGCTCGGCTTTCCCGACCTTTTGTTTTCGGCGACGGGGTTGAGCCTTGTCATCATGGCGTCGGACGATTTCGCGACGCTCGATGCCATCCTGCCCCAGCTCACCAGGGCCGCGCCGGAATCGGTGTGGCTGGGGGCGGCGATGACCTATCGCGGGGACGATGCGCGGCGGCTGATCCGGCTCAACGGGATCGGGCAGGCGCATGGCGTGCCGCTGATCGCCACCAATGACGTGCTGTACCACTGTGCCGCGCAGCGCGACCTGCACGATATCCTGGCCTGCATCCGCGAAGGGGTGACCATCGAGAACGCCGGGACGCTGCTTGAAGTCAATGCCGAACGGCATCTGAAACCGCCGCACGAAATGGAGCGGCTGTTTCGCAATTTTCCCCAGGCGATGGCCGAGACCGAACGGCTTTTGCAGACCATCGATTTTTCCCTCGACCAGTTGCGCTATCAGTACCCGCAAGAACCCGTGCCGCCGGAATGGCAGCCGCAGGACTATCTGGAACACCTCACCTGGAGCCGGGCGGAACGGCGCTATCCCGACGGCATTCCCGACAAGGTCAGGAAACTGATCGTGGGTGAACTCGCCCTGATCGCCGAGCTTGAATACGCCACCTATTTCCTCACCATCTTCGACATCGTGCAGGTGGCGCAGGATAAGGGAATTTTGTGCCAGGGGCGCGGATCGGCGGCCAATTCGGCTGTGTGCTTCGTTTTAGGGATCACGGCGGTCGATCCCAATGAGCATCAATTGCTGTTCGCCCGCTTTTTGTCGCGCGATCGCGGCGAGCCGCCCGATATCGACGTCGATTTCGAGCATGAGCGGCGCGAGGAGATCATCCAGCATATCTACAATACCTATGGCCGCGAAAGGGCGGGGATCGCGGCGACGGTGATCAGCTATCGCCCGCGCTCGGCCATCCGCGAGGTGGGCAAGGCGCTGGGGCTGACCGAGGACATCACCTCGCGGATCGCCTCGACGGTGTGGGGGAGCTGGAGCGGGGATGGGTTGCCCGAAAAGCATATCGCGGAGGCCGGGCTCGACCCCAAAAACCCCAATATCGTGCGCGCGGTCAAACTGGCGACAAGGCTTCTGGGCTTTCCGCGCCATCTTTCCCAGCATGTGGGCGGGTTCATCCTCACCCAGAACCGGCTCGATACCTATGTGCCCATCGCCAATGCCGCGATGGAGGACCGGACCTTCATTGAATGGGACAAGGACGATATCGACCGGGTGGGCATGCTCAAGGTCGATATTCTGGGCCTGGGCATGCTCACCTGCATCCGCAAGGCGTTCGACCTGATCGACAAGCATTACGGCAGGAAACTGGGGCTGGCCGATATCAAGGCCACCGATGATGACGCCGAGGGCGTCTTCGACATGCTGTGCGAGGGCGATTCCATCGGCGTGTTCCAGGTGGAAAGCCGGGCGCAGATCAACATGCTGCCCAGGCTGCGACCGCGAAAATTCTACGATCTGGTCATCCAGGTGGCCATCGTGCGGCCCGGCCCGATCCAGGGAGACATGGTCCACCCCTATCTGCGGCGGCGAAACGGGGAAGAGGAGGATGTTTATCCTGAACCCGGTCCGCCGCACGACAAGGATGAATTGCGCAATGTCCTGAAACGGACTTTGGGCGTTCCCCTGTTTCAGGAGCAGGCGATGCAGATCGCCATGGTGGCGGCCGAGTTCACCGATACCGAGGCCAACGGATTGCGCAAGGCGATGGCCACTTTCCGCCACAACGGGACGATCGGCCGGTTTGAGACCCTGATGGTCACCCGCATGATCGCCCGCGGCTACAAGCCCGAATTTGCCCAGAGATGTTTTAACCAAATCAAGGGGTTCGGCGATTACGGTTTTCCCGAGAGCCACGCGGCGAGCTTTGCCAAGCTCGTTTACGTCTCGGCCTGGATCAAGAAATACTATCCCGACGTTTTCGCCTGCGCGCTGCTCAATTCCCAGCCCATGGGGTTTTACGCCCCGGCCCAGATCGTGCGCGATGCGCGCGAGCACGGGGTGGAGGTGCGGCCGGTCGATGCCAATTGCAGCACCCATGACAATGGGCTCGAAGATGCGCCGGACCCCTATTGCGCGCTGCGCATCGGGTTCCGTCAGATCGACGGGTTCAAGAAGGACTGGAGCGAGAAGCTGGTGGCGCGGCGGGAGAAAAATTATACCTCGATCGAGGATCTCTGGCAGCGCGCCGGCGTGCCGGTGCGGGCGCTGACGCTTCTGGCCGATGCGGACGCGATGGGCACTATCGGGCTTGATCGGCGCGAGGCGGCCTGGCGTATAAGGCGCCTGCCACAGGACGATCCGCTCCCCCTGTTCGCCGCTGCCGAAGGCCGGGAGCTTGGGGAAGAAGACGATATGGGCCTGCCGGAAATGGCGCTGTCAGAGCATGTGATCGCCGATTACCAGACCGCCCGGCTCTCGCTCAAGGCCCATCCAATGGTGTTTCTGCGCGAGCGGTTCGCCACCGAGGGCGTGATCAGTTGCCTAGGGCTCGACGCCGTGCCCGATGGCAGGCTGGTCAAGGTCGCGGGGATCGTTCTGGTGCGGCAAAGGCCGGGCAAGGGCAATGCGATTTTCATGACCATCGAGGATGAAACCGGCATTGCCAACGGGCTGATGTGGGCTTCCCGGTTCAAAAACTACCGGCGTCAGATCATGGCGGCGCGCCTCGCGGTGATCGAGGGGCAGGTGCAAAAGAGCAAGGAGGGGGTGATCCATGTGATCGCCAGCGCCGTCCACGATCGGTCCGATCTGCTCGATTCCCTGGCCAGTGCCCACCGCGCAAACCCGCAATTGACACGGGCCGACGAGGCGACCCATCCGGTGCCGCAGCGGCTGCACGGCCATCCGCGCAACAGGCGCGTCGTGCCCAAATCGCGCGATTTCCACTGATTGGTGTGGCATGGCGATGGCAGCCCGGTTAAAGCTGCGACCAACATTACGGGAGCAAGCGCGATGGCAAGGGTGGCGGGATCGATCGATGGGCAGGCGGTTCATGAGGTGGTGCTGACCTCTCAAACCGGCGTTCGGATTTCCATTCTCACCTATGGCGCGCTGATCCGCGATTGGCGCGTGCCGGTCGGCTCAACCATGCGGCCGGTGGTGCTGGGGTTCGACGATATCGCGCTCTATGGTGACCACAGCCCCTATTTCGGGGCCATCGCCGGACGGGTCGCAAACCGGATCGGCAACGCCCGGTTTACGCTCGATGGCTTATCTTACGACCTGCCCGCCAATGAGGGGCCCAATCAGCTGCATGGCGGGCCCGAGGGCATCGCGCGGCAAATCTGGCAGATTGCCCAGGAGAGCGAAAACAGCGTCAGGCTGACGCTGTTCAGCCCCGATGGCGCCATGGGTTATCCCGGCAATCTCGACATCGCCGTCACCTACACGCTGACCGGCAACCGGCTGGAGGTCGATTTTGCCGCCGAAACCGACAAGCCGACCCCGGTCAATATCGTCCAGCACAATTATTTCAACCTGATGGGGACCGGCGATGTCCTCGACCACCGGCTTTGCGTGCCCTCGGGCGCTCATGTCGAACTCGGGGTCGGCCAGATTCCCACGGGGGCCATTCTGCCGACCGGGGGCACCGATCTCGATTTTCGCCAGAAGCGCAGCCTGCGCAGGACGGACGGGGAGGGCCAGAAGGTGGACAATTGCCTCGTCCTCGACACGGCCCGCGACCGGTCCGAGCCTGCGGCGATTGTCCAAGCGCCCGATGGTTCGCTGACCCTGCGGCTCTATACTGACCAGCCCGGCATGCAGGTCTATAATGGCTGGAAGCTCGAGGTTCCGGTGCCGGGTCTCGATGGGGCGCATTACAAGGCTTTTGGCGGGCTCTGCCTTGAAGACCAGAACTTCCCCGACGCCATCAACAATCCGCATTTCCCGTCATCTGTGGTGACACCGGATGCGGGCTACCGGCACTGGTGCGCGATCGAGATTGGGTAGATCGGTCGCTGCCGACCCTATCCCCGATCCGACGTGCCGCTTTCCTAGAGCGCTTCCAGGATAAGTGGGCACCACTTATCCGGTTCGGAAGCGCGACAAAACAAGGACTTAGAGCCCTTCAGCTCTTTACGGAATCGCCGTTCTCTTTCTGCGCTTCCCCGGCGAAAGCCGGGGTCCATGAGAGTTGCGTCAAGCGCCGGCGCCTCGGCTCACGCTGCTGGGCCCCGGCTTTCGCCGGGGCAGCGACGGAAGGGACTCAAAATGGCTCCGGTACAACCTGCAATGCTTTAGAGCAATTGGAGCGATTCGAAGAAGCGCTGAAATGCTCTAGCGGCCCCCAATAGGCTTGAGCCAGAATGCGCGGCGAATGCGATTGATCTTGTCGGCCTGCCCGGCATTCCGGCTCGCCGAGCGCAGCCCTTCCCGGATAAAGACGGCGATCAGTGTCACAAAGCCCACGCCCAGAATGATCAGAATCGCACGCATGAGCAACCCCCGCGAACGCGGACTGTCGGGCAATGTGGGTTCCTGCACCACATGCTGGCTCGAAATGGAACCTTGCAGCGATTCTTGCAATTGAAAGACCTCTGCATGTCGGCGTTCGATATTGTCCACCAATGTAACGATGCTCTGGCCAAGTTCGCCCAGCGTGGCGCTGTTCAATGCCGTCCCGTTCTCCAGTTCTTCAGTCAGCCGGTTGAGCCGGCCCAGGCTTTCTTCGAGCTCAACGATGGCAGTCCTTGCCTGCTGGAGACGAATATCGAGCAGTTCGGCTTCCGTGGTGGTCGGGGTCGAGTTCGCAATCAGGGAATTGATGATGCGCTGCAAAAGATCTCGCGCTTCTTCGGGCGAATCGAAGCTGGTTCGTATCCTGTAAAGACCGGTATCGCCTTCGGCGCCGACCTCGAGGACGTTATCCACCAATTGCTGCCGGGCGCGGGAGAGAGAGCCCGCATACCCATCGAGATAGGTACTGTTCAAAATGGCGGGGTTGAGAACACGGGCGGACCTCAAAAGTGCCGCGTCAGTGGAATTCATTTGCACAAGGGCCTCGGAATCGTAAACGCGAGGCGTGGTGACCGAAAGAATACCGTAGGCGATCAGCCCGGCCAGCAAGGGGGCGATAACCAGAACCAACCAGTTTTCGGCAATGACCACGGCAATGTCGAGCAGGCTGATTTCGTCGGTCGGCGTCGTTTCGCTGTCGGTCATCGCAATTCGTTCTCAATTTAAACCGCCGCAGTTCTACGCAACCGGTCCCAACGGGGCAAGCACTATGATCAGGCTCGATTGGTCTCCCGGGATCGTTTCCCACTGAATCGCCATCAGTTCAGCTCGTTCCAAATGCAGTACATTTCGGGCACAGTTGCGATACAGTTGCGGGCGATAACACATCCTGCATTGCACCTGGCGGGCCAATGCAGTAAGGGCGGCGCTCACGCATCATGAGAGATATCCATGCGTCTTACGATCTTTGGAACCGGCTATGTCGGCCTTGTTACCGGAGCCTGTCTGGCCGATGTGGGCCACCAGGTGGTCTGCGTTGACGTGGACGCAGAAAAGATCGCGCGCCTCAAGGCGGGGGAAATTCCGATCCATGAGCCGGGGCTGGACGATGTCGTGCACCGCAATGTCGAGGCCGGCACGCTTGAATTTACCACCGATACCGCGCGGGCCGTGGCGCATGGCCAGGTGCAGTTCGTTGCTGTGGGCACGCCGCCCGACGAGAACGGCGCGGCCGATCTGCAATATGTCCTGGCCGTTGCCGAAACCATCGGCAAGGCCATGGACAGGCGCAAGATCGTTGTGGTCAAATCCACAGTGCCGGTCGGAACCAGCGACAGGGTGCGCGAAAGGCTGGCGCAGGTTCTGGCGGGCCGCAATTCGGCGCTCGACTTCGACGTGGTTTCCAACCCCGAATTCTTGAAGGAAGGCGCCGCGGTCAACGATTTTTTAAAGCCCGACCGCATCATCGTGGGAACGGCCACAGAGCATGCGCGCGCCGTGATGAAGGAGATTTACGAACCCTTCAACCGCAATCACGACCGGACGATCTATATGGATGTCCGCTCGGCCGAACTCACCAAATATGCCGCCAATGCCATGCTGGCGACCAAGATCAGCTTCATCAACGAGATCGCCAATCTCGCCGAACGGCTGGGGGCCGATATCGAAGAGGTGCGCCGGGGCATCGGGGCCGATCCGCGCATCGGATATCACTTCATCTATCCCGGGCTCGGCTATGGCGGTTCGTGCTTTCCCAAGGACGTGCAGGCGTTGGGCCGTACGGCGCGCGATATCGGCTATGACGCGCCGCTGATCGCTGCTGTCGAGGCCGTGAACAATCGCCAGAAAACCACGTTGTTTGATAAAATTGCCGGCCATTTCGGGGGCGTCGATGGCCTTAAAGGCAAGCGCATAGCGGTCTGGGGACTGGCCTTCAAACCCAATACCGACGATATGCGCGAAGCGCCGTCCCGCGTCCTGATCGAAGCGCTCTGGGCCGCTGGCGCAACCGTCGTGGCCTACGATCCGGTGGCCATGGACGAGACTGCGCGCATCTATGGCTCGCGCGATGACCTCATCCTCGCCAGGGACAAATACGCGGCCCTCGAAGGTGCCGACGCCCTGGCCATCTGCACCGAATGGCAGCAGTTTAGGGCCCCCGATTTCGATGAAATGGCCGACCGGCTGGCCACCAGATTGATTTTCGATGGCCGCAACATCTATGCCCCCGACCGGCTCAGCCGCGATGGCTGGACCTATATCAGCATGGGGCGCGCGCCGGCCTATCCGCAGCTCCAGGCCGTCGAGAACTTCTCGTGAAAATTCTCGTCACCGGCAGCGCCGGCTTCATTGGCTATCATGTGGCCCGGCGGCTGATCGAGCGCGGCGACAGCGTCGTGGGGTTCGATGTTGTCAACGATTACTACGATCCCGCGCTGAAAGAGGCCCGGCTGGCCGAGCTGTCCGCGCTTGGCGCCACCCAGGGGGCCGATTACAGCTTCATCCGCGCCGACCTTGCCGACCAGTCCGCCGTCGACGCCGCCTTTGCCGATCACGGTTTCGAGCGGGTCATTCACCTGGCCGCGCAGGCGGGTGTGCGCTACAGCATAGAGAACCCGCGCTCCTATGTGGCGTCAAATCTGGTGGGCTTCACCAATGTGCTCGAAGCGGCCCGGCATCATGGCGTGGGGCACCTGACTTATGCCTCGACCTCCTCGGTCTATGGCGCCAACACGAAAATGCCCTTTTCCGAACATGACGGTGCCAACCATCCGCTGCAGTTCTACGCCGCAACCAAGCGCGCGAACGAGTTGATGGCCCATTCCTATTCGCATCTGTTCGGCCTGCCGACCACGGGCCTGCGGTTTTTCACCGTCTATGGTCCCTGGGGACGCCCGGACATGGCGTTGTTCAAGTTCGCGCGCAACATTTTGGCGGGCGAGCCGATCGATGTGTTCAACCACGGCAACCACACGCGCGATTTCACCTATATCGACGATATCGTGGAAGGCGTGATCCGCGCGTCCGACGCCCCCGCGACGCCCGATGCCGACTGGAACCCGGCCCGGCCCGATCCGGCCAGCTCGAGCGCCCCCTGGCGCATTTTCAACATCGGCAATTCCGATCCGGTAAAACTTGCCGACTACATCGACGCCCTCGAAACCGCCCTGGGCAAAAAAGCCATCCGCAACCTGCTGCCCCTGCAGCCCGGCGACGTCCCCGACACCTATTCGAATACAACCGAACTCACCAAAGCCACCGGCTACGCACCGGCAACGCCAGTGAAGCTGGGCGTGGAGCGGTTCGTTGCGTGGTATCGGGGGCACTATGGCGTTTAGGCAAAAGCGCGACGCAGCGTTTTTCCAAAAGGTATTGTTTTTTGCTCCTTTCGGTGTGTCGAGGATGACCGGAGAGAAACGACGTTATCACCCATCCTCAGCAAAACCGGGGTGTTCCGCAGGGCGATTCTGACGCGGAAGAGGGGGTCGGAAAACCCTTCCATGAGGCGTTCGCTCAGCTGAGAAGTTCTCGATGTATGCCGATATTGTATTCTCCGGCACATGCGAAGCGGATTCTAAGTCAACGCCGCTCCGGGCCGCGCACATTAACCATCATGTAGCGTCGCGCTTGAGTCGAACGAAGCGTTAACCATGAAAACTATTGGCGCGTGACTTTCGAAATCATCTCGCCCATATAGGGACCATCGCGGCTTTTCAGTCGACCGCGCTGCCCAACAAGGGCGATCCCCGCCAGTGCTGCTAACGCTGACGAGGATCTGACCGACCAACCTTCGGTAGAAAGGCCAATCGGCTATGATTACCTATATCGCGACCCGCCGCATGCGGGAATCCCTTCCGGATTGTTTTGCACGCTCTCTCCGTCCCGTGCCCGAGCCTTTTGGCTCGCGCGCGCCTACGGCGCTTTCGATCGCCGCCTAGAGCTTCAGCAAACCCTATCTCATCCGACATGCCACGCTGATCGCGGCCGCCGTTCCGGCGCGTCCCTGATCGGCCCGTGCTCTCGATACTCCCTCGCGCCCGCTCAGGCGGGTGAACGGGGCAGGGCGGAGCTGCATGTCCTTGTTCCGGAAGGACACATCATGACTATTTCCTCCACCCCGGCCCTGCCGGAAACTTTCGCTGCTTTTGCGGAAACCTTTGAAGCGATGGCTCAGGCGGCCGTTTCCCGCTTCAGCTATGATCCCACGCGCAGTGACATCACGTTCGGCCGTCATGGCGAACTTGCGGCGCTGGTACGCTCCGCTACCACACTCGAGGGCGGGCTGATCGAACAGGGATTGCGCCTGTTGCTCGATGCCGATCCGCGGTTTCTCGTCATCGAGCCTGTGATCCGCCTGCCGATCCTCAAGGAGGCCGTCGCGGCGGTCAAATCCAATGACTTCAGATCTTTGGCCAAGGTGCGGTTCGACCCAACGAGCTACACCGCCCTTCATTATGCGCCCGACCTGATCGTCATCGATCGCGCGCGCCAGCTTGGGCATATGCTCGAGCTCAAGCGCTGCAGCCAGAGCTTCGGCAAGGGGTATCTGAAGATGCTGCAGTCGAAAATGCGCGCGGCTACGCTCGTCCTTCCCCACATGTTGTTCTATCGCGGCTACCCGGCGGTGAGCGACGTTCATATGCAGATCGTCGACTGCGAAGACAGCGATGATCGCGATCTGGTTGTGGGCACGCGTGATCTCGATCACACTTTCGATTGCCCCGGCATCGGCGCGGCGCTCGACCATCTGCGGCACCGCTTTGCGCTGGCCGTGCAGGCCCGCATCGATCATTGCATTGGCGGGAATGACCGGCGCGATCCCGATCCGGCCCATGATGCTGTTCCCGACGACTCTGACCCCGCCGATCGGTCCGCGCCCGAGGTCGCTGTTGCTCCGGCCCAGCCGCCGGCACTCGGCGCAGTCACGGTGACCGTCGGCCGCAAGCGCGGCCGTCCGTCGAAGGGTGCCGAGGCGGCCACGGTTGCCCAAGCCCGCCGCACGCCTCGACCGGATTATCCTGCAAGCATCTCGACGGGCGCGATCGATCCCGCGCACCCCGGCGATGATCCGGCGACCATCATCGCCCTGGCCCTGCGCATGGGATTGATGGGGCAGGTCGATGGCACCGGGTTGCCGCCGGCACTGGACACGAGCCTGCGCGATCTCGCGGACGAGGGCGAGCCGGCTGCCGTCATGGTGCGCGACTGGCTTGACCGTGTGCTCGTGTCCAAGCCCTACGCGGCCGACGCCGCCTAGCCCCTATCTTCGGCCGGGCGCGCGCCCGGCCGCTTTCCCCTTCCCCATCTTGACCAGCCGCAGCGCCCCCGGCGGGCGCGCGAAAGGAGCCGTCATGCCGTCCCGTTTTCCCCGCCCTCTCGCCGCAGCCGAACGCAAATCGGCCGGCGCCATCCTGCCCCAACTGATCGTCCGCAGCGCGATGGGCAACCGTTTGCTGCGCCGGATCGCCGACATCAATTGTGCAGCAACCGGTGTTCTTGTCCACGTGCCAAGCCAATCGTGGTTGTCACTGGTCATGGAGGGGCTTACCGAATGTGCGCCAAACGCGATCATCGAAATCCTCAAGTCGGGCCGCCATTCGCGCTTGGGCGACAAGAACAGCAATCTCCTCGACGCCTTGGCCGACGGCCGCTCGGCGATCGGGATCACGGCCGAACCGCAACTGGTGAGCCGCGATTTGCGTGCGGCCATCGATCATGTCGTTCAAATCGAGCGGCTCGGGGTCAGCCCCGTGCGCCAGGCGATCACGGAGGTGACCGGCCAACGCGTGCGGGGGCTCAGCGAATCTGACATCGACGGGCTCGATCCGGTCGCAATCATGTCGGCGATCCGCAACTGCAGAAAAGCGCGTGAGGCTGTCGAACGCATCCGACAGCTGCGCGCGCGCCTGTCCGCGCCGCAGATCCCGGACGCCGTGCCCGGGCTCGACCAGTTGCCGCTCGTCGGTGAAGTCCGTGACTGGGCCAACGGCATGCGGCAGGATCTGGAGGCCGTGGCGCGGGGGACCCTGCCGATGTCCGCGGTGCGCTTTGGCGTTCTCGAGGGGCCTCCGGGCACAGGCAAGACGCTTCTGGCCGAAGCGCTGGCGAAATCGAGCGGTTGGCGTTTTCATAGCTCGAGCGTCGGCGCCTGGTTCAATGCCGGCGAAGGTCACCTGGGAGATGTGACACGTATTTCAACTGAATTTTTCGACGGTCTGCTTGCAGGCGACAACGTGATCGGGCTGCTGGACGAACTCCAGTCGATTCCCGACAGAGCAACGCTTGAGAAACGGTCGCGCGAATGGTGGACGCCTGTCGTTGACAACGTCCTGATCCAGGTCGACCGAGTCCGCAAGTCCGGCCGGAACATCTTGTTGATCGGGGCATGCAATCACTTTGATTTTCTCGACGCAGCCCTAGTTCGCGGCGGGCGGCTGGAAACCCGCATCAGCGTTCGCCCGCCGAACACCGCGCAGGAAGCCAGAGAGGTCCTGGAATTCTATTGCGGGGCGCGCGTGCCCGGGGATGCGCTCGACACGATCGCCAATCTGATTGTAGGGTTGGCGCCAGCTAACATTGAGTCCGGTGTGCGCCAGGCGGAAGGGTTGGCGCGCCGCGGCGGAAGGGACCTGTCCGTTGACGACCTTCTTGCTGGCTTCGATCTCGACGCGCCTAAATCGCCTGATGCATTGTGGCCAATCGCGCTGCACGAGGCTGCACATGCGGTTGTCGGCCTGAAACTAGGTGTCGATGTCGTTTCGGCCTCGGTTCTGCCTGCCGCCAACTCCCAAGGGGCTGTGGCGACCGACTGGGGTGACTCCCCGATCACCCGTGATCGACTCGAGGCGATGGTCAAAGTCGGATTGGCCGGTCGCGCCGCCGACGAGTTGCTGGGGTCTGGTCCAAGTGCCGGCGCACGCTCGGATCTGGTGCATGCAAGTGACCTGCTCACGAGCGGGCGGTATGAAATGGGTCTTTACGACCGCCTTGGGGTGTCCACTGGCCTTGGCAAAGTTCATGACGACCAATGGTTAGAAGACCAGTTGTCGCGGCTCATGGAAGAGGTCCGGCAGCTGGTGCTCGAGAACCGTGATGTGATCGAAGAGCTTGCAGAAGCACTCATTGCGAAAAAACTGCTGCGTGCAAAGGATCTGCGGACGTTCGTGGGGGCAAAACCATGAACTGGAGGTTCCTGCTCGACCGGCTCGAGGGTGCCTACTCGACCAATACGATTCGCGGCTATCGCGGCGATTTTGAACAGTTTGCCAATTGGTGCCGTCGCAAGCGCATGCGGGCTCTGCCCGCCGAGGCTAAAACGGTCGCGAAATTTGTCGATGAGCACAGCGACATGCTCAAGGCCAGCACGCTCAAAAGAAAGCTCGTCGCGATCAACAAGCTGCACCGCCTGGCCGGGTATGTGCCTATCGCCGATGATGAAGAGGTGCTCCTGGCTGTGCGGCGGGTCAAGCGCGCCCAGCCTGGCCGCCCCCGGCAGGCGCTCGGCATCACTTTTGAACGACGCGAAAAGCTGATGGCTCAATGCGGCGACGACCTGATCGGTCTACGGGACCGCGTCCTGGTGGCGGTGGGTTTTGATACGCTTTGCCGCCGCAGCGAGCTCATCGCTCTACGTGTCGAGGATTTTCAGCTCAATCCAGGTGGCACGATGTCTGTTTTGGTTCGGCGTGCGAAAAATGATCCCGAGGGCTTGGGACGTGTTGCGCATCTCTCGCGTGAAACTACGGAGATTGTTCAAGACTGGATCGCAACGGCGCAGATCGAGCGTGGTCCGCTGCTGCGGCCAATCTACAAGTCCAAGGTCGGACGCCGCTATCTCTCACCAAGCGTTGTCGGCCGCGTGCTCAAGCGCTTGTCGGAGCAGGCCTATGACACGGATATAGCCTATAAGGTAAGTGGTCACTCCCTCCGCGTGGGTGCGGCACAGACCCTGACAGCTCGAGGCGTGGGACTGCTGCCGATCATGTCAGCAGGTGGCTGGAAGTCAGCGAACATCGTTGCTCGATACGTCGAGAACGTCGACCAGAACCTCTGGAGTTAGCACGTCATGCTTCGCCAAGGCTGCCTAGCGGGCGCCGGTGCCAAATAGAACCGTTTTTACCGTCTTGAAGAGGATCTGCAGATCCAGATCGAAGGAAAGATGCTTGATGTAGTAGAGGTCGTAAGCGAGTTTTGTGATCTCTTCGTCAGTTGTTGCGGCGTAGCCCGAGGTCACTTGAGCCCAGCCGGTAATTCCTGGCAGCACGAGGGTGCGCAAGGCATATTTTGCCTCGGCCCGTTCACTTGCCTTTGCCACGTAATGCGCTACCGGCCGTGGACCTATCAAGCTCATGTCACCAATGAGAATGTTATAGAGCTGTGGTAGCTCGTCTAGCCTCAACTTCCGGATCAGATGACAGCCCGGGATAACGCGCTTGTCTGCCGATTGGGTCGATCCGCCCCCCGTTCCCTTGTACATCGTCCTGAATTTATACATCCGAAAGATGCGGCCGCCGAAGCCATTTCGGTGTTGGATGAACAATACCGGCCAACCATCGCGGGCCAAGATGTAGAGGGCTGTTAATATGGCTAAGGGGACTGTCAGAAGGAAAGTGACAAGCACAAAGGCTACATCCAGCAGACGTTTGGTGCGGGCATAGATGAGCTGACTCGGGCTATAGGCGAGATGTGCCAGGTCGAAGGTGGCGACATCTACGCGGCCGAGGCGGATTTCCATGAATCGCGTCCAAGGCATGATGTCGACGCCTGAAAGATAGCAGCGGGCCAGCATATCGGACCATTCGGCGGTGTGGTGTTGGGTTGGATCGATCAGAATCGTATCGAACTGCGAGATGTCCGTATCGGGATCGGTGATGAGCGCTACGCCGGAGCCGAGGAGATTGATGACGGCGGGGGCACCGGTGAAACCGATGAGGCCGACGCGGGCGGTGATGGAGCGGTGGAAGCCGATATTGGCGAAGGCGATGAGCACCATGGCGATGGGCGCGGTGGCGGCGAGGGCGCTGTAGGAAAGCGGAATTCTTATTGCAGATAAGAAACTTACGGCAAAACTGAAGTAGATGGCGACCACTGCGACGGCGGCGAGAATGGGCGATTCGTTGCGGCGGAAGGCGCTGAGGGTGAAGGCGGAGAAGATGGGAATCGTGGCGAGGACGAGGGCGGTGATTGTGCCGTTTTGCCAGGGATTCCGGCCGGTTCGGGTGTAGATGAGGAGGTACACCAGGGCTTGCAGCGCGATGGTGAGGAGGACCGGGAGGAGGAAGGTGGCAGCATCGCGCAGATAGCGCATGCGGCGGGTTCTGGCGCCGAGGGCGGTGAGGTGCGTAAGATCCCGATTTTGCTGAACTTTTCCGCCCTTGCGACGCTTAGGGCGGGCGGCGGGATGGTCGGTCATGGTCATCTTTTCTCTGCCATGGCAGGACTGTTTACGATCCCCAAGTCGGTGTCGCCCATGCCCGCCCGAAAGTCAACGCCGCCGGGCCCCGAGCGGGCATATACGGGGTGAGATCAGCCAATGTGCCGATGATCGACAAGTCTAAACGGGAATTGAAAACACCGTTGTGCGGTTTGAACCATATCGACGGTATTGAACCGGCTTGAGGCACCGTGTTTACGGCGTTTGCTCAGGGCGATGACCGCTCGTTTTTTCTCGGATCGAATCTTTGCATAGCGCGGTATGCTACGTGTTGGAGCGGAGCGGGTAACAGGCTACGTAGGAACGGGACGAAGCAGGCAAGCTGCTTCCAAAGAGGAAGACCGATCTTGCGTGAACCGTTAAAGCCGATAACCCCCTGCTGCCACATGTCCTTGCGTGATTGCCGTTTGTGGGTGTCGGGTGTGAAGCGGTACTCGATCAACGGCTCGGGTATATTGCCAAACCGCATACCCGCTGCCGCGCATCGGAACCAAAGCTCATAATCCTGGCGACGGCGCAGTGAAGGATTGTAGGAGCCAACCGCCAAGATCTTGTCACGCCGGAACATCACCGCGGGATGGATGATCGGGTTGGCCCAAAGGGTGCTTATAATATCCTCGTGGTTGATTGGCACCGTTCGCAGGCGGCCCTGCGTGCCGTTGCCATCGATCTCCACTGCATAACCACTGACCAAATCCAGAGCAGGATTCTCCGTAAAAGCGGCATATTGGCGAGCGAAGCGATCAGGCAGCGCGATGTCGTCGGCATCCATGCGAGCGACCAACTCGCTGGCACTCTCTGCGAGCCCGACAGCAAGGGCGGCGCCGAGACCGCGATTCTGACTGAGTTGTAAGCCTCCGTTGACGACCGCAGCTATTTCGCTTTTGCCCTGGGATTCCACTTGCGGGCGTAGCGCTTGAGTTCTCCTTCGATGGCATCGACATCAACCAGACGTGGATCGAAGCCGTTCTCAAGATACCATTCACGCATTTCGGCATGATCGTCATGGCTTGGGTCGTTGATCGCTTCGAGGAAGAGTTCGAAGCCCGGAGGGCCGCCAATGTCTTCGGGCGGGGTCCGTCCCTCGGCCAGGATCAACTGGGGATACAGGGCACCGGGCTCGGGCTCGCAGATAAAGTTGATCCGAATGGTGTGCTCCCAGCCATCACCGAAGTCATAGAGATAGGTGATGGCACGAGCATTTGTTTCCTGAAGAACCCGGAGCAGTGTTGCCTTGGAGGCGTCGCGAAGATCGGTGCCAAAGTCATGATCGGGAACGCCCCACCCGATATCCTGGTAGCGGAACTCGTAGAGATGGCTATCGGTCCAGCCAAAGGCGATCTGCAAGACGATGTGGAGCCGATCCATGCGCAGGTTGAGCGGCACGATCAGTTTGCGCCTGACCTGCGGCTCGACGTCCTCGAGAATGACGGTGATGGTGGCAACGAAGTGGGATGCAGGGCTCATGCAACGAGCTTAGCGGCATCCTTGTCAGCGTTCCAGTTCCAGGGAAGCAGTTCCCCCAGCCGGTTCTGCGGCATGTCGGCGATGCGGGCGAGCACGTCGGCGAGCCAGGCTTGAGGATCGATATCGTTGAGCTTGGCCGAGACAATGAGGGTGTACATGAACGCGGCCCGGCGGGCACCGCGGTCCGAACCGGCGAACAGCCACGCTTTTCTGCCAAGGGCAATTCCGCGCAGAGCCCGTTCTGCCGCGTTGTTCGAGAGGCATATGCGGCCATCCTCAAGGAACGCGGCAAAGCCTGTCCAGCGCGCGAGCATGTAGTTCATGGCCTTGGCCACGGGAGCGTGACGCGATAGCTTTTCGCGCTCGGTCATCATATAGGCATGCAGCTCATCAACCAGTGGCGTGCAAAGCCGCCGCCGCTCGGCAAGGCGCTGATCGGGCGGCAGGCCATAAAGATCGCGTTCGATGGCAAAGATCTCGTCGATCCGGCGCACCGCCTCGAGCGCCACCGGGGATATGGCGCCGCCCTTGCTCTTCTTCTTTCTCACCCTCTCGATATCGGCGAGCTCGAACAATGGTCGTCGTCCGTGCGCCCAGCAAAAGGCCGGCTGGATGGGCTCACTGCGGCGTTCGGGATCGAACAGGCCGTTGTAACCGGCAAAGGCGTCCACCTGCAGGATGCCGGAATAGTTGGCAAGATGGCTTCTTGGATGTTCGCCCCTGCGATCGGGTGAGGCGTAGAACAGAGCTGCCGGACCGTCAGCGCCGCCGAAGGGACGATCGTCGCGTACGTAAGTCCACACCCGACCCGTTCTGGTCTGTCCCTTGGCCAGGATCGGCACCGTGGTGTCGTCCCCGTGCAAGCGATCGGCGGCCATCACGTGATCGGCGATCAGATCATGGAGCGGCTTGAGCGCCACCGTTGCAGCGCCAATCTGGTCGGCGAGCGTGGAGAGGCCGATGGGCACGCCCTCGCGGGCGAAGCGCTCGGACTGGCGGTTGAGCGGCTGATGCTGGCCGAACTTTTCAAAAAGGATCGTCGCCAGAAGATTGGGGCCGGCAAAGCCACGCGGGGTGGGATGGAACGGCGCCGGCGGCTGGCTGATCTTTTCGCAATCCCGGCAGCTGAACTTCTCCCGTACCGTCTGGACCACCTTCCACTGACGCGGGATCACTTCGAGCGTTTCGGTCACGTCCTCGCCCAGCTTGACCAGGTGATCGGACCCGCAGCATTCACAGGCTTGCGGTGCCGGCACCACGAGGCGCTCGCGCGGCAGGTGTTCGGGAAAGGCGCGCCGTTGTGCCCGCTTGCGGGTAAAGGCTTGGACCGAAGTGGTCCTGACTGCGGCCATCTCGGCGGCAAGCTCGTCTTCGGTGGCTGCTGCTTCGAGATCCTCGAGTTCGAACTCGAGCTGGTCGAGCAGCTTGGCCTTCCTCTCGGAGCGCTGTCCATAAAGACTGCGCTTGAGCTTTTCGATCTCGAGCTTGAGACGGGCGATCTCGGCGTCGCCATCGGTCTTTTCTGCAACAACCCGCGCCGCTTCGGCTTCCGCCAGATCAGCACGCTGTTCGGCTGCGGCAAGTGCAGCGCGAAGGGCAGCAATCTCGGCGTTTCCGGCAGGTTCGACCATGCCGTGACCTTACCAGAATCTGGTCCTCGCCACGAGCTGGTTGGACCCGTTTTGCACCAGATGAGTCACCGTGTCGCGGTGCACTATGGTCATCCCGCCGAGAGTGGCCGCCAGGTCTTTTGCGGCATCCGCCAGTCGATCCCTTCAAGCAGATATCCGAGCTGGGCGGGCGAGATCGTCACAACACCATCGGCCGGCGAGGGCCAGAGGAAACGCCCGCGCTCGAGCCGTTTGGTGAACACGCATGCGCCCTGACCATCATGCCAGATGATGCGAACCAGATTGCCCTTGCGACCCCGGAACACGAACAGATGTCCGCCATGGGGATCGCGCTTGAGCACCTCCTGCACCACCAGCGCCAGAGAGTTGAACCCCTTGCGCATGTCAGTGTGGCCCGCTGCCAGCCAGACCCGCGTCCCGCTCGGAACCGGGATCATCGGTCCACCACATCGAGCAGGCGACCCAGCACCTCAGGTGCAATATCGGAGCGCATGATCATGCGGCGACCATTGCGCAGCACGATCTCGACAGGACTGGCTGAACCATCCGTGGGCGGCTCTGGTGGAAGGCTGCCATCGCTGGCATGACCCCCACTCCCATCCAAGCGCACCGGATAAAACGAAGGCGCCTCGTGACCTAGCTGTCCCTCGCGATACGCCTTGCGCCACGCAAAAATCAATGGCACCGCAATGCCATGCCGTCGCGCGGTCGCCGAACCCATTCGCGGGGCCGACAAGCTTTCTTCAACGATCCGGATCTTCTCCGCATCACTGAACCGCCGGCGCCGGCCTGTGTCCACAATCTCGAGCCGCTCGACGCGACTTTTGTCAGTAAGGATATCCATACTGATAGTTTGCTACCAGATCGGCCCCTCGGGCCAAGGCGGCCCTCAACGGAGGCATACACTGAGTTTGACGTCGCGAATGTTGAGTGCGCCGCGGAAGGTGTCGATGATGGCTGACAATCTGTCCGGCAACGGGCCATCCCAAACCAATATGATCTCAGTCGGCTGCAAAGTTTGGGTTGAGAGACTTTGGAGCGAGGTGCGTAGATTGTCGGGACGCTCCTTGGCAAAGACAGCCATGAGGACTGAAATCATAGTTCAGGCAGCTCCATGACATAAAGCTGACGCGTCCCGGAAAATACCGAGTCGAAATAAACTCGCCGCCCATCAGGCGAAAAGCGCGGATGAAGATCACAGCGCGACTCTCCTCGATATGCCAGCCCATGGTAGAATTCCCCAAGCAGCTGGACCTCACCATTACGCCAGTTGCACAACAGCAAAGTCTGCATGGCCGCCTTGTTGGGATATGTGTCGGTTACGAACCAATCACCATGGGCATGAGGATGTCCATCTCCGTACAAGTCGAACTTTCCGTCGGCCGCTGAACGCATTTCACCAGATTCAACGTTAACGATCCAATACCCATCGCGTCCGTTCTGCCCGCGCATGTATCCGAGTACTTCGGAACTAGAAATCCAGGTGCAGTGACTCACCATGCCGGTATCGGTAAGCAGCTTCATGTAGTCTCCGCTGGAACCGCAGACCAACAACCGGTCCTCTCGGATGCCGTTCACGTAGCGACGGTGCAGCACTATAAATCTGTCCCCGCGCGGAGAAATCATTGCATGGTTAAACTTATGATATCCGTCTGAAAAGTCCCTTGCAGACGAAACCTCTATAGCTTGTTCCAACGGGTAGATTAGCTCGTCCGACCCGCTCCGAAAATCTACTCGCCAGATTCCGTCACTAACGGTGTCGTTCAGTTCTTCCTTGGTAAGCGGCGGCAGAGCGCGATATCCGTAATCCGGGCGCAGCGCTTGAAGTCGACGATAGTTGAGCGATAGGAAATATTGGTCTCTGTATAGGTCTTGTACAGGTCGCTCATAAGAGCAAATCTCGTCCGTCTCTAAATTCACCATTCGTGCGGTATATCTGGCGCCATTTTGCTCGACGTCATTGTAGATAAACCGATTGCGGTCTATCCAAAGGGCGCGCGCCCCTTGTTGCCAGTTATAGGCTGGGGTGGAATGTTCAGATAAGTTCACGCCAGCCTTATCGAGCACTCTAACCCTTAGCGGATCGCGTTCGCTTGGATATTGTCGACTATCGATATCTGAGGTGTTGACGAGAATGTGGCCAACGTCATTTTCAGGTGACCGGTCATAATATCCAAAGAAAGATGTCTCGACTCCCGTTTCTACCGCCCGTATGAAATTCTCAGTCTTTGAAGTATATTTCTTCTTGTGCAGCTCGTAACTTAGCCATTGATACACGGCCTTGACGCGGGACTTTGCGCGTGGAAAACGGCCGAGCAACCTCGCAATTTTGCGCTCCACCCCCTTGTAGCTTGCATTGCTCATGGATTGGCTATCTCGTCGTACAAAAGTTGGTATTTCTCTGCCATTTTCTGAGCCGAAAACATGTTGGCGGCCGCTTTGGTGCCCTCGGCGGCATCAGTCAGCAGTTGGCCGGCTGCGAATTTGCTCATTCTCGTCGCCAAGGCATGTGGGCCGTCCTCGAGCGAGAAAAGCGAACTGGCCCGCGGTTCTGCATCGTGTAATTCCCGATGTGAGGGAATGTCGGATAGGATTGCCGGTAGCCTTGCGGCAAATGCTTCCAGCACCGAGTTGGGCAGGCCTTCCGATCTCGATGCTGAGATAAAACAATCGGCCGAACTGAGGAAGGGCTGCACATTTGACACTTGACCGGTAAAGACCACTGAATCCCCAGCATAAGCTTCAAGTGCCCCGCGCTCGGGTCCTTCGCCCACCACTAGCAGTGAACCGTCCCTGGCGCGTCGATACATTTTGAATGCATCTATGAGGACACGAACATTTTTTCGGGTAATCAAACTGCCGGTAGTAATAAACACGGGCCGTTGTAAGCCATCGCTAGCCCGGGGCTCCGGTCCAGCACCCCCTAGCACATCCACGCCGTTCTGAATTGTTCGCGAAATCACTCCGTGCTTGGCCAACTGGTCCTCAATTGCTCTGGAGCACGAAACAACATGTTCGCAAGCCCCCAGAGCCTTCATGTGAGTTTGCGCCATCCACCGCCCGCGCCAGCGTCCGAACTTCATGGGGTAGTCATCGTAGGGATAGTTGTGCGCAGTGCTCACCCATTTCGTGCCGTTTAACTTGGCTAATAGCACGTCAGCTCGAAATCCATGCGTGTGAACAACGTCGAACTCCGAGCTCGCCAAGTACTCGGATAGCCTTTCTCTTCCCCTAATTAAACCATCCAGGCGCTTCATGCCAAGGGACTTAAGATTTACGCCCAACTTGGCAAAGTCGTTCCACCGAGATTCCGATGGCTCAGGTGAAAGTGTAAGTATCGTCGTCGAAACATCAGTTTCCAGGTGCGATAATAGCCCATACACCACGTTGACCGGACCGCTACGTTTTAGAGTCGAGAGAACAAGCAGTATACGCATCTAAATTGCCAACCCATATTCATTAAACCCGCGCATCAAATTCAGCGTCAACATGGCGGCTCCATACAGTATAACGAACGCTATCCCGGCAACCCGATTGGGAACGGAAAGTGCAAGGGAAACGACTAGTATCGGCTCTACTATTCCAAAAAAGGTGGAAATTCTAGCAGCCAATATGCCAAAGTCGTTAAAAAGGAACCGCCAGGCTGTAGCCAAGAAAAGGAACAGAACCTGGACATCGAAATGCTTTGTCACCTGCCTCGCTGATCTTGTTAATGCAAGCGTTGCTAGTAATAATGCCAGATTCTTTAGGTTTGTAATGTCCGTGACGCCCAGTGGTTCGGCATGCTGTGATTCGTAGTATCGCTTGACCTTATCGGTTAGGGGTCCTAGGTCAGGTAATACTTGCACGAGTATCCCGGAAAATCCTATTGCGCCACAGGCTATGGAAATCGCAGTGACGGCAATAATCTGTCGTCTAGATAACTTTATATAGGAGGCCGCATACGGAATGATATAAGCCAATGCGCCCATGTGTATTAAACTTGCGATCACAATAGTGATTGCAATTGTATAGTGTCGTCGCTCACTGATGAGGCGAATTAAGAATAGCCCAAGGGCGGCAGCAATGCCGGCACGTATTTGGTTCATATCGCGGTATAGAAAAGTATGGCAGAAGTATACAAGTACAGATAGGCCAGGTATCGGTGAATACTGTCGATAATTGTATACAGTCGCCGACACGGATATTGTTGCTATAATTAGGAAAAGCCAGGTGTAGTTTTCGGTGAAGGTGCGAATGGTTGAGCCAAGCGCTATATATAGGGGCTCCATTCCCGCGCTGTCCCACGAGTAGACGTACTCTCCGCTGAGCCACTCAGTTATCGGTGGGATGGTAGTAAAGACCTTGATATAGCTTACGTCGTCGAAACCTACTCCGGCACGACGTAATCCGGCAAAACTGATGAGGAGTATGGCCGACGAGATCAACCAAACACCGGAAAACTGTCTGGTTTCTGGCAGTTTCCCGAGAGCCGCCAAGGTAAGGAGAGCAGCAAACATCAAATAGTATGGCAGCATCGCGAGTCCGTGCTGAGGAATTTACTGGCCGTTTAAGCGTGGAGACGTTCCGATCTCCAAGAGTTCCAGATAGAACTGGCCGGCCGCCGCGGCAGTAAAGTTCTGCAGCCAAGCGCCGCAATCCGGCGGCATTTGACTGTCCAGGGTTTCCAACATTGCCCTTGCGAGTGAGTTGGGGTCGCCCACCGGTGTTAGTCGACCCCAGCGCCCATCCTGCAGTATCTCGCGAGGGCCGCTGGGACAGTCGGTGCTAACTACTCGTGTGCCACAAGCCATCGCCTCAAGTAAGACTGTCGGCAGGCCTTCCCATGAGGAGGACAGGACAAACAGGTCAGCTCGCCGCATCCAAGGATAGGGGTTTGCTACAAAGCCCGCCAGCCACACATCCTCAGCCACACCGAGCTCGTTTGCCATACGTTGAAGCGAGGTGCGCAATTCGCCTTCCCCCAGGATGACCAGCTTGGCTCTTCTGTGCTGCCGAACATGCGCAAACGCGTGTAAGAGTGTAGGATAGTCCTTTTGTGGGACTAACCTCCCTGCGGCAACGATTAGGGGATCGTCATCCTCCCACTCAACGGGCTCGTAGGAGCGCTGCAGGAGTGTTGCTGAAATAACAGGATTATAGATGGTCTTAACTGTCTGCGGCGGTAGGCCAAGAGCAGCTTCCATATCCCGCGCCACGCCGTCAGAAACCGCAACGATCTCATCCGCCAATCGGTACGATTTCGCCATAGCGACTCGCAAAATCTTGTGCTTTAAAGTTCCTTTTAAATCGACGCTTACGGTGTTGTGCTCAGTTAACAGCAGCTTTGTCGACGGAGATGCGAATCGAGCGAGTGAGGCTAAGATGTTTGGAACTGGCAGCGAACTAATGATGGCTTTGGGGCGGGTGCGATACAGATATAGTACTAACGGAAACAGCGCATAAATCCCACGTGAGACGCCGAGATCAATTAGTCTGACCAGGGGGGAGATCTCATCTCGATAGGGCCCCTCTCCGTTCGCTACGACAAGATCGACTGATTGCCCCAAATGCGCAAGTTCGTTGGCAAGCGTCACCGTAACGCGTTCAGCGCCACCACCGCTCAGCCCCCCTATAAACAAAGCAATGCGAGGCGATCCATCTGGACTAGACATGCCGCTGCCTTACGGCTTTTCAGCTAAAAGAACTATGTGCGGGTCGGCAAACCGTTGCCCCATCCGAGCAAAGACAACCCGTCCAACTGCCTTGAGCTTGTTAAGTAGGCCGTGCCGCCGCCAATCGACAAAGGTGGTCACGTAGCTTTTTTTTATCGAGTATCCGTGATGACGAAACAGATCCGTTATTCGATTCATTGTGAATGTCTGGACGTGCCCCACGCGATGGAAGACCTTTCCGCAGTCTGGACATACAGCCATTTTATTCGTGAAGTCTTCGTCAAACGGCGTCGTGATCAACGCGTATCCACCTGGTTTCAAGACGCGTAATACTTCGGGCAAAATGTCATCTATAGCCTTGTTGTCTAGGTGCTCGATCAGTTCGGACATAACCACGACGTCGAACATATCCGAGGCAAATGGGATTTGTTGAGCATACCCTGTTTGAGCTCGGTCACCCATGCCCAGCTCGCCCCGCAATCGCTCAATTGCCTTTTCGCTGGGATCGAGTGCATACATTGTGATGCCTCTACCCGCAGCGATCCGTTCCAGGGCGCCGGCGCCAACACCTATGTCCAAAACGACGTCGGTTGACCGCAGTTTCGACGCGACAAATCGTTGTCGGTGCTCGGGAAACTGGTTGTGCTCGAGACCCTCGTTCTGAAAGTAGTCCCAAATCTTATCTTGCTGCATTCTTTCGTCTCGCGATTATAGGGATGATCGTGGTGTCGATGGACAACTTGCGCTTAGCCAATAGCCAGAGCAGTCCACATTCCAATACCAGACTGGCCGCCGTGGCCCAGGCTGCGCCGATTATTCCGTACATGGGGATAAGAGCGCCGTTGAGCGCTAGGTTTGCAGCCAGAACACAAGCTAAGATACCTGCTGCAGGACGTTCGTACCCGGTCATTGAGACAAGTGGGCCTACTACGCCGACGGCTGACCTTATGAATTGAGCGAAAGCCAATATCAAGAGCGGTCCGTACGAGGCAGAGAAGTCTTCTCCAACTAAAATGAGCAGTATCGGCCTGCCCGCGAACACAAGGACTGCGAGCACAGGTAGCGCCAACGACACGCAAGCGACCGTGCACCCTGACACAAAGCGTTGCAACTGGTGCATGTCATTTTCGGCATGCAGTCTAGCCATAAATGGGTGAGCGATCATCCCAATCGCTGTGAAGCCAAACGCAACAAGTTCGGCAGCTAACGCTGCGATTCTATAAACGCCGACTTCCGTCGACTCACCTAGAAGGCCTAGGAGCAGAAGGTCAGTACTCTTTGTTAGCTGATTCATTCCCGCAATTGCGGCGAATGGCAGTGTTGAGGAGAGCCAGAGATGCCCACGGGAATATGCGTTTGACCTAGTTAGCTCCAGAGGCCTCGCCCTCAGCAGTAGCCAAGCCCCGACGATAAACGCCACCAGGCTCGCCACGGCGTGGAGCATCATGGCGTCCGAGGCTGTCAGGGCGTGGGTGGAGAGGCCGAAATGGGCGCCTAGAACCAATGCAATCAAAAAAGCAGGGCGGAGGATGAATTCGGGAAGTTGGCCCTGGACGACATGACGCAACCCTCGCAGGGCGGCGCCGCGCAGGTTGCCCAGCGCGACCAGCGGCACCAGCACCAGGCCCCAGTAAAACACCGTCAGCCCGCCTTGGGGCAGCTGGTTCGAAAAAGCCCAGGCGGCCAGCGCGCCTATGGCCATGAGCGCGGCCGACATCATCAACGCCATAAGGGTCGACCAGCGCCACAGGCCTTTCATCAGCGCCCAATCGCCGGCGGCCTGGGCCTTTGCCGTTTCGCGCACGACGAGGTTGGGCAGGCCCATCTGTGCGGGGATGGCCATGATGGTGATCAGGGCAAAGACGAAGGAATAAACCCCAAAACCCTCGGCGCCCAGGGCGCGGGCCAAGACGATCGCCAGCAATACGTTAAGCCCGGTCGACCCGATCTTGATCGCCACGGAGCCCACGCCGCCGCGCAGGAGCTGGCCCTTTAGCCCTTCTCCCGAGCGGAAAGCATCGAAGGCGCCGCTGATCGCTCTCATGGGGTGCCGCACTCAATCCGGTTCATGACTGAGTTTCGGGACGCTTGGGCGGAAGCCAGAATGCCCTGCGGATTCGGTTTACCTTGTCGAGCGAGACTGGATCTTGTGCCGCGGAGCGGAGCCCAGACCTTACAAATACGGCGATCAGCAGGATGAAGCCGACGCCAAGCCCGACCAGGACGGCTCGCAGGATGTGCTGGCGGGTGTTGTCGGTGACCTGAACGGTAGGCTGCTCGACAATCTCGGGCTGCACAGCGGCCTCCGGCTGCGCCTCGGCTAACGTGGTGGCAATCTGGTTGGAGATGGCGACAATGGACTGGCTGACTGTGTTGAGTTCAGCAGTCAGGTCCTGATCCGATCCTGCCGTGGTAAGACGGTCGGAGAGCTCGATGAGGCTGTCAAGGCTCGACTGCTGTATCGAAAGGGAGCGGTTGAGAATCTCGAGGCGCTGCTCAAGGGCAATGCCATCCTCCTGCTCCACTGACGAAACTTCGACAAGGGAGGTGACCACAGCCTCGAGCGTGGGTACTGCGAGCTCCGTCGAATCTGCCGTGAGCGTTATGGAATAGGTGCCCGCCGGCTCAACCGGGTTAATCGCCAGGGAACGGGCAAGTGCGTGACGAGCTTGGGCCAGCGAGCCTGGGTGCCGTTCGCTCCATGCGCTCGTCACGATGGCAGGATCGAGGACCTCGGGCGTTGTCAGCATTGTGTGGGCTTGTTGTGGAAGTCGGAGGGTCGCTTGCGCGGTATGACTGGGATCGTCGAGAAAACGCAGAGCCGCAAAGGTCAGGGCCGCCGCGATGAGTGGAACGAGCAGCAGGAGAACCCAGGATTCCGCAATGACAACGGCGATGTCGAGAAGGCTGATGTCATCGTCCCTGCTGACTTCATCGGACATGTTATATACCTGACCCTATCTGAGAACTTCCCCGTGAACGCGCGGTAATGAGGCGCTCAATTGGATGTGCGATAATGGTAGAAGCAAGGCAGGGCAAGGAATAATCTCGGAGAGGTGGCAGGTGCACGCTGGTGTGTGGCTCATCCGCAATGCGATGAAAGCCATGGGCCGGCGCACCACTCTGCGATCTGGTGTGGTTCCCATGACGCGGAACTTTTGGCCATTCAAAAGCGAAACCCATTTCGCTTTTTGAAACAAGAAAATGCCGCTCCAGCGAGCGGCATTTCTAATAGGGGTAACCTGGATCGTCTACGGCGCCGGCGCCGGAGCACCTTCGTCGTGCAGCGTGCGGCTCTCGTCACTCTGCGGTTCCTGCCGCTGAGTATCTGCCTGCGGCATCAGCAGTTGATGCTCCAGCCGATCGGCAAGCTCCTTGGGGTCGAGCTCACGCAGCAAGTCAATCAGCCGTGCAAGCTTCTTGCGGGCGCGCCAACCCTGGAACAGATCAACGGCTTCGCTATAAGAGGATTCAAGATCCTGGACGTCGACGCCATTACCCGGCGTGCCTTCATCATTCGGGCTGGTTTTGGGGACGAGTTCAAGCAGGCGGGACTTGATCTCGTCATCCTTGGCAAGTTTGCCGGACTCGATTTCGTCGAGAACCTGCTGGCGGACGTCACTGGCCGCGTCCGACGCCAGCGCATAGAGCGTTGTCGGCGAGAAATGCGCCACAAGCTGGTGATGCTTGCCCAGTTTCTCAAAGACGTTGACGTAGTTCTGTGCCGTCCGGATAGAGAACGGGAAGCGCGCTGAAATCCACAGACTGTAGACGCCATGTTCAAGCTGCGCCTTTACCCGCGAAAGCGCGCGGCCGGCGTCAATAATCGACATGCTCTGCATTTCGAGTGCGGAGCGCACTTCTTTCTCAGCACTGGTCAGCAGTTCAACTTCAACAGAACTGAGCCGGTCGGTGGAAAAAACGAGGTAGGGGGTACGCATGACAAATCTCCATTTACGCAACGATTCGGATGTTCGCCGCGAAAAAGTGATTCGTCAACAGTAAAAACCAAAATTATTACACTGCACCGTTCGATGCAAGACTGTTGACGCGAGATGGTTAATAAATCAAAACTATTTACAATGCATCTTTATCTGTGTTGTTCTGCATTTCTTTCGCTGAGCATTGGGCTTGCTCGTAAAAGACACTGGGGGTTGCCTCCCGAAGTTTCGATGACGCAAGGGCTCTGCAGCTGTGCTGACGCCAACAACAGGCGGGCCACCGCGCAGGTGACGTAAAGCCTCTCAGGCGGAGGGCTCATCGTCGGGGTCGGGACCCTCATCGGGATTGGGCTTTTTGGGACGTGGTAGAAGCGAGCCGGGCGGACGGCCGCCGAACATCTCTTCAGTCTCCTTGTCGGCCTTCTCGCGGGCTTGGCGCCAGAGCTCTTCGCCATCGCTCCCGCTTGTCTCTGCGGGCGTGGCTGAAGGGACGGGAAAATCGGCCTCTTCGAAGCCGGAGGCAGCCCGCGCGGGCAATTGGGACTTTGGCTCCACGTTTGCCGCCGCAGCGGCCAGGTTCTCATTGTCCTGCTGGGGGTGCTTATAAAAGATATACCGGCCTCCATAGCCAGACCGTCCCCGGGCATAATGGAGCTGGCCGGCCAGTCCAACATGTCCGGCCAGCTGGGCAATCTCATGGGAGGACATGCCCACATCCCGCCAGTTCGCGATCGCGATATGGCGGCAACAGTAAAGGCAGAGCCGACGGCGCGTGCGCGTCCATTTACACGCGCGCGCAAGGCGCGAAGCCAATAGGTTGCGAAACTTTGTGAACTGCTTTTCGCTGAGGTCACGCGGTATTGCTGCAAGCAGCAAATCGAGGGCAAACAGATAGTTCTCGGGCCAGTTCTCGAGCGGGACGATGCGCTGGGGCCGTCCGTCCCGCTTTGCCGTCTTGACGATAAGGCTGTTTCCCTGGCGCTCGGCCCAAGTCAGCTCGATCGGGCGCAGCCCGACACGCGGCATGATGAGCAGGTAAAGCGCCAGAACGAAATCGATGATGTCGCCATGCCCGGCGACCTTCGATCTAAGATGCCCCAAAAGATCGTCGAGTTCCTCGCGCATAGGCACGAGCACCTTCTTGCTCGCGCCGCGAGCCGGAACCGGGGTGCCCGTGCGCTCCTTGAGGGCATCCAGAGTTTCTTGGCGCAGCCGGTCAGCGTGTTCCTTCTCGCTCGCTTCAACCGGAGCGGCCTCGAACACCGTCCTGATGTGCTGGCGATAGACACAGGCCGTGTTTGGCGTCCAGACGCTTTTCCCGCCAACAAAATCGTTCCGGAGCGCTTCGAGCATCAGGATCGGTGTCACACTCGCCGGATCGATCTCGAGCCGACCGATCGCTGCCTTGACGAGCATGGCGCCGCCACGGCGATAGCTCTTGAGCGTTGTGGAGCTTGCGGCAGCGCGGCTCATGATTGCTTTCCCATTATTAATCGACTACACCACAATAGCAAAAACAACAACTTATGTCAAATGAGCGCGATGGCCACGTGGCCGGGTCGGATGATCGGGGGATCGGGCCTCGGACCTCGGACGAGAAAGTCGCCAGGGCACCGGATTTGATCGTCGGGCTGTCGCCAGTGGTGGGCCCGGCCTGGCGACCCGATACGACAAGCGCGCCGACAACTTTCTCGCCGCACTCAAGCTCTTCTCAGCGCGTCTGTGGATCAGAAGTTATGAGTCTACGTCCTGGAAGGCCGCGGGCGCGACAGCGTTTCACTGTCTTCGGCATCAACCGCGCCAATTGCCAACGAAGCGTTCCGCGCACTTCAGATGGGGTCAAACGCATGCAAGAGCAAAAGAGCGTGTGCCTGGCCGCATCTGTTCCCGCAAAGATCGGAATGAGTGCAACAAATGGCCGCTCCGCCTAAAAGCCGCGCAAAGATACTTGGCATTTCACGCGGAAAACCGAAACGGAACTTGATCGCGTGGGGCAGGCGAGGGCAGGGCATGAGAAGCCGCGACAGGTCAGGGCGGTCTCGTGTCGGATTCGATCCCCGGAGAGGTCCGGAATCACTGAGGAGGGGTGATAACGCCACTGGTGCCGAATGCTCTTTGCCTTCCCCCTTCGCGGCAAATCAGATTCAACGCTGACCTTTGGGAGGTCAGCGATGGATGGTGAGATTTTACGCGACGATCAGTGGGAACAGATCAAGCCGTTTGTCCCGGGCGGTCGCAAGGGCAAGCGCGGCCCACGTAGTGATGGGCGTCGGTTTTTCAATGCGCTTTTGTGGATGGCCCGGTCTGGTGGCCGCTGGCGCGATCTGCCCGAAGACCGGTTCGGTCCTTACCAGACGGTCAAGCGGCGCTATTACCGCTGGATCGAGATGGGCGTGTTTGATCGTCTGTTCGAGGCGGTCGCGAACGCTCCCGATCTCGAATGGTTGGCCATCGACGCCACAGTGATCCGCGCCCAGGCCCAGGCCGCAGGGGCGCGGCGCAAACGTATGGCCCGCCCCGGTTGCAAGCGACAATTGGGTGACAACGTGATCAGTCTGCACAAACGTATCCGGCATGTCGGCACGATGGCCGCCGCCAAGATGGAGATCCGCGCGTTCCGATCCTCATAAAGGGGCCGGCCTCGAAGGCCATTTTGCGCCGGAGGTTTTCGGGACACCGATCGACTGTCAGGCCATCTTCCTTTCACCACTCGCAGATCATCGCGTCCGGCGAAGTATACTCGGACGCGTGTTTCTCATGCCGGTATCGACGCCACCTGATAGATCCTTCCATGGCGGAGCAGCGCCCAGACGGTGCGGGCCATCTTCGCGGCCAGCGCGACGACGGCCACGTTGGGATGGGCGCGGGCCAGAAGCGCACGCAGCCACGATCCGATTGCAGTGTCGGTTTTGGCCAGCGAGGACATGGCGGATCGCGCGCCCTGGATCAGCATCTTGCGCAGATAACGGCTGCCCCGCTTCGTGATCCCGAGTAGCTTCGGCCTGCCGCCGGTGGTGGCCTGGCGAGGCACGAGCCCCAGCCATGCAGCAAGATCGCGTCCCCTCGAAAAGGTAGCCGCGCTGCCCACCGCGGCTACCAGAGCGGTGGCGTTCAGCGCTCCGATGCCGGGAATGCCTGTCAACCGCCGGGCCCGATCGTCGGTGCGAGCCATGGTTACGAACTCGGCATCAAAGGCGGTGATGCGGCGGTTCAACTCGTCCCAGCGTGTACGCATGTCGCCGAGCAGGAACGCCATGCGCGGGCTCAGCGCATCCGTGCCGGAGTCCAACAATTCACCGAGCAAGAGGCGCAGTCGGGCGTGGCCCTGCGCCACCACGTGCCCGCGCTCCAACAGAAGGCTCCTTATCTGATTGGTCAATGAGGTGCGTTCGCCGACCAAACGGTCGCGCACCCGGTGCAGAGTCTGAACGTCGAGTTGTTCTTCGCTCTTGAGCTCGACGAAACGCATGGTTGGCCGGGTCGCCGCTTCGGCGATCGCCTCGGCGTCACGGTCGTCGTTCTTCTGCGCCTTGACGTAAGGCCGCACATACTCCGGCGACATCAGCCGAATTTCGTGCCCGAGCGCCGCAAGCGATCGGCCCATATGGTGGGCACCACAGCACGCTTCCATTGCCATCGTGCAAGGCGCCAACTTGGCGGCGAACGCGATCACCCCGTCGCGACGCATCCGCCGTCGCACAATCACCGTTCCATCTGCGTCGAGACCGACGATGCTGCAGCTGTTCTTGCCCAAGTCGATACCGAGGATCACCATGCTCATGGTCCGTTCCTTCCTTTCTTGAACACCGGCATCCTACACGGGCGCCGGACGGAGGGGCGGGCCATCCATAAAGGGGGGAGCGCAAACCCAGGCTCTCGGTCGCTCCCGTGGCGGTTTCGGCACCAAGCTCCATGCCGTAGTTGATGCGCTTGGCCTGCCGGTCCGCTTTGCGCTCGGGCCGGGTCAGCAAAATGATATGGCACCCGCCTGCGATCTGGTCGCCGGACTGGCCGCGGGCAAAGTTCTCGCCGACCGGGCCTATGACGCCGATAGCCTCCATGATGTCATTCTCGATGAAGGCGGCGAGCCAGTGATCCCGCCCCGCCGCCACCGCAAATACCAACATGGCTACGACAAGATCGCCTATCGGCAACGCTGGGGCATCGAAGGTTTTTTCGCCAAGCTCAAGCAGTGGCGCCGCATCGCAACTCGATATGACAAGCGCGCCGCCCACTTCCTCGGCTTCGTCAAAATTGCCAGCGTCATGCTGTGGCTTAAATGATTAAATCGTCACCACAGCCCAATATCATTTTGTGGGGTCGAACTCAGGAGGTGTTTCGATGGTTGGTCGGATTGCGGATGATGTTGTCCCCGGCATTGAGGAGCGCAGTTATCTCGCAGCTCAGGTTCGCCGACATAAAGCGCCTCGGTCGCTATCGGACCGGTGTCGGATGATCCTGCTGTGTGCTGATGGGTTGCCCAGCAAGGAAGTCGCGGCTCGCCTTGGGGGTCATGAGTACACGGTCGGAAAATGGCGGCGGCGTTTTGTCAAAGACCGGATCGAAGGGCTGACCGACGAATACCGCCCTGGGCTGCCGCGCACGGTATCGGATGCACATGTGGCCGCGGTGATCGAGCACACGCTGAACACCACGCCCAGGGATGCAACCCATTGGTCGATCCGTTCCATGGCCGCCGAGACAGGCTTGTCACACACCACCATCCGGCGCTTTTGAGGCGCTTTCGGGCTGCAGCCACATCGGAGCGAAACGTTCACGCTCTCGACCGATCCGCTGTTTGTGGAAAAGGTGCAGGGCATCGTCGGGCTCTACATGTCACCACCCAATCGGGCGATCGTTCTATGCGTGGATGAAAAGTCCCAGATCCAGGCGCTCGATCGGGAACGACCGGCCCTGCCCATGGCGCCGGGCATATAGTCATGGACAACTACGCCACCCACAAAACGCCAAAGATCAAGGCATGGCTCGCGCGCCGCCCTCACTGGCACGTCCATTTCACGCCGACATCGGCATCCTGGATCAATCAGGCCGAACGCTGGTTCGCCGAATTGACCCGCAAACAGCTCCAGCGCGGCGTGCACCGATCAACTACCGAACTGGAAGCCGATATCACCGCGTTCATCCAAGCGCACAATGAGAACCCGAAACCGTATAAGTGGGTCAAATCCGCCGACAACATCCTCGCCGCAGTCAAACGCTTCTGTCAAAAAACAATGAGCCGAACGTCAGATTCAGATGACTAGGAGATAGTGTTCCAGCGCTTGGGGTCGTTGGAGGACATGGCGACGAGGGTGTGGCCGGTCTGGTTGAAGGGCTTGATCTGGCTTGTGAGGTTGTCGAGCACATAGTCGCCGGCATTGGTGCGCACCACGAGCACGGCATGGCCCTCGCCGCGGGCTGTAAAGCCGATGGCCAGGCGCAGGGCGCCGGCGGGCACGCCGCGGGCGATGAGCTGGACGCGTTTGTTCATTGCGTAGTCCTTACAGTCCCCGACCCTTGCGCCAACGGTCCAGATTTGGGTTGTGCGCCTCTGGGGGCGGATCGACGCATTGACCGAGCGGTTGACCGAATTGAGCACGCTCATGAGATTGGTGTCCATGTGCACCTGGGTGGCGGGGGCCGAGGCGCAATGGGTTGGGGAGGTCATGCAGAAGATCTGCAGGCCCAGGGGGGCGGGTGTGGCCGATGAGGTGGTGATCCGCATGTCCGATCCCGACAGGACCGCGTTGGTTGAGGGCTGGACCGTCTGAGCGAGGGCAGGGGGTGCGGCAAGGGCGAGCGAGAGCGCCAGTGCGGCGCCGGACACAAGCGAGGCGATGCTCATAGTCGATCATTTCTCCACCAGCAGGGCTGCACCACGGCGCCCTTCGCAGCGCCGCCAGCGCACAAGAAAGCCTTCAGCTGATTCCCATCCTGACGCCAAACCCTTTCGAACTTGTCGCTTGTTTGAATACATTTTGATGTGGATAGAGTGGATTTGCGCTGTTTTTGACGAGGTTTAACCCTTAGCGGCGTTGACGCTTGACCCTATTGCGCCGATCTGCGCAAGCTTGGGAAATATGGGATTTGCGCGTCTTCGATGTCTTCTCATTTCAACGGCTTGATCCTGATTGTGTCTGCCCTGATTCTGGGATCGTCAGGGGGCTATCTTGCTGCCCGTGAGTTCGCCCCGTTCGCGTTCTCGTTTGCGCCACGCTCGGAAATCTTTGAGCGGTTGATGCTTGAACCGGCGCCGGTTCCGCCCTCGACCTTTGGGACCAATGTCGCGCTTGAAATCTGCGACGAAACGATGACCAGGCTGTCATTTTACCTGGCCCCGACCGCACGGATGTCGGCGGTGGCGCATTCCTGCATCGAGACGGCGGGGACTGCGGTTTCCCAAATGCCCAGTCACAGCTATGGCTATTATATCGGGGCCCTGGCGCATTACGCGCTGGGTGAGGTCGAAACGGCGGTTGCCGCCCTTGAGCGGTCTCAGTCGGTTGGCCCCAATGAGCAATGGCTGGCAGAGCGTCGCGTGGCCCTTGCCGAACTCCATTACGCAACACTTGGGACCTATGCCGGGGCGGGCCATCTGGCCGACCTGGCGCTTCTGGCGCAGTCGCGGCGGGGCATCAGATCAATTGCCGCGCGATATGTAGCCAATCCGGCGTTCCGCGAACGCGTCACCGCAATTGTCGATACGCTTCCTGAGGAAATCCAGCAGCGGTTTGTCACCGTGGTGCGCGCTGAAGCCCGAAATATGGGGGCACGAGCCTAGATGGCGATCGACGTTTCCGGATTTGAGGTCACGAGAGCCGCGTCGGGTGGAAATCGCCACACCAAAGGGCAGAAGCGGCTCAACCACATCCTTGCGATCGGCCTGATCGCTTTTCTCTTTCTGGTTCCCATACCACTGGGCGCCAACAGGCCGGTTTTCTGGGCGATCAATGCGGCGCTGGTCGGAGGTGCGGGGGTCGTTTATGGTATCGTGATGCTCTGGCAGCGCGACAATTTCCGGATTGGCCTGTCCGATATTCCGGTTCTGACCGGGCTGTGGGCGCTGTTGTGTCTTTATGCGGTCATCCAGTTCGTTGTGCCGGTGGGCACGGTTTTTGTCGCCCCGGGCACGCAGGTGGCGTCATCCACCCTTTCAATAGCGCCTGGATCGAGCTTTCACAGTCTCGTCCAGCTTCTGACCTTTGGGTTTTTTTTCTTCCTTGTCCTGCAGGTGAGCGCCAATCGTGAGCGGGCAAGGTTCACAGCGGGAGCGCTCTTCTGGGTCATTGTTGCGCATGCGGTCTATGGCCTACTGGCCCTGACCCAATTCGGCGACACGCTGCTCTTTCTCGAGAAATGGGCATATCTGGGGTCGGCGACAGGGACGTTTGTCAATCGCAACTCCTATGCGACCTTCGTGGCCTTCGGAATGGTACTGGGCACCGCCCTTACCGCACAGGCCGTTGAAAAAGCCACTGATAGCCGGCAGGTCCCGACTGCCACCATCATGTTCCTGCTTGTCGGCCTGTCGTTTCTCATTATCGCTCTCTATTCGACGCAGTCGCGGATGGGGCTTGCGGCAGGGCTGGCCGGCAGCGTTGTGGTCGCCATAGGATACGTTTTCAAGCTTGGCCGGCGCCAACCGCGGCTTTCGGTGTTCATGGTTGTGCTGGGGGTGGGGTTGGCCGTCGCCATGACCGTGCTTTTCGGCTCGGGCACGCTGGACCGGTTGGGAAGCGTGGAACAAAGTTTCGATGTGCGGGCAGCGCTCTATCGGCAGGTGGGCGATATGATCGCTTCACGACCGTTCCTCGGCTTTGGCGGGGGAAGTTTTGAGGCGGCATTCCCCCTGTTTCACGCGTTGCCGGTCAGTCCCGACCTTGTCTGGAACAAGACGCACTCGACGTATCTGGCGCTGTGGGTGGAATATGGCGTAATCTTTGGTTCGATACCGCTGCTTGTCGTTCTGGGCATAGGTTTTCGCTGCATTGGGCTGTTTATCCGGCGCAAATCCGATTGGGTTCTGCCACTGGCCTCGCTGGGCATCATCATAACGGCCGCGCTGCATTCGCTTGTCGATTTCTCGCTGGAAATGGAGGCGAATGCACTGTTTTTTTCCGCGTTGCTGGGCCTGGGGCTGGGCGGTGTGACCGAATATGGGCGGCGGCAAAAAACTCGATGAAAAAGCTGTTCGCCCGCATTTTCGGTGCTTTTGAACCAGAAAGTGCCCGCAGGGGTGCGCCGCGGCTCGCCAGCGATGAATTCCCCCGAGCTCTCTACGTCATCGGCGACGTTCACGGGCGCTTGGACCTGCTCGAAGCACTCGAGGAGCAGATCGCACGCCATGCGGGAGTTGTGGGAGAAGACATATGGGTGGTCCTGGTCGGCGATGTCGTTGATCGCGGCCCATCCTCCGCACAGGTCATAGATCATCTTCTGGCACCCCCCAAATGGGGCTTTCGCAGGTTCTGCCTTTCGGGCAATCACGAACAGGCCATGCTCGAGGCGTTTGAAAGCGCCGAGGCCCTTGAGTGGTGGTGCCGGTTCGGGGGCATAGAGACCCTGGCGTCCTATGGAGTGAGCATATCCCAACTCGACCCCGGCGCACGCAGTTGGGAGACCAATCGCGCTGTGCTCGAGGCTTACATACCGCGCGAGCACGTTCAGTTTCTTTCCGATCTGCCGGTCATGATCCGCGTTCGGAGCTATGTGCTGGTCCATGCGGGGTTGCGCCCCGGAATCGCTCTTAAGGACCAGACGGATCGGGACCTCAGGTGGTTCCGCCATGAGACCGATGCGGCGGAAAATAACGGTTGGCAATCGGACTATTGCGTTGTGCATGGCCATACAATTGTCGAACGCCCGCTGATAACGCCTGAACAGATCGCTATCGATACTGGTGCATATATGAGTGACCGGCTGACGGCTGTGTGTCTAAGGTCTGGTCAAGAGCCGATAATCATTGAACAATTGGGGCCAAGCCAGCACAATTGAAGGCTAACCGCCCTCTTCCCCGCGAATCTGGAAAGATTATGGAAGATCAAGAAATCGATATCCGGGGTATTCTGAACCTGCTCCGACGGCGGTTGAGTTTGATACTGGCCACGCTTTTCGTCTGCCTTGGTATCGCGGGCATTGCGCTTTTTGCCCTGACGCCGATCTATTCGGCCTCGACGCTTATTCTGGTCGATACCTCGCGCAACGCGCTGATCGATCCCGATGCGCAGATCTCCAGCGCATCGACTGAAAACGCGCGGGTGGATTCGGAAGTGGAAATTTTGCGCTCCGAAACCGTGCTGCTCGATGTCATTGACAGGCAGGGGTTGCTGGCGGACGAGGAGTTTGGCATCAGGCTGGACTGGCGCGATCAGATACTGGCGCTGCTGCGCCTGGGCGATGCCGATCTGCCGCAGGGTGACGCGGCTGTGCAAAGTGTGCTCAATCGAGTCAAGGCAGCGGTCTCGGTCCAACGCCGGGGGCTGACCTACGTGATCTCAGTGCAGGCCCGGTCCGAAGAACCTCAAAAGGCAGCGGAACTGGCCAATACCCTGGCTGAGGCCTACATCCAGGATCAGATGCAGTCCAAGATCGAGGGCGTTCTTGCGGCCCGCGAGGTGCTAGAGGCGCGCCTGCAACTGGCCCGCGAAAATATCGGGCGGTCCGAAGAGCAGTTCGATTCCTTCATCAACGAAAATATCGATCAGCTGGCCGCAGAGCCGGGAAGCTCGGTTGCGGCCCTGCGCGACGACCTGCAGTCGATTTCCGGCTCGCGCGAGCGGTTGCAGGCCCTGAGCCAGACGCTGAGCGAAGCGACGGCGTCGCGGGACTGGTCTAGCCTTGTGGCGCAACTGGAATCCGATGCGCTTGCCGAGCTGGACGCTCAGCGTCAGGCCCTCGCAACCAATCTTTCCGATGCCGTGGCCGATTCGCCGGCGGTGATCAATCTGCGAGAGGAGCTGGCTTTGGTCGAAGCGGCGATGGCCGAGCGCGCCAGTCAGGAATTGACCGATCTGCGTTCACAGGTTGCCGAACTCGACGATCGGGCAAGCGGGTTGCGACAGCAGATCCGGTCCGACGTCTTGTCCTCCAATTTGCCGGTCGATGTTTTGACCCAGCTCTATGAGTTCCAGCAATCGGCCGATCTGGCCCGCACGCAGTACCAGTCGCTTCTGGCGCGCTCGGGCGATTTGCAGGTACAGTCCGAGCTGCAGATTGCTGATAGCCGGATCGTATCGCGCGCGCTGCCGCCGGCAAGCCCGGCCTTTCCAAACACGCAGCTTATCCTGCTGATGGCAGGTTTTGCAGGGCTGGGCCTGGGAATTGGGCTGGCCTTTGTCTATGAGAACTTCGTTGGCGGCTTTACCAGCGAAAGCCAGCTCAGTCTGGTGACGCGGCTGCCTGTAATTGGCGACATTCCGCTCCAGCGGCTCAATGCCGACGCTCAATCGGCGGCCGAGACGCTGATCACGGCGCCACTTTCGCAGTTTTCCGAGGCCATACGGCGGGCCAGGGCGATTGTAGATCAGCATTTGCGCCGGGCCAAGAGCCCCGATGCCGGACTCTTGACGCTCAAGGGGGCCGATGGCAACGGCGTGGTGGTCATGGTGTCGTCGTCGGTACCCGATGAAGGCAAAACGACCGTGGCCTTGTCTCTGGCGCGGGTCTATGCGCAATCGGGCAAAAAAACCCTCATTCTCGATTGCGATCTGCGGCGTCCGGCGATCCACAAGAACCTGGGCATCGAATCCGAGTTCGGATTGTTCGAATACCTGGCTGGCCGGACCGAGGGCGAATCGCTGTCTTCGATCATTCTTCGTGACGAGGACACCGGGCTAAGCGTGGTTGTGGGGTCCAAGCGTTCCGAGATTCCAACCGACCAGCTGATTGCCAGCAATGCCTTTGCCCGCCTGATTGCTGCGGCAGTCAAGAATTTCGAGGTGGTTATTCTCGATACGCCGCCGGTTCTTCCGGTTGTTGACGGGCTTTATCTCTCCCAATATGCCGACGCTGTGGTCTTTGTCGTGCGCTGGTCTTCGACCGCCCAGGCCGAAGTGCGCAACGCCCTGAGCCGGCTTGAACAGGCAAAGAATCCCGAAGCGCCCATGCTTGCCATTCTCAACCAGCAGGTGCGCAGCCAGTCACGCTACGGAAAAAATTACAATGGATATTACGACGGCTAAACAGCACTAGGCTGGCAGCAAACGTAAGACTAGGGCGCAACGATGTCATTACCGCCTGCTGTGAGTTTCGGAACCTCCGGTCTGAGGGGGCTTTCAGACGGTTTTACCCGCGATGTGGTCTTTGCCCATATCGGGGCGTTTCTTGAAACGGCCTGCGCCGATGCGCGCAGCAAAGAGGTGTTGATCGGCCGCGACCTGCGGGCGTCCAGCCCCCAGATTGCGGCGCTGGTCGGCGGCGCGCTCCTGGCGTTGGGCTGGAAACCGGTCAATGCCGGAACCTTGCCCACGCCGGCGCTCGCGGCCCATGCGCTCAACCGTGGCATTCCCGCCGTCATGGTCACCGGCAGTCATATTCCACCCGACTACAACGGCCTGAAATTTTACCGTCCCGATGGGGAACTGCTCAAGAGCGACGAAGAGCCCATCAAGGCGGCGGCCAAGATGCTTTTCAAAGCCGTTCCCGATTTCGACCCCTTCCTGCCGCAACAGGAACCAACCGCGCAGGCCGAATACGAAGCGCGGTATACCGGGGCATTTTCATCAGATGCGCTGGCTGGCCTAAAGATTGCGGTTTTCGAGCACTCCACGGTGGGCCGGGGCATCCTTCTGCGCGTACTCGAAGCGTTGGGCGCATCGTGCACCGGCGTGGGGCGGAGTGAGATTTTCGTTGCGGTCGACACCGAGGCCATCGAGCCTTCGGCCATGGCGGAAATTCACGCGGCGTTGGCATCGGGGCCGTTTGATGCTGTGGTCTCCATGGACGGCGACGGCGACCGGCCGTTGCTTGTGGATGCCACCGGCCTCCAGATCAGTGGCGACGTGCTGGGAGCATTAACGGCCCGGTTTCTTGCCGCCAGGGCCGTGGTGACGCCGCTGACTTCGACCAGCGCCATGGAAGAGAGCGGTTGGTTTGAGACCATAAGCCGGACGCGGATCGGGTCGCCCTATGTCGTTGAGGAAATGACGCGGCTTGGCACAGACAGGGTTGTCGGGTTCGAGGCTAATGGCGGTTTTCTGCTGGAGAGCGATTTCGAACTTGGGTTGGGAAGCCTCAAGCGGCTGCCGACCCGGGATGCTCTGTTGCCCATTATTGCCGTCCTGGCCGAGGCGGCAGCGCGCGGTGTGTCGGTCGGCGATCTGGTTTCGGAATTGCCGGTTCGGATTATGAAGGCGGACCGCCTCAAGGATGTTCAGCCCGAAGACGCAAAACAACTGGTCGAGGCTTTGGCCCGATCGGCCGAATTGCGAGCCAGTTTCCACGAGAGCCTTGCCGAGCCCAGAGCCATCGACACGACCGATGGCACAAGGCTGATTACCGTCCGGGGAGACGTCGTCCATTTCAGACGATCGGGCAATGCGCCTGAACTCAGGTGCTACGTCGAGACCGGAAGCACACAGGCAACCCAAGCAATGCTTTCGGCGATGATGGCCAAGCTGACCACACATTTGAATGGTAGGGGAACCCGATGACCGAGAGCAAAACCAGAAATGGCCATGGGCGTATTGTCCCCGTCGTTTTGGCCGGGGGAACCGGCACCAGGCTCTGGCCAATTTCGCGCACGGCGCGGCCCAAGCAATTTCTCGCGCTGACGGGTGAACATAGTCTGTTGCAGGAGACCCTGCTGCGGTTGAGCCGCGACCCCCGTTATGACGCTCCGATCGTCGTCACCAATGAGCTTTATCGCTTCCTGGTGGCTGAACAGGCGCTGGAAGTGGGGATAGAGATCCAAAGAATCGTGCTCGAGCCGGTTGCCCGCAACACGGCGCCCGCGATCGTCGCGGCCAGTCTTCTGGCAGCGGGCAGGTCGGACGATGTGCTCGTTCACGTCCTTCCATCCGACCACCGTATCAAGGTCGATGATGCCTATATTCATGCGCTTGATGTTGCCGAAGCTGCCGCGATTGAGGGGCGATTGGTGACCTTCGGAATCATGCCGTTTGAGCCGGCGACGGGGTTCGGCTATATCGAGGCGGGCGATCGGCTGCCTTCGGGTGCTCACGATGTGCGCAGGTTCGTGGAAAAACCCGATGCGAACAGAGCGGCCGAGATGATCGCTACGGGCTCCTACTACTGGAATTCGGGCATGTTCCTGTTTCAGGCATCGGTGTTCCTTAAGGAATGCGAGAAGCTGGTGCCCCAAGTTCATGCGGCCGCGTTCGAGGCGGTTGAAAAAGCGGTGCAGGATTTCGATTTCCATCGTCTCGATGCCGGGGCCTTTTCACAGTCTGAGAGCATCTCGGTCGATTATGCGGTGTTTGAGAAAACCGCGCTGGCCGCGGTGGTTCCGGCCCCGATCGACTGGTCGGACCTCGGATCGTGGGATGCTGTGTGGAAAAGCGGATCACGCGACGAGCACGACAATCTGGGAATGGGCAAGGTTACCCTCAATGCCATGTCTGGTTCGCTGGTCATTTCCGAAAAGCACCATGTGGTGGTCGATGGACTGGAGGACATTGCTGTTCTGGCCAGTGAAGACGCAATCTATGTGGGGCGGCTCTCGGCGGCGCAATCGGTTGGCGATGTCGTCAAGCGTCTCAAGGCGGACCCCGCCACCCAGCATCTGACCGAAACGCACCAGACGAGCTATCGCCCCTGGGGCGGCTATTCGTCGGTGCTCAATGGCGAGCGCTTTCAAGTGAAGCGGCTGTTCGTCAAACCGGGCAAGCGATTGAGCCTGCAAAAGCATTTCCATCGCTCCGAGCACTGGGTGGTGGTCCGCGGAACGGCTGAAGTCCAGGTTGGTGAGGATATTTTCACGCTGCAGGAAAACGAAAGCATCTACATTCCGCAAGGCGAGATACATCGCCTGTCCAATCGCGGCAAAATCCTGCTTGAGCTGGTGGAAGTTCAAACCGGGTCGTATCTGGGTGAGGACGACATTGTGCGCATCGAAGACGAGTTCGGCCGGACCTGATCCAGCGCAGCAAGGAGCCGGCGCTGCAAGCCGTTGAGACAAGCTTAACCATAACCAGCCATTTTGAACCTTGTGATTCACCGAGTTCCCGAGCGCCCATGTTTCGCCCTCGCTTCGTATTTCAAACGCGGTCCGCTGATCGCGATGGCCAGACCGACCAGGGTCGACGCCAGGCGATCGCCGGGGTGCTGGCGCGTCAGCGCGCCGATGTCAATCGCGAGATGGCGGGGCTCCAGAGGCGCATGGACGATGCCTACCAGCGGGCAGCTGCGCTGTTGGCCAATAGCGAGGACTATGGCGAGCGCTCGGCGCGTGACGAGGAGGAAATCGTAGCGTTCGAGGCATCGGCCGAAGCCGCACGCAGGCGGATCGCCGATCTTTCCCGTCAACTGGAGATGTTCGAGGCACTATCGAAATTGCTGGCGGACGCAGCGGTCGACGGGCAAACCGACGTTAAAGGATGATCGGCTCCGTTTGATATGGTCGGGGCCGGACTTCAACGAGGGCTGGCTCTCGCGCCGCCATATCCACATCCCATTTCGTCCTTGGTGTGCGTGCCTAAACCATGACATTACCAAATTTCCTTTACATTGGCCCCCCGAAATCGGCTTCAACATGGCTGTTTGAAGTCCTGAGGACGCACCCGCAAGTTTTCGTTCCTGACGGAAAGGACGTCTATTTCTTCGACCGCTATTTCGATCGGGGGCAAGGCTGGTATGAAGCACATTTCGAGCAGGCAAACGCACGTCACATCGCTATTGGCGAAATCTCGCATGACTATCTCTATTCCCGAGATGCAGCCCTGCGCATCAGAGCCATGCTGCCGGGCGTAAAACTGCTTACGATCCTTCGGAATCCGTTCGACCGGTCCCGGTCGGACTTTCGCTATATCAACCAATGGAGTGCCAACGATTTCACGTTCGCCGAGGCGCTGGTTCGGCATCCAACAATCATTGACAACAGCCTGTACGCCGAGAATTTGCGCTTCTATCTAGAAGTGTTCGGGCACGCGAACATTCGCGTCATGCTCTACGACGACCTTGTTGCCAATCCTGAAAAGTTAACCCAGGGGCTGCTGGCGTTTCTTGGTGTCAATATGCTAGAGGGCTTGCCAATACGCGCTCGTATCAATGTTTCAGCGACCAGCCGGTTGCCACGGTTAACCGCTGGCGCGCGGAAGTTGGCGCAATTGGCTCGCAATGCGGGGTTTTCCGGTGTTATTGGCAAACTCAAGTATTCTGCGCTGCGCCAATTGGTCTTCACGTCGGCCGCTTCGGGTGAGATCCAGATCGATCGAGAAAGCTTCTTGCGTATGCAGGCCGCTTTCTTGCCCGACATTGCCGCTCTAGAAGAGATGATTGGCCGCGATCTGAGCTCATGGCGTCAGGCTCAGTTGTAGCTTAACGCCAGTTGTCCCAGAAGCCCGGCCCAAAGTCTGTGGAAAGGCGGGAGATGTCTTTCCGAAATAGCGGCATATACTTGGACTGCACCCTTTCGGACAGCTTCTGAGGCCGTTCAAAGACGTGCTCTTTCACTCGCGTTATCGCCAGCCGGGTCTTGGATTCTGACGTTGTCCCCTTCAAGGCAGAACGAAACGGCCGGGCGATTGTGTATAGCCAGGCGCCGGGTCCGGACGCCGGTGGAACAAGCGTCTGATTGGCCCAAACATGGTTCACTTCAAAAACCGGTATGGACAGGAATCGGGATATCTCTAGCGCCACCTTCCCGAAATCGGAGGTTACGTCCGCGAAATTGAGCAGCAGCATTTTCTGGCGCCCAAATGTGGAAAGGAATGGCCCCAACAGCGCTCCATACATGCCTAGACTCTTGTATCGCATAATGGGCGATAGCGCGGCCTCTTCCTCAAGACTACGCTGCATGCATCTGGAGAAGTCGGACTCCAGTTCCATGCCGCTGCTGCGAGCATGATTGAAGCCGGAATATGCCCTCTCAACGGGGTGGCGGAGCACGGCGACTATTTTCGTGTCAGGATGCTCTGCATGAATTCTCGCTGCCGTCCCAGGATAAAAATACTGGCTATCTGAACAGTCGCCGGCAATCACCTCGCTCGTTCGGTCGCGGAACAGAGCCAAATAGTCTTCCCTGCCTCTGACGGCGTTCGTCCATGATTTGGCGAGGATACCGGGCCGCTCGAAAATTTCGATCGTCCCCTGACCGTACGAGTAGTAATTGGAATTCTCTCGCCGCGGCACGAAGACGTGAGGATGAGACAGGAGATAGCGGTATATGCTCGTGGACCCGGATTTTTGGGCACCGATAAGAAAGAAGTCGAGCTTCATGCGGAGGTCCCTTTGGCGCGTGTCTGAAAATAGCATAGGCCAACGACTGCGAGATATGTGAAGCCGAACGCTGGAGCGCCCAGCGAATGGTCCGTTCCCCCGCTGATCAGCAAGGTAAAAACCGTTGCGAGACCAATGCTCGACCAATACTTGTCGCTTTCACCTGACTGCCACATCCAATGGCGCAAGAGTTTTCCAAAGACTATGAGAACAATGGCCAAGCCTGCTAGGCCCGTTTCGGCCAATATATAAAAATACGAGTTGTGAGCGTTGTGTACAGAGGGGTTATTGTAGGTGGCTTCAGCGGCAACTTCTCCCAGCAACACATTTGTAAACGTCCGCCCGGTGTCATTGTAGCGTCCAAAGCCCGCGCCAATTATTGGCGACCCCGCAAACTCTCGGACTGCTCTTCCCCAGAGGAAACCCCGAATTGCCAGGTTACTATTGCCCTCAAGACGACCAAAATTTGAAACCTCCCACGCCGAAGAGGACTCACGCGGTGTCTCGGCTAGAGCCGCCTCGCTGAAATTGGCGATTATCGAGGTGCCCGTTCCCTGATCCATGGCGCTGGAGAGACGGGAAAACTGTGCGGGAAAAGTGGCTTCCATCAAGGGAAAAGCGGTGATGAGGAGCAAAATGTATATCGCCGAAGATTTCCACCGGCCCTTGACCAGATGACATAGAAGGATGGCTATAAATACAGCTACGATGCTAGTTCGGGAATTTGAGCCTAGAAACAAAACTGCATTTGCCATCAAGAAAACCAAGTTCCCCAACTTCGCTGCGTTTAAAAACGTGAAATAGTTGACGATCAGCAATGCGCCCAGGACGGTGCCTGCAATATGGTGCGAGCTGTATACGGTGGCGATGCCAAAAAACTCCGCGGTGGTGGAGCAAAAAACGATCAGACTGATAGCTTTGAGGGTGGTGCTCCATTCGGCAGGACCAAGAGATTGCGCGCCTGTCGTAGATCGCGCGACATAATAGAGAAACGGCCAAAAATAGAGAAAAATACGTCCCTCACCTGCTGCCCAGGTGGCAAAGCCGTTCTGCCATATCGAGCCATGTCCGCCGAACACGATGCCGCTTACACTTGCGTACACGTAATAAATTATAGGGAGAACGAAAATCGGGGAATATGTTCGATCGAATAGTAATCGATGCAGGCAATAGATGATTACCAGAGCCGTCGTTGCGACAGTGGGAACTTCCGAAATTCCGGATAGGGTAGCAGATACAAAGCAGAGTAAGATAACAATGCTATCCGCTCGTAGCACCAAACGTCGTTTTCTGATGTAAGAGGTGCTTCGGTTGAAATCGTAATTTCTGAACGTCATATCTGCGGCCGCGCCAGTTACGAACGAAATTGACGAGAGAATATGCTGAGTATTGAAGGGTCGATGCTGAGCTTTCTCCTGGCGTAGATTATGCAGCGTATATTCCACGCGCTCATCCCGAATGCCACGCCGATCGCAGCTCCAGTCGCGCCGAAAACCGGCGTTAGAGAAACGATGAGGACCAGGGCAAAAATATTGGTCGCCAAGATTATGCGCAGATAGGGTCGTTCTGATCCGGTCATCTCCATGATCGGCGCAGTAGGCCCAGACAGTGCGCTGACCAGATTGCCGGCGCTCAGGATCAGCAGCGCAACATAACCGCTCTCGAACCCCTCGCCGAAGAGCACCAGAATCTGCTGGCCAAAAAACACGAAACCGATGAACACCGTCAGGGTGGGTATGGCAACTGCCGCTACGGTTATCAGACAGAGTTTGCGGACGATGTCGATTTCGTTGCGATGAAAATGGCGTGAGATGGCCGGGGCTATAACCATACCCGAGGACAGGAGGAAGAGGTTAAGCAGCATCGCTGTGCGAATGGCGGCAAAGAAGGGTCCGGTTGCAATAGGCGACAGAATGAGCCCTACGAAGATAACGGCTAGGTTGGGCGCGGCCATCCGGACGACCATCGTTCCCCAGAGGCCCAAGGCCGTGCTCCACCATTTCGTGCCGTCGAGACTGGCTGTACCCGACACCAGCGAACGCGGCTGCGTCATGGGGTGAGCAAGCGCCTGACCCAGGACTACCAGAAAAAGGGCGGCGGTGATGAATGCCATTGCCGTGCCGGCAGTGAAATCAGGGACGAAGCCAATCATCACCAGCCCGCAGCCCGCTATGACAAGCAGGCGCCAGATAATGTCGCGGGGAATGAGCGAAAGCGTTATCCCGGTTATCGCCCGCATGACACTGGCCTGATATTCAGCCAGGCCCAGAACCAGGGTGAAAACGCCGGCCGCCATCAGATAGTAGGGGTGATCGAAGGCAGGTACGACGGCCGTGACCCCCACGACGCCCAGCCCTAGAACGCCACATCCCGTTGCGGTGACGATATATCCGTAGCGTATGACGCCACGTTGCAGTTCGTTGGCGCCGTCGGTGTCATAAGTTGGTGCATAGCGCAAAACAAGGGAGCCAAAGCCAAAGGAGCCGACCACAGCGAGAAGGGTCGCGAGGGAAAATGCGAAGCCGAAGCGGCCGAATTCCTCGACGCTCATGGCGCGGGCTAGCACCAGGAACATCAGGAACGACAGGCCCGCACCGCCGACCTTAATGATGAGCGCGGCCAGTCCGCCCCGGGCCAGTTTTGCCATCACATCGTCATTGGCCAATGCTGCGGCCCCTGCCCTGAGGCGCCCCATGGCAGCCGAAATCATTGGGCCGCCTCGCGTATCTGGTCGAGGCTCATTTGGGGCCTTACGCCATAGCTGGTGAAAACCTCAGTCATGCCGGCGAGAAAGTTCTGCTCGCTGAATCGGTCGGTATGGGCGGCGATCGCGTATGGGTCGGCGTCGGCGAGGCCCGAGCGCTCAAAGCGTTCGACGGCGTCGAGCAGGCCCTCGACACTCTGATCCTCAAACAGCAGGCCGGTTTCGCCATCATGCACGGTTTCGGTCGCGCCGCCCCGGCCATAGGCAATGACCGGACGCCCCGACGCCATGACCTCGACCGGCACGATGCCGAAATCCTCCTCACCGGGAAATATCAGCGCCTTGCATCGCGCCATATGCGATTTGAGCTCGGTGAAGGACACCTTTCCCAGGAAGGTAATGTTATCTTTGGCTTTGGCGGCCAACGCCTTGCGCGCTTTTTCAGGACCGCCCAAAACCACCAGGCGTTTGCCCGTTCGATTGAATGCATCGATCATGATATCGGGGCGCTTGTAGCCGACGAGCTCACCTGCCCAGAGGTAGAATTCCTCACGCTCGGACAATGGTGCCGGTGAAAAATTTTCAACGGCGACCGGGGGGTAGACGACTTGCGCGTCGCGGCGCCAATATTTGGCGATGCGCTTTTGCACGTGCTGGGAATTGGCTACGAACTGATCGACCCGCGCCGCCGAGGTCACGTCCCATTGCCGCAGCCCTGGCGCGAGGAGGGGCATGGTCAGCTTCGCCAGGCGACCCGCCCCACTTTTGTAGACGTGATACTGGTCCCAGATGTAGCGCATCGGCGAATGACAATAGCAGATGTGAGGCGCGTCGGGCGGCGCAATGACACCCTTTGCCGGCCCCGCTTCGCTCGAAATGACCAGATCGTAACCTGAGAGGTCGAGGCTTTCGAGGGCAAAGGGCATGAGGGGCAGATAGCTGCAATAGAGTTTGCGGGCCGCCGGTAATTTCGAGATGCCGGTGGTTCGCACGGTATGTCTGCGGATGGTGGCGCTGACCCCGTTCTCGTCGTAGACATGAGTGAAGATATCGGCTTGCGAAAAGAGTTTGCACAGCGATTCAAGGACCTTTTCGCCTCCTCGCATATGCAGTAGCCAGTAATGAATGATCGCAACTCTCAAAGTCGTCATCCTCCGGCAGATATTGTTTAGCTCCCTCAGCCCTCTTCGATAACGGGAAGGGCTAACTCACTTGAACTGCGCGCCGTCACTCATTTCGAGCCAGCGCTTGAGCGATTGCTTAAGGCAATAACGGGGCCGGAACCCCATTTCGCGAAGCTTTCTGGGTACGATGTTGGTGGATGTGTAGAGCTTGTTGATGCGTGCCCGGTTGATCGGCGTGCGGATGCCGAGTTTGCTGAGGACCTCGAAGGCAATTCCTCCGAGCATCATGAGCGGCATGGGAACGACAAGCGTGACCTTCTTGTAGCCGGCCACGTCGGTTATCGTGTCGCAGATGTCTTGAGAGGTGTAGCGCTCCATATGAGCGAAATTGTAGGTCAGGTGCGCTTCGCTTCGCTCCAGACAGAAGCGGAAGGAGCGCACCAAGTCTTCGACGTAGCCACAGGCCTTTACAGTGTCCTTGCGGCCGGGAAAAAAGAAGCGGCCCTTTGCCATGGCATGTGCAAGGCGGGTAAAGTTGCCCCGCTCCGTATAGCCATAGACTACCGCGGGGCGGGCGACGACAAGACGCCGGGTGGCACTTGCCTCGTTGAGCCACTGCGCATGGATCTGTTCGGCACACAGCTTTGAACGCCCATAGGCCGAATCCGGCTCCAACGCCGAACTGTCGTCCTTGAGGGTTTCACTGGCGCCATAGACGGAAATGGAGCTAGTAAATACGATCTGGTTACAACCCACGCGGCGGGCATAGTCGCAGCAATGGGTGGCACCCAGCACATTGGTGTAGAAATACTCCCAGTCTTGATATCCGGGCGTGGTGTGAACGGCAGCGAGATTGTATATCTCGCTGGCGCCGGGGCAGACGTCATCTGCAATGGGTTGCCGTATATCGACGTATTTGTATTCGACCCCTTCGACAGCGAAGCGCGGCTCGGCAATGTCGGCGCTCACAATCACATCATATTCGCCGCTTTCTGCCAGCGAATTGACCAAATGCGAGCCGATAAAGCCCGCGCCCCCTAGAACCAGAACCCGTTTTTTCTCCATTGGTTCCCCTTCCGGCCGATAGGCGACCGCGCGCTCAAGCGCTGGGTTTCTTGTCCATTCCCCCGGTGGCCCCCGGCAGGATTGTGGTCAAAGTGCTCATTGTGCTTCGTTGTCGATCAGGCGTCCTTCGCGAACGACAGAATTATCCCCCACGGCCCAGAAATCGGTGTTGGCGAAGTCGCTGTCATGGGCCTGATTGCGCTTGCCATAGGCGAGCGGAGAGCCGCCCATATCGAGAACCAGCCCGCCCGCCGCACGCAGGATGGCGTCGCCGGCGGCGGTGTCCCACTCCATGGTGCGCCCGAACCGTGGATAGAGGTCGGCCCCCCCCTCGGCAACGAGGCAGAATTTTAGCGAGGACCCCATCGAGGTGAAATTGGCGACCTCAAGGCTATTAAGTCGGCGATCGTTTTCACCGCTGCCGTGCGAACGGCTGCCGACCAGCGTTAAGCCCTTGGCCGGCGCGGCGCGTACGGCAATGGACATGGGCGCGACGAGCTGGTGATCCTCAACCAGCGAAACGAACGCCCCGGCGTCCCGGCTGCCCCACCAGATTCGCTTGAGGGCAGGGGCATAAACCACACCGGCTATCGGAACGCTGTTTTCAATCAACGCGATGTTGACGGTAAATTCGCCGTTGCGGGCGATGAATTCCTTGGACCCATCGAGCGGGTCGACAAGAAAGAAGCGCTCGCCGCAGTCGGGAACATCGCCATTAGCAACGGCCTCTTCGGCAATCACGGGAATATCGGGAAATACCGCTGCCAGCCGCTCAAGGATAAGTGTTTCGGCTGCGGTATCGGCCTCGGTCAAAGGCGAGGCATCGGCTTTCGTGGTAACCTGGAACTTGCGGCCGTAGATTGCAAGAATCAGCGCTCCGGCTTCCAGCGCTATGGCATTGACGATTTGAGTTGCTTCACCAGCCCTAATCGAGGGAGTGGAAGTTGATTGGGCCGTGGGCATATTTTTTTCACTCATTACTTTAGTGGAATGTGACCCTTTATAGGACGGGCGCTTGATCTGTGGAACCGGCCTTCTAAAGTCCGGTCCCACTTAGAAATTCCTGCCGCAGTGTCTTCCAGATGATCTTGATGTCCAAGAGTAGCGAGAAATTTTCGATATAGGCGAGATCGTGATCGACCCGAGCGAGCGCTTGGGCAGCGTTGTCTGTGGGACCGCGGAGCCCGTTGGCTTGCGCCCATCCCGAAAGCCCCGGTTTCATTGTCTGACGCGTCGTGTAGTAGGGCACGAGCCGCTCATACGTGGTTCCGCCGGCGAGCATGCCAAAGACGTGGGGCCTTGGCCCGATTAGCGACATTTCGCCCTTGAGTATATTGAAGAGCTGCGGCAGCTCGTCGAGAGATTTGCGGCGCAGGAAGCGACCGATTGATGTTATCCGGTTGTCCTCGCTGGCGGTTTGGGCAATGCCCGAGATGTCACAGCGGTCTGTGTACATCGTTCGGAACTTGTAAACCTTGATCGGTTTGCCGTTAAAACCCTCGCGGGTTTGATAAAAAACGATCGGACCGGCACTGGTCGCCCAGATCGATAGAGCGATCGCGACAAGGGCCGGTGCGAGGACAATAAGAGCTATAGCGCTCAACAACACGTCCATTGCGCGTTTGAGAGCCAGTTGCACGCTCCGCATCGGGGACGCCGGAGCCAGGGCCGGCGCGTCCTGCAGGAAGGTCAGCCTAAGGCCCGATTGCGAGGAGACGGTTGTTGGCCCACTGCGTTTCCTTGGCCTCGGGCCGACGTCAGCAAGGCGGCGTTTGTATACCCGGCCCTGGGTCGGCATCGCCTCCTGCACCAATTCAAACATCGCTCCGATCCCCTGCGAAACTGGAATGGGCAACTCTGCGCCGGAAGACCTCTCTTGGTTTTGAGTTTTATCAAGCGCCAAGGGTAGGTGTGTCGAACGCTAGGTCCAGCATTGACGGAAATCAAAGACGGTCCTTGGAGATGGCGTAGCCTATCGGTTCGGCTGCATTAATTCGCTTGCGACAACAAAGCCCAGGGGCGTCACTCCATGTTGAAGTTTATCAAATCAGTGGGCATGGCCGCTCTCGTCGTGACAGCCATTACGGCGCCGGCCTTTTCCCAGACGGTTGACGCTTCGGGCGTGATGGCAGCATGTGCGCAACCTGACTCGATGCTCGACGGATGCATGGTTTCGGTCGATGAATTTATCACCGGATTGGCCGAGCTTTCGGACGATCAGTCAGATGTTGCGCTGGGTGATCTTGCGAGCGACCTGGCGTCGGTTGCGCTAGCGGGCGGAGCCAACGTCGAGGTTATTGTTGCCGCGCTGCGGGCGATTGCCGCTGCAATCACTGATCCCGTGCAAGCGACTCAGATTTTGTCGATTGCCCAGGCGCTGGAGGCTGGCACCGATATTCCGGTTTTCGCGATCGGTGATGACGGTGGCGAGGTGGTATCTTCCAGCCCCAACTAAACGTTTATCCGCTCGAAGTCTTAATAATATTCTCAAAGACATCGCAGGCAAGGGCGATGTCCTTTGGTGTGCCAACACTCATTCTCACGCAGCGATCCAACCTGGGGGCTGCGGGCTTGCGGATGAAGATGCCGCGATCCTGCATCTTGCTGAGCACCATTGTGGCGTAGGCGCTGTCGGCGCCGCAATCGATAGCGACGAAATTGGTGGCCGAGGGGATGGGCTTTAGGTCCAAGCCCTTGGTGCGGCGTATTATTTCGTCGCGGCCGGCGGCGATGGCGGCGATGGTTTTTCCGAGATAATCCCGATCGGCGAGCGCTGCTGTGGCGGCGATCTGAGACAGTTTGGTGACGCCGAAATGATTGCGGATGCGATCGAAGCCCGCGATGGTCTGCGGGGTGCCTATGGCGTATCCTACCCGCATGCCGGCAAGTCCGTAGGCCTTTGAAAATGTACGATATCGCAAGAGGTTAGGGCGCATGAGCGTTATCGGCGGCAGCGTGCCGGCGGGCGCGGTTTCGCCGTATGCCTCATCGAGGATGATGAGGGTGTCGCCCGGAATTGCGTCGATGAAGGCGGTGATTTCGCTCGCGTTCCACCACGTCCCCATCGGATTGTCGGGGTTGGCGAGGTAGACGATTTTGGGTTTGACGCCCAAAACAGTGTCCAAAAGTTCCGAGAGGCTTTCGCGGTCATTGTGGTCATAGGGAACGGTGACAAGTTCGGCGCCCTGGGCGGCGACGTGGTAGTTGAAGGTGGGGTAGGCGCCGAGCGAGGTGACGATCTTGTCGCCCGGTTCGAGATAGAGCCGACAGGTGAGCCCGAGCAGGCCATCGATCCCTTCACCGATGGTAATGGTTTCCATCGGCGTACCCAGATGGCGGGCAAGTTCTTCTTTTAATTCATAGTTTTCAGAGTCGCCATAGGTCCAGACGTCCGGCGCGGCCTCGGCGATGGCGGCGATCACTTTGGGCGATGGACCGAACGGGCTTTCGTTGGCGCCCAGCCGCGCCCTGAATTTTCTGCCTGTTCTGCGCTCGATGACCTCGGGACCAACGAAGGGGACGGTGGCCGGCAGGGCTGCAATAATGGCGGCAAGATCAGGTCCGGCCATGGCTTTCCTCTTTGTGGCGCCCAAAGAACCCCGGTGCACTAGCTTGTCACGGCCAGTGGGCCGAGGCCGAACATTGCATCCTGACGCTGTCGGAGGGCGAAAAGCTTGGTCGAAGTGTCGGGCGTCGCATTGGCGGCGGTCAGAAGCTCGCCCTTTTTGACCGGGGCGGTGACGCGACCGCCTTCGAGCAGGCCGACGGGGATGGCGCGGGCGGCGCGGGCGTCGGAAACGGTCATTGTCCAGGAACGATAGCAGGTCTCGCCGATGGCATCGAAAACCTCGCCCGCAGCCAGATCGCGCTTGGCCAGCGCGCAGACCTCGGCGACGGGATTGGGGAGCGGCACCATGTCCGGTTTACCATAGAGCATGATGCGTGCGGCGGTGAGCGGCACTTCGAGACTTGTCAGGTGATAGGGACGGTAAAACCCGTAATAGGGACCGATGCCGACGTGAAGGTCGTCCATGCGTTCGACGACGCGGGGATGGTTGGCTTTGGCGACGACGAAGACGCCCGGGGCCACGCCCTTGCCGATCGTGTAATCGACAACGCCTGATTTTTCGAGCACGCCGCCATCGGCGCGCGGGATCAAAACCTTAGGCAGCGTTTCACGGTCGGCGTTGGGGCCGTGCATGCCGGGGCGGTCGGGGACGAGCCCGGTGGCGTTGGCGATAGCGGCCATTTCCACCATGGTTTTCGACCCGTCGATGAACTCTACGAGCATGCGCGGGTTCATGTTGCGGCGGATCGCTTCCTCGCGATAATCGTCGGGCACCGCGTCGTGGTTCAGCGGATTGTTCTTGCCCTTGCCGGCGGCGACGATATCGAGCCCAAGGGCGGAACAGAATTCGATCAGTTCCATGCACGAGGATGGCTCGTCTCCCGCGCCGACCGAATAGATGACCCCGAGCCGGTCTGCCTCGTGCTTGAGGTAAGCGCCGATGGTGACGTCGGCCTCGACATTCATCATCACCAGATGCTTGCCATGCTCCATGCCGAGCAGATCGAAATCGGCGCCCACGCCCGGCTTGCCGGTTGCGTCGATGATGACATCGACTTCGGGAGCGGTGACCATCAGTTCGGTATCGGCGGTTACCGCGATCCTGCCCGCATCGATGGCGGTGCTCATGGCCGAGCGGGTTCCCACCTCACTGGCGTGGGCCTTGCCCTCGTCGGGGCCATAGGCGATGTCCATGGCGGCCATTGCGGTGTGGGGGCGGCGGGTGGAGATGGCGGCGATTTCAATGCCGTCCATCAGCGAGACCTGGGTGACCAGATCGGTGCCCATTTCGCCCGACCCGATAATGCCCAGACGGACCGGCTTGCCGGTGTCGTTCAGGCGCTCGAGGTCGCGCGCGATACCCGTTTTGGAGATTGTCATGACCCTTGGGGGCTCTTTGTGCAAATTGGAACTGGTGTGGCGCCTGTCTAGATCATTTTGCCGTCCATTGGAAATAGAGCGGGAACGTCTTTCCTTCATCGGCACTTGCCATCAGTATGAACGATGAGAATAGGGGATGAGTTCATGGAAGATATTTCCATTTCGGTCGAAGGTGGATGCGGGGTCGTCAGGCTGACCCGGCCCAAGGCCATCAATGCGCTGAGCGCCGAAATGATCGGTGCGGTGCGCTATGCGCTCGATGAATGGGATGAAAACGAGGCTGTGCGGGCCGTGCTGATCGAGGGCGAAGGCGAAAAGGGGCTGTGTGCGGGCGGCGATGTGCGCAGGACGCGCGACATGGCCATGGCGGGGGAAATCCGGCCCGTGTTTTCCTTCTTTGCCGACGAATATGACATGAACGGGCTGATCGCGACCTATCGCAAGCCCATCGTCGCTTTCCAGCATGGCATCGTCATGGGGGGCGGGATCGGGATTTCCTCGCATGCGCGCTACAGGATCGCGACGCCCACCAGTCGGTTCGCCATGCCCGAGGGCGCCATCGGGTTTTTCTGCGATGTTGGAGTTAATGCTATCCTCTACAAGGCCAGCGAAGCGCGGGCGCTGGCCTTCCTTCTTTCTGGGCAGACTGTTGGGGCGGCCGATGCGATCGCGCTGGGCCTGGCCGATACCGTGGTGCCCGAGAAGGCGCTGGCAGGACTGCGGGGGCGGGTGATCGAAGCGGCGCAGGCGGGCGATCCCGATACTGCGATCACCGCGCTGATCCAGTCGGAATCTATAGATGCGGGGACGGCGGATTTTTGCGCACTTTCCGATTCACTGGCCGAAATTTTTGCAGCACCCGATGCCGAAAAAATCGTCGAAGGACTGCTCGACTGGTCCGAGGACGGCGATCCGGGCGCCGCGGCACTCCACGCATCGATTGCCCGCCATTGCCCGACCTCGCTGGCGGCCATCGTGCTGTCGCACCGGCAGGCGCGGCAAAAACGCGACGTGCGTGCCATCCTCGAGGACGATCTGGCCCTGGCCCGCTACATGGCCATGCGCCTCGATTTCGCCGAGGGGGTGCGGGCGGTGCTCGTGGACAAGGACAAAACGCCAAAATGGGAACCGGCGCGGCTGGCCGATGTGGATATCGCGGCGCTCGAGCGAGTGCTGGGGGAGGCGGCGGCGGTGGGGTAAGGCCGGGGATTATTTATTCGGGCTGTTCTTGCTTTGGCTTTGGCTGGTGCTGGTGCGAGGATAGCCCGGCGCGGAGCCCACACAGCTCCGGCGCCGGGCAGCGGGCAGGCCTGCCGGGGATAGGCCATAAAGGCCGTGACTTATCTCGCCTCCCGCTGCAGTCCGGGCTCGCCATCCATCGCGCCCATGGTAGCCGCACCCGCCTGTTTGCCCGCTTCAACGGCAAAATGGCCAAGACCGATGCCATAGACGCCCGGCTGATCGCCCGCTACGGCCTGACACCCGGCGGGAACCTCGATCGGTTCCCGCGCCACGACGCATGGGTTACCTGCCCCAGAACTGGTCTTCCTGTGCCGGGTCGGAGGAGAACAGCCACACTTCGACGACCTTGCCGTCCTTGATGCGCAGCAGGTCGATCCCCGGCTGGGCCAGCTTGAGGCCGTCGCGCTGGCCGGAGAACTCGATTTCCACCGCCACCAGGTCGTCATTTGCGAGGTAGCGGTTCACCTTGGAGATGGCGAAGCTGCCGGCGGAAGCTTCCATCATGCCGCCTAGCATCGCGCCGAGTTCGGCCATGCCGTTCTTGGTGCCCGAGAACTTGTTGTTGCCTGGCTGATGCCAGACGACATTGGGATGAAAGATGTTACCAAGGGCGGCCTGGTCGCCGGTCTGGACGGCGTTGATATAGGCCTTGGCGATGTCGATATTGCTCATCTTGCTACCTTTGAGTTTTGAACCGTGCGGGCGGCTCACGGATCGTCCGGAGCGCCGATGTGTGATACTTATGCGATCACATGCCCTTACGCCCGGTTGTTTCGCGCCGATTTATGGTAGATATTGGACATTCCAGGTGTGAGTATCCAATGAAGAACGAAACCGCCGACATCACGCGGCTCGGTTACGCGCCCTCCGGCCGCAGGCTCGACGTGGAGGTCTTTCCGTTTTCCGACATCCTGCGCCGGTCGAGGCCGGAAAGAGTGCGGTCGACGCACCGCTACGACTTCCACCTGCTCCTGCTGATCACGCAAGGCACGCCGACCCAGATCGTGGACTTCGAGCCCGTCGACTGCGCTAGCGGGTCTCTTCTCCTGCTCAGGCCCGGCCAGGTGCACAGCTTTGGTATCGACCTCGACTGGGACGGCTGGCTGGTGCTTTTCCGTTCGGAATTCGTGCCAACCGTCTCCGACCTGCCGTCAAACCTGATGCCCAGCCGAATGCTGGAACGCATGCCCGACCATATGAGGCTTGGCGCCGAGGACTTTCGTGCGACGGTGAGCGCCATCTCGGCCATGGCCCGCGATGCCAAGAGTGACGCACCGACCGATGTCATACACACGCTACTGCGATACCAGCTCTGTACCCTCGTCCTGCGGCTGGACGTGCTTCATGGGCAGCAAAGCGCGACCGGCGCCGAACGCAGCCCCTCCGTGAAGCGTTTCGCGAAATTCAGGGAGTTGCTGGAGGCAAACTTCTCAGGCTGGCACCAAGTCGCGCTTTATGCCAACGACTTGGGCTGCACGCAGAAGAGCCTCAATCGTGCGACTAAGGACGTCTTGGGCCTCAGTGCCAAGGACGTTATTGCGCGACGGATTACGCTGGAGGCGAAGCGGCTACTAGCGCATACCGACCGTCCGATCTACCTGATTGCGGAAGGCCTCGGCTTTGACGAGGCGACCAATTTCTCCAAGTTCTTCCGCAAATGTGCCGGACAGGCGCCGGCCGAGTTTCGGTCCACTTACCGCTGAACTGCCGACGCGCATCGACAAGTACCGGCGTCGACGCGGCGGAGAAATGTCCACAGACCAATTCGCGCTCTTGGAGCCGCCATCCCGCTCTGTAACAATTTCCAAATAGACGCCCGATTTCCGACTCATCTCTCTGCACGGCGATGCTATCAAAATCCCATGCTGTTTAATCTTCCAGACCACGAGACACTTTACCGGGCGCTGATTGAGCGCGATGCGCGGTTTGACGGGCAGGCTTTTGTCTGTGTGTCTTCGACGGGGATTTTCTGCCGGCTGACCTGTCCGGCGCGCAAGCCTTTATCGGAGAACTGCGTTTTCCGGGCGAGCATCGGGGAGTGTATCGAGGCGGGGTTTCGGCCCTGCAAGCGCTGCCGCCCAATGCAGGCGGCAGCAGCGGACGATCCGGTGGTCAAGGGGTTGCTTGAAGCGCTCGATGGGCGGCCCGACAGGCGCTGGACAGAGCGCCATGTGGTGGACATGGGCTATGACCTTTCCACGGTGCGGCGCAGTTTCAAGCGGCATTTCGGCATGACGTTTCTCGAGATCGCCCGCCAGCGCAGGCTGCGCGAAGGGTTCGAGACGCTGGCCGAGGGCGGCAAGGTGGTGACGGCGCAGCACGAGGCTGGGTTCGATTCAGCAAGCGCCTTTCGGGCCGCTTTTGCTCGTATTCTTGGCTGCGCGCCGGGGGATTTGAGCCGGGACGGGCTGTTTCGGGCGAGCTGGATCGCCACCCCGCTCGGCGACATGATCGCCGTGGCGAGTTCGACCCATCTCCATCTTCTCGAATTTATCGACAGAGGGGCCCTGCCGGGGGAACTCAAGCGATTGCGAGCGGCGGCCAGGGGGAGCATCGGGCTCGGCCGGACGGGCCCGACCGAGCAGGTGGCGGCGGAGTTGGGCGCGTTTTTCGCGGGATGCTCGGCGAGGTTCGAGGTGCCGCTTCATCAGGAGGGGAGCACATTCGCTCAAGAGGTGTGGTCGGAATTGCGGGCCATACCGGCGGGGCAGACGAGGAGCTACGGCCAGATCGCCCAGGCGATCGGCAAGCCATCGGCGGTGCGGGCTGTGGCGCGGGCCAATGGGGCCAATACGATTGCGCTGGTTGTACCATGCCACCGGGTGATCGGGGCGGATGGGGCGCTGACCGGCTATGGCGGCGGGCTGTGGCGCAAGCAGCGCCTGCTGGAGATCGAGCGCCAGTACGGAGCGGAGCGGCGGGACGCAGGGATGGGGGCGGGGGCTAAAGCCCCACACCCATCGGCTTGAAGAGCATCCAGAGCGCCATGGCGACCATCATGAGGTTCTCGGTGAGCGAGACAAAGCCGAGCGGCACGTTGCTGTCGCCGCCGACGCAGGCGCATTTGAGTTCGCGTTTGTCGATATAGACGGCCTTGAACACTGAGACCGCGCCGATAGTGCCGATGAAAAGGGCGACGGGAATCGAGAGCCACATGAGGGCCCCCGAGATCATCAGGATGCCGGCCAGGCCCTCGGCGAAGGGATAGATTTTGCCGTAAGGCACCCAGCGCTGGGCCAGAAGGTCGTAATTGAGGAACATTGTGGCAAAGCCATCCACATCGCGCAGTTTCTGGAGAGCCAGAAGACACATGGAAAAGGCGATGAACCATTCGGCAGCCTGGACGGTCACAAGGGAACCGAATGCGGCCCAACTTGCGGCTAGCGCCATTAGCGCGGCCATGGCGAACAGCGCGATCACAGGGGTGTAGGTGGGCGCGTCCTTGTCCTTTGGCGTCTTGCCGAAGAATTTCTCCAGATCGTCATAGCCGCCGACCCGCTTGCCGTCGATGAAGGTCTGGGGCGTGGTCTCGACGTCGTGCTCGGATTTGAAGGCATCGGTCTGCTCGCGCGAGGTCAGGCGGTGGTCTTTGACTTCAAAACCGTTGCGCTTGAGCAGATCAAGGGATTTCAGACCCCACGGGCAGGTGTGCTCGGGGGTGTCCATGCGATAGAGCCGGGCGTGTTTTTGGGCCATTTGAAAATCTTTCCTGCAGAACAATGACGGTGTTCGGCTAGCCATTGCCGCATCATTTCGATTTCCGCTTCCGGTGCGGTAATCACCTCCTGGGCCAAGGCGCGAACCTCGGGATCGGTTCCATATTCGATGACAACGCGCGCCATATCGATGGCAGCCTGATGGCGCGGGATCATTGCGGTGATGAAATCGACATCGGGATCGCCTGTAAGATCGATGACCATATCCTCATGCTGCGGTCGTTCGCTTGAACGAATGCGGCGGTGGAAGGAAATGAGTCCTGGGACTCGACCGTTGTTTTATGTCTCATGGAGTAAGAGATAGGGCTTTCCACCATAGCAAGGTCAAGGGGCAATCGCGCAGCGTCAAGCCTGTGCCGGTGCGGTGGTAGTCGGGGAGCCATCCACCTTTGGGGGTGGGAAGGCGAGTGCCATGATGGCGGCGGCGATGCCGATGGCAGCGGACGCGATATAGAGGAAATGGTAGCTGCCATAGGTGTCGTAGAGCCAGCCTCCGCCGACGGGCCCGAAGGCCATGCCGATCGATGAGGTCATTGTGGCAGCGCCCAGCACCGTGCCCATCACATGGGGACCGAAATACTCGCGCGCCAGCACCGCATAGAGCGGCATCACCCCGCCATAGGCCATGCCCAGAACAGCCGCCAGCATAAAAAAATCGGTCAATTGGGTGACGTAGATATAGGCGTAGATCCCGACCGCTTGCAGCGCGAGGCCGGCGATGATGACTTTCTTGACGCCCAGCCGGTCGGCGGCAACCCCGAAGACGACGCGTCCGAAAAGACCGGCGAGCCCGTCCACGCTATAGATCGAGGCGGCGGCCAGGGCCGGGATGCCACACAGCATGGCGTAGCTCACCGTATGGAAGATCGGGCCCGAATGGGCGGCGCAGCACAGAAAGAAGGTGGTGGCCAGCGTCGATGGCGCCGATCGATCGGCAATATGAGATGCTAGGGGACGGGATCGCCGATATGGCAATCCTGCCCACCAACGAGATTTCCCAGATCGTTGTGCTGAACGCCATTGCAGACCTGCCCTATCATTCGCCGGAGGCGCGAGCCGCTTCCGTTGCGCTTTGGGAGACCTACAAGACACATTTCGAAGAGATGGGAGAATATGGGAACCTCGTGGTTCTGGGCACTTTCGTGCTTCCCGGCCGCCAGATTCTCGGCCTCGAATCACTGGCGACCCTGCAGGAGGTGCGCGGCAGCCGATTGTGGACCCCTGCCGGGCAGATGGCCGATCTTGTCGCCATGCTTGGCGCCGTACCCAATGCGGCGGCTTTCCCCGATCTGTATGAAACTGTGGCGCGTGGGCAGGTGGACGGGCTGTTGATCACGCCGGGTTCGGCCAGATCGGCCCAGGTGCTCGATCTTGCCACTCATCAGACCCTGATCGATGGTGGGCTGGGAAGCGTTTCCTTCGCGGTGGCGATACGTCGGGATCGTTGGGACGCACTCAGCGAAGAACAGCGTCAGGCGGTTCTGAGGGCAGCCGAAGGGCTCGGCGCGCGGGTCGGCGGAGCCAATGACAATATGGAAGTAGAGGCGCAGGCCGAAATGGGTAACATCGAAACCATGGAAGCTTCGGCCGAGCTTATGGAGGCGATCGAACCGATCGCTATGGCCCAATACCAAGCCTGGAAGGAAGCGGCATTCGCCAAGGGGCTGGAAGATCCTGATGCAGCGATTGTCTTTTATCGTGAGGCCATGGCGGCGGCGATGGCAGACGGCACCCAGTAAAATCACCGTCCGCCGGGTGGTCAAGAAAGGAGCGGGCTCGTCCCGCTCCTTTGCTTGTGCCCTGGGGTGCCGCCTGTAATTGATTCCAGCGCGGCGCGCTCTATGGTTAGTAATTCTTAAACGCTTCATGGACAAACTGCCGCCAATGAAACCACAGGGCGGGAGTCGGCCTTAAATGGCGAAATCGCAAGTTCAGTCCGTGGCGCTGCCCCGGATTGTCGATCTCGATGCGCTTGATGACATCGCAGAAGCGCTGATCGGCGCGCTGTCGGCTGGTCCGGTCGATGTTGATGCCTCTCGTGTCGAACGCGTCTCCACCAACGCCCTGTTCATGCTTTTGAGTGCCGCAGAGACGGCCAGGAAAGCCAAATTCGCCTTCACCATCTCGGGCGCGAGCACTGCGGTAGCCGCGGCCATCGAAAAGCTGGGCCTCACACCCGCTTTCGAACCCGTTCTCAAGGGATAGTATCGATATGCGCGTTCTTACCGTCGACGATTCGCGGACCATCCTCGCGATGCTGCACCACACGCTCACCAACGCCGGCTTCGAGGTGCTTCAGGCCGAGAATGGGCAGGTCGGGCTCGACGTTCTGGGGCGCGAGAGCGTCGATGTGGTGATCACCGACATCAACATGCCGGTCATGGACGGTATTGAGTTCATCAAGAACGTGAGGGCCTCGGGCAAATACCAGAGCCTACCGATCCTGATCCTGACCACCGAAACCAGCCAGGACAAGCGCGACCAAGGGCGCGCCGCTGGCGGGACCGGCTGGATCGTCAAACCGTTCGATCCCGAAAAGCTTATTTCGGTCATCAACAAGGTCGTTCACTGAACGCGAGCGCGAACACTTCGCCAATGGGGGCTGTGGCCAAAAATGAGTGACCTCGACGAATTCAAGGCCACGTATTTCGACGAATGTTCCGAGCTGCTGCTCGAACTCGAGGAACAGTTTTCGGCCATCCAGGAGGGTGACCGGGACGGGGACAGGCTCAATGCCGTGTTCCGCGCCATCCATTCGATAAAGGGCGGCGGCGGGGCCTTCGGGTTCGACGCGCTGGTCAAATTCGCCCACAGCTTTGAGACGTTGCTCGATTATGTGCGCGACGGACGGGTGGAATTGAGCGAAGATGTCGTTGTTCTCTGCATCCGCTCGATCGATATCGTTGCCGATTTCGTGACGGCAGCGCGCGAGGGTGAAGCGCTGGCCGCCGACTATGGCGCCGTGGAAAAGGCTCAGTTCGACGCGCTGGCAAAGGGCGAAGTTGCCGCGGGCGCAGACCCGGCTGACGACGAAGAACCCATGGATGACTTCGACATCGATTTCACGCCGGTCGCTGTCAATTTTGATGCGAGCAAGCCTATAACCTCTGTTGCGCCCTCCGTCGACGGGGCGAGCGTATGGACAGTCAAATTCACACCCTTTTCGACGCTTTACGAGCGGGCCAACGACCCGCTGCTGTTGTTCCGCGAACTCAGCCTTCTGGGTGAAATGAGTGTCGAGCCGGAACTGGCGTCGATTCCGGCGCTGGCCGCGTTCGAGCCGTTCGGGGTTTACTGCTCGTGGACGATTTCGCTGGTTTCGGACAAGGCAAGCGAGGAAACGATCCGCGAGGTCTTTGAGTTCGTGGATGGGGATTGCGAAATCATCATCGAAAAAGGCGGTGCAGCGCCCGCAATGATTGAGGACGATCTGCCCAGCTTTGCGGCGCTGGCCGATGAGGCCAAATCGGAGCGCAAGTTCGTGCCGAGCGGGGAGCCCGACGACATTGTTGTGCCCGAGATCGAAGGCTTGCCGATAGCGCCGGCTTCCCGGGAGGTCCAGGACGTACCGGCGCCCGTCGCCGCGCCCAATGTGGTGCCGATGGGGGGCAAACCGGCTGAGACAGCCGAAGAGCCCGGATCCGGGCGCCCGGTGGGCATGAGTTCGATACGTGTCGATCTCGACAAGGTCGACCGCGTGGTCAACATGGTGGGTGAACTGGTCATTACCCAGTCGATGCTCACCCAGCAGATGGATGACGCCATCCGCGACCGGTATCAGGAACTGGTCCGCGGCATCGAGGTTCTGGCACAGACCACGCGCGGGTTGCAGGATGCGGTGATGGCCATTCGCGCCCAGCCCGTCAAATCGGTATTTTCACGCATGCCGCGCCTGGTGCGCGAGCTGGCGTCCAAGACAGGCAAGAAGATCAAGCTCGAAACCATCGGCGAGAACACCGAAATCGACAAGACGGTGATCGAACAACTCTCCGATCCGCTGACCCATATGGTGCGCAATTCGGCCGACCACGGGATCGAAACGCCCGACAGGCGTCTGGCGAATGGCAAGCCCGAGATCGGAACCGTGAGGCTTTCAGCCGAGCAGGCGGGCGGCAACATCCTGATTATTGTCGAGGATGACGGGGGCGGGATCAACCGCGAGCGGGTGCTCGAGATCGCCCGCGAGCGCGGGGTGGTCGGACCCGATCAGCAATTGACCGAGGAACAGATCGACAATCTGATCTTTGCGCCTGGCTTTTCGACGGCCTCGGAGGTTTCCGACATCTCGGGCCGTGGCGTGGGCATGGATGTCGTCCTTTCCAACATCAAAAAGATCGGTGGCTCGGTGCATGTGAGAAGCTGGACCGGCAAAGGCACGCGCATGACGCTGCGTCTTCCGCTCACGCTGGCCGTGCTCGACGTGATGCTGGTCAAGGTGGCGGGCAGCCCTTATGTGATCCCGCTTTCCTCGATCGTTGAGACCATCCAGAATTCGCGCGCCGATTTCGGGCAGATGCCCTCGGGTGGCAAGGTTTTGCAGGTGCGCGGGGAATATGTGCAGGTTGTCGATCTGGCCGATCGCTTCCAGATGGTCTCCCACCAGGACGATAACGAGGGGTTTGTCGTTCTGTGCGAGGCTGAAGGCAATTCCAAGATCGCGCTGGTGGTCGATGACATTATCGGCCAGCAGCAGGTGGTCATCAAATCGCTCGAAGAGAATTTCGAGAGGATCGACGGCATCGCGGGTGGCACGATCCTGGGCGATGGTAACGTTGCGTTGATTGTTGATGTGCAATCTCTCAAATCGGGAAATGCGCATCAGAATGCTGCATAGGGCCACAAGGCTCGACATTTGGGGGATAGAACGCTCCCCATTCTAGTGAGGTCACGACATGGAAGCGCTTGGTCTTCGCGACGAATACTCCGATACCACGGCAGGAGCCAGCCACAATTCGCTGCAGCTGATTGCCTTTTCGATCGACGAACAGATCTATGGCGTCGAAATCACCACGGTGCGCGAAATCCGCGCCTGGAACGGGGCGACGCCTTTGCCCAACACGCGCGAATATGTGCGCGGGGTTATCAACCTGCGCGGCACCATCGTGCCGATCTTCGATCTGCGCGCCCGGTTCGGTGACGGACAGACCAATCCCACCAAGAACCACGTCGTGGTGGTGATGAGTGTGGGAGAAAAGTGGATCGGCATCCTTGTTGATGCGGTATCCGACATCCTGACGGTCTCCAAGGACGACATTCATGCGGTGCCGGAAGGCAATTCGGGTGATACCGAACTTTTGAACGGGATCGTCACCCATGACAGCCGTATGGTCGGCCTGATCGATCTCGCCGCCGTGGTTTCGGGTGCTAAGACCGACGCTTAAAGCGTCGAGTCGAGATCGAATTGATTGAACCCGCCTGCGTGAGCCGGCGGGTTTTTACTTGCGCGGATGCTTTGGGCCGGTTGGTTAAGTATGACGGGAAGTAATCGCAGCGCAACTGCTCGGTCAGTTCGACCTTGCGACCGCGCCTAGAAGAACTCGACTTCGCCCGTATTTGTGCGGGCGGCGATGCCCGAGAGGGATTCGTCGCGCAGTTCGTCAAGGGTGAGGGTGGACCAGACGCCTTCGGCGGCCTGGGCGTCGTTGCCGTCGGAGAGATCGGCGATCTTGCGGGCGGCATCGGCCATGTTGCGGCAGCGCTGTTCGATGCGGTCCTGCATCTGAAGGGCGACGACAATCTGGCGAATGGCGGTGGAACGGGCGGCGTTGCAATCGATCGAGGTGTCGCCGAGAGTCAGGAGGCTGGCGGTGATGCCATCAACCATTTCCGCCGTCTGGCGAGCGGTTTCTTCCAGCTCTCTGGCCAGTTTGTGCAAGCTCATGCACGGCACCCCCGATTCACAATCATGGCGATCATACTGGCAGACTTCTAAACCGATGCTTGCCAATTTTCCCTATCCGTAGTCATCGCCGGTTAGGGTTAGCAAATGGCTAACGAATGGCGCGATAGGTTCGGAAAAATTCAATGGGAAAACCGGTTCGTGTCGGTTTTGCAAAAGGTGCAGGGAAGCGGTGAATGCCGTTTGAATTATCTTGATGCCGGACACTTTCATCCGCGGCGTGGTGACTACCGTCCACCAGGGCGATTGTGTCGTATCGAACCAGCCGGATGCGACGTTCTCGACGATCCTGGGATCGTGTATATCGGCCTGCGTGCGTGACAGGGTGGCGCAAGTGGGGGGCATGAATCACTTCCTTCTGGCCAGCCAGTCGGGGTCGTCCAAGGACCGGTTCGGTGAATCGGCGCGCTATGGTGCGTTCGCCATGGAGCAGCTTATCAACATGGTTCTGACCAAGGGAACGGGACGCAAGACCAATCTCGAATTCAAGGTGTTCGGGGGCGGCAATATTCATGCGGGAATGCACGATGTTGGCCAAAAAAACATCGAATTCGTTCGCGAGTTCCTGGGCAATGAAGGCTATACCCTTTCAAGCCAGGACATGGGAGGCAATTACGCCCGGCGCGTGATGTTCCAGCCCCATGCGGGCCGGGCCTTCGTCAAGCGTCTCGATTCGACCGACAACGCCAAACTGGTTCGCGAAGAGCTGGCGATTGCCAACCGCCAGCCCGCCAAGCCGGTGCTCGACGATATCGAATTGTTCTAGGCGTTTTTCTGATCGCTTCAGGCAAAGCGCCGCGCCAGGGCGACACAGACAAAGATGACCGCCGTGGCCGCGAGCATTGAAGTAGCGATGGGTTCGCCCAGAACCAGCCCGGAAAGCGTCAGCCCGAAAAAGGGCTGGAGCAACTGGAGCTGTCCGACGCTGGCGATGCCGCCGAGCGCCAGGCCGCGATACCAGAAGATAAAGCCGACCAGCATGGAAAACACCGACACGTAGGCGAGGCCAAGCCAGGCCGGCGTGCCGATGGTCTGCCCAAAAAGGGGCAGCGTTGCCATTGCCAGTGCGACCATGAGCGGGGCTGAAAGAACCAATGCCCAGCAGATGACCTGCCAGCCGCCCAGCCGTCGCGAAAGCTTTGCGCCTTCTGCATAGCCCAGCCCGCACACGATGATGGCTGCGATCATATAGAGATCGCCGATCAGCGCTCCTGCGCCGCCACCCGAGACGGCGAATACAATGACACTGGTGCTGCCCAATGCCGAAAACAGCCAGAAAGCCGGGCGAGGGCGTTCGCCGCCTCGCAGGACGGCAAACACTGCCGTTGCGAGCGGGAGCAGGCCGATAAAGACGATGGAGCGTGCCGATGTGATGTGCTCGAGGGCCCAGGCCGTAAGCAGCGGAAAGCCGATCACGACTCCGATGGCGACAATGACCAGTGATAAGAGATCGGAGCGCCGGGGACGGATCTGGCCGAGTGCGACCAGGCACACCGCGGCGAGCAGCGCGGCGATGGCGGCGCGGGCCGAGGTGAGAAACAGCGGGGAGAAATCGGTGACGGCAACGCGGGTGGCCGGCAGCGAGCCGGAGAAGATGATGACACCGAGCAGACCGCTCCCCCAGCCCTGAACAGATGATTGCACTTTGCACCGTCCTTTTTGCAACGAGCGCGCGAACCTAGAGGCACGGGGCTGGCCAGAACAGATACAGATCAATACAATAATGAAAAATTGTATTGGAACGGGCAGGCATACATTGAACGCGATCGGGCAAATCGGCAGGCGGACGGAATCCGTGATGCAGGCGATCAGGGGGCGGGTGGCCAGCCGGGCGTTGGTGGCGGGTGACCGCTTGCCTTCCATCCGCGATATGGCCGCTGAGTTGGGGGTTTCCCCTTCGACCGTGGTGGAGGCCTATGACCGGCTGGTGGCCGAAGGGATTATCCGGGCACGGCGAGGATCGGGGTTTTACGTTTGCGCGACAGTATTGCCGCCCCTGGCATTGGCCCGGGAGATTGCGCCGGAGGAGCGCGATATCGATCCGTTCTGGGTGTCGCGGCAATCGCTCGATGCGGACCCGCGGGCGCTCAAGCCCGGCTGCGGCTGGCTGCCGTCCGACTGGATGCCCGCCGAGGCAATCCGTAAAGGCATGCGGGCTTTGGCGCGAAGCGGGGATAGCACGCTCGTCGATTATGGTTCGACGCGCGGATCGGCAGCCCTTCGGCGTGTCATCAGGGGCCGATTGGCGGCGGACGGCGTGGAGGCAGCGCCCGACCAGTTGTTGCTCACGGCCTCGGGGACGAGCGCTATCGATCTGGTGTGCCGTTTCGTGCTGCGGCCGGGCGACACGGTGGCGGTGGACGATCCGTGCTACTTCAATTTCCGGGCGCTGCTGCGTGCTCATCAGGTCAAGATCGTCGGGGTGCCCTATACACCGAGCGGCCCGGACGCAGAGTGGTTCGAGGCCGTGCTGACCGCCGAGAAGCCCAAGCTTTATGTCACCAATAGCGGCCTGCACAATCCGACGGGGGCAATGGTTTCGGCCCAAACTGCGCACAGAGTGCTTTCTGCCGCTACGGCTCATGACGTGACGATTATAGAAGACGACATCTTTGCCGATTTCGCGCCCGAGCCCGTGCCGCATCTGGCGGGATTGGACGGGTTGGATCGGGTGGTGCGGATCGGGAGTTTTTCAAAGACGGTCTCGGCGTCTTTGCGCGCCGGCTATATCGCGGCGCGGCCCGACTGGATCGAGGGCCTTGTCGATCTCCAGATCGCGTCGGGGTTCGGCGGGCCGAGCCCCGTTGCCGCCGAAATTGTGGCCGGAGTTCTGACGGGCGGCGGGTATCGGCGGCATATCGAGGAGGTGCGGCGCAAGCTGGCGCGAGCGCAGGGCGAGACGGCTCTTGGGTTGCGGCGCATCGGAGTGGAGCCATGGATCGCACCACGGGGCGGGTTCAACCTTTGGGGGCGGCTGCCCGACGGGGCGGATTCAACGCTGGTGGCACGGACAGCGCTTGCGGAGGGCATCGTTCTGGCGCCGGGCAATGTCTATAGCGCGTCGCGCACCGCGGAGCGGTTCATGCGATTTAACGTTGCGCAATGCCGAGACCCCAAGATATTCGCGGTACTCGAACGGGCGATCGGGAGCCGGAGCGAATAAGGCGAAACCTTCCCGTAATCTTACCGGGAAGCGGTCATGCTCACGAAGCGTTAACCATAGGCACTTAGGGTGGCGCGACGCATTCGAATTGTCGGCAGTCCATTGGCTCGAACCCGCCTGGTTACCGCATTGCTGGGGCTCTGGTCGGCGACCCTCGCGGTCTGCCTGTTTCTGGCCGTCAATTTTTCTTCCTTTTCCTGGTGGCCGCTGGCGGTAGGCGGGGTTTGGGTTCCCGCGATCGCGGTAAGTTTTGCCGTCGCAATTCTTGCCGACCGGGCGCAGCGCCGTGTGCTTTCGGCGCTGGGTGAGGCGGTGGGGAGCGGCCCGATCGGGAAAAGTTCCGAAATCGAACATATGCGCGTCATCACCGCCAATCTTTGCCTGCGGCTGGAACGCGCCATGACCTATTGCACGGCGTTCGAGACGCTGGCGCGACCGGCCATGCTGGTCGATGGGCAGGGCATTATCGTCAAGATGAGCGCGGGGTTGACGGCGCTGGCGCCCGAATGTGCCGAAACCGATACGGCCGCTGCGCTGCTGGGCATTCGGATCGAGCCTGGCGACGATCGGGCTAGCTATGCCGTCGCGCTTTCCGGGCAGCGCCATGTGGCGCGTGTCACCCCGCTTGTTCCAGACCGCTGGCTGATCGAACTCGACCGGCCCGGCCGGGTGGTTCCGGCTCACGTGCTTGACGAAATCGGACAGGCGCTGGCCGGCGGGCATACCGGCTACCGGATCGCCGCTGAAATCGTCGAGGACGTGCCCGAGCTTGACCTTGTCAATTCAGGGCTCACGACGATCGATGCCGCGGCGGCAAGGCTCGATGCCCTGGCACAAGGTAGGCCTGTCACCGATGACGGCGCCAATGACGGCCTCGCGGCTCGGATCACCGGGCTGGCACGGCAGATCGAGGGTATCGATGCTGAACGCGAAACGGCGCTCGACATGCACAGGCGGGCCCGCGAACGGCTCGAAAAGGTCGGAGCGCTCGTTGAAATCTGCCGCGAGGCGGCACACACCCTGACACGCTCGGCCGGTGACGCACGCGCCCACATGGAAACCGCGCGGGGCGAGATCGATGCCTCGAGGTCGCTGGCTGGCCGCACGATCGAGGGCGCCAAGGAAATCAGCGCGGATGTTGAAAAGGCCAGGGCATCGGCTGAAGAGACTAGCGAGCGGGTCATCGCGGTAACCGGGCTGGTGGGCAAGATCGACAAGCTGGTGGCGGGAATCGAAGAGGTGGCGTTCCGCACCAATCTTTTGGCGCTCAACGCCGCCGTGGAAGCGGCGCGGGCCGGGGAAAAGGGCGCCGGGTTTGCCGTGGTGGCCAGCGAAGTGCGCGAACTGGCCCAGGCGAGCGCCAAGACCTCCAAGGACATCAGGACCTTGGTCAAGTCCGGGCTGGGCGAAGCCGATGCCGGGGCGCAAGGGGCGCGGGCGCTGGCTGAAACCATGGGCGCGGTTACCGCTCATTTACTGAATTTAAGTGAGGAAACGGCAATGATCGGAACCAGTCTTGCAAGCGGGGAAGAAGCGCTTGTGGCGGCGCGCTCCGATGTCGACCTGATCGGGGACCGGGCAAAACAACAGGCCGAGGCGCTGAACGCGCAGCCGGCGGGGCAATCAGCCGGCAGAGCCTAGTTTTGGTGGGCGCGAACCGGCATCGGGGAGTCGGAACTTGTATGGACAATGGTGAATTTCCACTCAGCGAGAGAGAATTTTCGCGCATCCGCGAACGCGTCTATCGCGTAGCAGGCATTTCGCTTTCCGATGCCAAGCGCACTCTGGTGGTGTCGCGCCTGTCCAAGATCGTGCGTGGGCTCTCGCTGCCGGGGTTCGATGCCTATATCGATTTTCTCGAGACCCGGGGCCGGGCCGAGGACGATCAGGATTTCGTCAACGCGCTGACCACCAATCTGACGCGGTTTTATCGCGAAGATCACCATTTCGATCATCTGACCAGCCATGTGGCAGGGCTGATCGCCAGACCGCAGCGTACCGGCAAGGGGGCGAGGCCGCGGTTGCGCATCTGGTCGGCGGGATGTTCGACCGGGCAGGAACCCTACACCATTGCATTGAGTCTTCTGGCCGCATTTCCTGAACTCAAGCGCTGGGATTTCCGCATCCTCGCCACCGACATCGACTCCAACGTTGTCAACAAGGCGGCGCAGGGGGTCTATCCGGCGAGCGAACTCAACGGGCTGTCCGCGCAGCGGGCCGCATTGTTTGAAAAAACAGCGGCGGGGGAAATCTGCATCCCGAACGCGGCGCGGGAGCTTGTCACTTTCAAGCTGCTCAATCTCATCGAAGCCTGGCCCGTCAGCGGCCCGTTCGACGCCATTTTTTGCAGGAATGTGGCGATCTATTTCGACAAGCCGACGCAGGGCATGCTTTTTGACCGGCTTGGTCAGGTGCTGGCGCCAGACGGCTTTCTCTATATCGGCCATTCGGAAAACCTGCAGGCGGTTTCCAAGGGCTTCAAACTGGTCGGCAAGACTGTCTATCAACGCAAGGCAAATGCCGATGCAAAGGACGCAGCATGAGCAATATCAGGGTCCTCGTTGTCGATGATTCGGCACTCATCCGGGACGTTCTTTCAAAAACGCTGGCGCAGGAAGGCGATATCACCGTGGTGGGCACGGCGCATGATCCGCTCGATGCGCGCGACAAGATCAAGGCACTCGATCCGGACGTCGTGACGCTCGATATCGAAATGCCCAACATGAATGGGCTGGCCTTTCTGCAAAAGATCATGCGGTTGCGACCTCTGCCGGTGGTCATGGTCTCGACGCTGACCACCAAGGGCGCGTCGGAAACCATGCTGGCGCTGGAGTTGGGCGCTGTCGATTTTGTGGCCAAGCCCGGCACCGAGATGGCGGGCGGGCTGGAGGCGTTTGGCGCGACCCTGCGTGAGAAGGTGCGATTTGCTGCTCAGTCCGACGTGCAGGCACGGGCCCATCGCGCGCCGACCCCCGATCTGCCGCTCAAGACGGCCGCCGCGCCCGAAGGTGCGCTTATCGCCATCGGTGCTTCGACGGGCGGTGTGGAGGCGATCCGGCAGGTGCTCTCGTCCATTCCTGCTGACTGTCCGCCGATCATGATCGCCCAGCACATGCCCAAGGGGTTTACCGCGCGGTTCGCCGCACGGCTCAACGAACTGATGCCGGTCAGGGTAACCGAGGCCGCCGACCGGATGGTTCTTGAGCGAGGCACGGCCTATGTCGCGCCGGGGGACTACCACCTACGGGTGGAAAAGACTTCGGGCCAGCTCAAATGCCGAGTGACTCAGGACGAAGTAGCCTCGGGGCACCGACCGAGCGTGAACGTGCTTTTTTCGTCGGTGGCGAGGGTCGTGGGCCCGATGGCTGTAGGCGCGATCCTGACCGGCATGGGCCGTGACGGCGCCCAGGGCATGAAGGCGATGCGTGAAGCGGGAGCCTTCACCATAGGGCAGTCGCAGGGTTCGGCCCTGATCTATGGCATGCCAAAGGCAGCGTTTGAGGTGGGCGCCGTGGTCGAGGAAGCGCCGCTGGAAAAGATCGCCGGTCGGCTGGTCTCTGCCCTGATGAAGCTTAAGGCCGCAGCTTGATGGTTCGTATTGAGATTATTGTAACGGTTGTCGCCTAGTTTCGAAGGCTGATCATTCCGGAAGAAGACCGGGTTTTAAGGCGGAGAATCCATGCCAAAGGCCAGCGCAGTCAGCGTTCTCATCGTCGATGACCAGCAATCGATGCGGGGCATCTGCAAGTACATCCTCACTCAACTCGGGTTCAAGGACATCGTGGAGGCCAAATCGGGCCGCGATGCGCTGACCAAGCTTGAAAAGACCAGTGTCGACCTCATCATTTCCGACTGGAACATGGATGATGTCGACGGGTTGACGCTGCTCAAGGTGATCCGCAAGCATCCGCGCACCCAAGGCATGCCCTTCATCATGGCGACGGGCCGGTCCGACAAGGAGCAGGTCAAGGAAGCCATCGAGAGCGGTGTGAACAACTATATCATCAAGCCCTATGATGCCGGAACGATGAAAAAGCGCATTGAGGCGGTTATTGGCGCGCTGAGCTAGGTTGCGCGGACAGTTAGGTGAAGGTGGCCTGCAAATGGCAATTTTCTGCGCTTCGGGTGCTCACGTACCAAATGTACGCTCCGCTTATAGCCCGCGAGCTCAAGCTCGCCGGGCGTTCTTCCCTATCGAAGGTCCACCGGACCTTCGATAACCGGTCATCACTCTCGAAAACCGCCATCTTCGGCTCACCCTGACCTAACTTTCCGCACAACCCGGGCCTTGCGCGGGCGGCGCCTTGAGCGCAACCGGAACGCTCAAGACCCCTTACCTTTGCAAGATGTCCGTTTGCATGGCAAACAGCAGGCGCTATTTGAGGACATCGCCATGACCACAAAAACCATAGGGCTAGTGGCCCATGACGACAAAAAGGACGACATGGTCGCCTTCGCGCATGCGCATAAGGACCGGCTGAGCGGGTTCACGCTGGTGGGTACGGGCACGACGGGCGGGCGCGTGGCGCAGGAAACCGGATTGTCCGTTCTGGCGCTCAAAAGTGGTCCGCTGGGCGGAGACGCGCAGATCGGGGCGATGATCGCTGAGGGGCGGCTGGACGCGCTGATCTTTTTCATCGACCCCATGAGCGCCCTGCCGCACGACGTCGACGTCAAGGCACTGACCCGCCTTGCGACGCTCTATGACATTCCGGTGGCCTACAACAAGTCCACAGCCGAAGCGGTGCTCAAAGCGCTTTGAGTTGACCGAAGGGCGCTGTTGTGAGCAGATGCCGCAATTCCGGGGCTTTTTTGACCTTTTGGTCCAACTAAATTTTAGGGGCTGAGCACAGGCGTGGCGTTTGACGCGGTAATAGAAGTGCGTTCCGTTTCCAAACGGTTTGGCGGACTTCAGGCTGTTTCCAATTGTTCGCTCGAAGTCGAGCGCGGGTCGATCACCGGACTGATCGGACCCAACGGGGCGGGAAAATCCACCTTGTTCAACATGGTGGCGGGCAATTTTGCACCGACCAGCGGCCAGATCATCTTTGACGGGCAGGACATAACGGGGCTCAAGCCTCACCAGCTTTTCAGGCTGGGCATGCTGCGCACCTTTCAGATTGCGCATGAATTTTCCCAGATGACGGCGCTGGAAAATCTGATGATGGTGCCCGGCGACCAGCCGGGCGAGAGCCTTTCAACCTTGTGGTTCCGACCGGGCAGGGCCGCGGTGCGCGAGGCCGAAGTTCGCCAGAAGGCGCTCGACGTTATCGACTTTCTCAAACTCGGGCACGTCAAGAACGAGTTGGCGGGCAATCTTTCGGGCGGGCAGAAAAAGCTGCTCGAACTGGGCCGCACCATGATGGTGGACGCCAAGATCGTGCTTCTCGATGAGGTGGCGGCTGGTGTCAACAAGACGCTGCTCAACGATCTGGCCGCCAATATCGAGCGCATGAACAAAGAGCTCGGCTACACCTTCTTTGTGATCGAGCACGACATGGATCTCATCGCGCGGCTGTGCGATCCGGTGATCGTGATGGCGCAGGGCGAGGTGATCGCCAAGGGCAATATGGAAGAGCTGCGCGCCAATCCCATGATCGTCGAAGCCTATTTCGGCGGGCCGGTGGAGGCCGTGCAATGAGCCTCATCGATCTTAAGGACATCGTGGCCGGCTATGGCGGTGCGCCGATCCTCAACGGCGTCAACATGACCATCGATGCGAGCGATATCGGGGTGATCGTGGGACCGAACGGGGCGGGCAAATCGACGACGCTGAAAGCAATCTTCGGTCTTTTGACCGTTACGGCTGGGACCGTGACGTTCGGCGGACAGGACGTGACCAATTTCGAGGCCGACCGGCTGGTGCCGATGGGGCTTTCGTTCGTGCCTCAGGAACACAACGTCTTTACCTCGATGTCGGTGCACGAGAATTTCGAGATGGGCGCATTCGTCAGGCGCGACGACATCTCTGAAAGTCTCGAGATGGTCTATGAGATGTTTCCTGATCTCAAGGCCAAGCGCAAACAGCCGGCAGGTGAATTGTCGGGCGGGCAGCGCCAGATGGTGGCCATGGGCCGGGCGCTCATGAGCCGGCCGAAACTGCTCATGCTCGACGAACCCTCTGCTGGGCTTTCGCCGCGCTACATGCTGGAAATCTTCGAACAGGTGGTCAAGATCAACGCTTCGGGTGTCGGGATCCTGATGGTGGAGCAGAACGCGCGCCAGGCGCTTGCGTTTGCGACCAAGGGGTTTGTTTTGACCAATGGACAGAACAGGTTCACCGGAACCGGGCAGGAACTGCTCGACGACCCGGATGTAGCCAAGAGCTTTCTTGGGGGGTAGCCCGAGGGCTGGTGAAAAGACATGAACGATCTTATTTTCTTTTTCAATCAGGCGTTGATCGGTGGCGTGGTGCTGGGCTCGGTCTATGCGCTGGGTGCGGTGGGCGTGACGCTGATTTTCGGCATATTGCGGTTTGCCCATTTCGCCCATGGCGACATGATGACCATGGGAGCGTTCATCACCTTCGTTTTGGCTGGTGCGCTGGCGGCGATGGGGATCGTGACGCCCATTCCGACCGGTGTGCTTGTGGTGCCTCTGGCCATGGTGCTGGCGGCCGGACTGGCGCTGGGGATCGACAAGGGATTTTATGCCCCGCTCCGGGCGCGAGGTGCGAAACCCGTGACGCTCCTGATCGCCTCGATCGGCGTCACCATGATGATCCAGGGTCTGATCCGGCTGTTTTTCGGAGTGGAGACGCGCTCGTTCTTCGATACCGAGCCCAAGCAGATTTTCCGGATCGAGTTGCCTTTCGAAGGGGTGACGCGGCCCATAACCTTCACCGAGCCGCAAATCTGGCTCGTGGTTTCGACTGCCGTTGCCGTGATCGCGCTGCATTACTTTCTCACACGCTCCCGGCTGGGCAAGGGCATGCGGGCCATGGCGGACAATCCCGATCTCGCCAAAGTGTCCGGCATCAACACCAAGCTCGTCGTTCGGGTGACCTGGGTGATCGCCGGGGCGCTGGCCTGCTTGGCCGGCACCATGTTGGCGCTCGATGTGACGCTGAAGCCCGACCTGGCCTTCAATATCGTCCTGCCGATCTTTGCCGCCGCCATTCTGGGCGGGTTGGGACACGCCTATGGGGCCATCGCCGGCGGGTTCGTTCTGGGGTTTGCCGAGACCTTGGCAGTATTTAACTGGTCGGTTCTGCTGCGCCCATTCCGGGACGTCTTGTGGTTTGAAATCCCCAATTCCCTGACGCTGGTGCAATCGGAATACAAGCTTACCGTCGCCTTCCTGATCCTTGTCGTCGTGCTTTTGGTGCGGCCCACGGGCATATTCAAGGGAGCCTCCACATGACCGCGCGCTATATCGGGCTGTTTGCAGCGCTGTTTGCGCTGATCGTTTTCGTGGGCGTCATGATGGGCGCCCCGTTCACGGTGCGGCTGATGGTGGAAGCCTTCGCCTTTGCGCTGATCGCCATGGGGCTCAATATTCAGTGGGGCTTTGGCGGGCTGTTCAATTTCGGCATTCTGGGCATGCTGATGGTGGGTGGGTTTGCCGTCACGTTTGTGTCGTTTCCGGTCAATGTGGCCTTCTGGGAGTCCGATGGGCCGATGCTGCTCGGGCGCACCGCAATCGCTGCGGCCATCGGCGCGGTGCTGATCTTTTTCGCCCATCGCGTGCAGCGGTTCGGGATCACGGGGAAATGGCGCGGAGCGGTTATCGTTGTCGCGTGGTTTGCCGCCTATGTGATCTTTCGCTCCCAGATGGACCCGGCCGCCAACACCATCACTTCGACTGCCGGCTGGGTCGGCGGGCTGGGCTTGCCTGTGATCCTGGGCTGGGCCTTCGGGGGCGTTCTGGCCGGGCTAATCGGGTTTCTGGTGGGAAAGGTCAGCCTTGGGTTGCGAGCCGACTATCTGGCCATCGCCACTATCGGGATCGCGGAGATCCTGCGGGCGGTAATCCGCAACATGGAATGGCTCACGCGCGGCACGCTTACGGTCTCGCCCATCCCCTGGCCGGTGCCCAACCCACAATATTACCAGGCCCAGGGCGCATCGATTGCCGACAGTTTCGTTTACGCGCGGGGCGGGTTCCTGGCGCTGGTGGTCGTTATCGTTATCGTGGCGCTGTTTTTGATCCACAGGGCCTATCAGGGGCCCTGGGGTCGCATGATGCGCGCCATCCGCGACAATCACATCTCTGCGGCATCGATGGGCAAGGACGTCACGGGACGGCAGCTGGAAATCTTTATTTTCGGCTCAGTGCTCATGGGCGTCGGCGGAGCCATTCTCGTCTCGTTCGTGGGCATCTACGACCCCTCGAGCTACCAGCCGATCAACCACACCTTTATCATCTGGGTAATGCTGATCGTGGGCGGAGCGGGCAACAATTTCGGGGCGCTGTTTGGCGGGCTGTTCATCTATATTGTCTGGATGCTGTCCGAGCAGGTAGCGACGGGCCTGTTCGGTACGCTGAGCAACTGGTCGTCGTCGATGGGCTGGGGCGAAATCCCCGATATCGAAGCCCGCGCTGTGCAGATGCGGATTTTCGTTCTGGGGCTCGTGGTAACCATTGCCCTGCGATTTGCGCCCAAGGGGCTGTTGCCCGAGCATATCACGCGCAAGGGCTAACCGTTCATAAACTTGCCCTCAGCCACAAAAGCAAAAAGCCCGGGATCGCTCCCGGGCTTTTCGTATTGAGGTGCTGATCGGCTTATTCGATGACGCCGACTTCGACGAAAGTTCCGCCTTCGACGGTCAGTTCGACGATCACGCCGTCAACATCGCCCGCTTCGTCGAAATCAAGGTCGCCGCCGGCGCCCTGATAGTCGATGTCGGTGCCGGCCGCGATGAGTTCCTTGGCCTTTTCCCACTCGCCCGGCAGGACGGTCTCGCCCGGAGCCGAAGAGACTTCGCGAAGGGCAGCAGAAAGGCCCTCACGGTCAGCAGAGCCGTTCTTTTCAATGGCAAGGGCCAGAAGGAAAGCGGCGTCATAGGACTGGGGAGCGTAGACGTCGTTCGGTGTCAGGCCGGCAGCCGTCGCCAGTTCGGCGTAAATCGTCGCGCTTTCGCCTTCGAACGCACCGGCGCGGGTGGCGATCATGCCTTCCACGCTGCCTGCATCGATGCCGGTGAACAGATCGTCGCCGACCATGCCGTCACCACCAACGAAGGTGAGGAAGTTGCCCGATTCCAGAGCCTGACGCAGCAGGGTCTGGCCCGAGGAATTGGCATAAGCGAGAACGACCAGCGTTTCGGCACCCGAGGAGGCGAGGTTGCCCAGTTCGGCGCGGTAATCGGCCTTGCCGTCTTCGTGGGCCAGGTTGGCCGCGATGGTGCCGCCGCCGGCTTCATAGGCCGTGACCACGGCATCGGCGAAGCCCGAACCGTAGTCGTTGTTGACATAGGTCAGCGCGATTTCGGTGATGTCCTTGGACAGCAGCAGCTCGGCGAGCTTCTGGCCCTGGAAGGCATCGGAGGGGGTGGTGCGGAAGACGAGATCGTTGTCTTCGAGCGTGGTCAGGGCCGGGGCCGTGGAGGCGGGCGAGATCATGACGACACCGCCGGGAATGGCAGCGGAATTGGCGCCGCCGATGGTTTCACCGGTGCACAGCCCGCCCACGATGGCGGTAACCTGATCGGTGTTGACCAGACGGTCGGTGGCGTTGGCTGCAGCGGTGGCATCGCAAGCGCCATCGGCGGAAACGATCGTGAGTGTGCCGCCGTCAAGGATGCCGCCCTGATCGTTGATCTGCTGGACGGCCAGTTCGGCGCCGGCGAAGATCGGCGGGGTCAGGCTTTCGATGGGGCCGGTAAAGCCCCCTACAAAGCCGAGCGTGACGTCCTGTGCGACGGCGGGGGCCGCGGCCGACAGAACACTAGCAGCGACCGCAAGGGTCAGAGATTTTTTGATATGACGCATGATATCCCTCAAGAGTTTGGTCGTGCCATGCCCCTCCCGTGCCGCTTGGCGATCTTTTCGGTCCGGACAGCCCAACTGGAAAAAGGCCCACTCGCTGAACCCGCTCCAGGCGACACCATTGCACAGTTGCGTTTATGGAGTCATCAGGTTTTGGCACGAATTTTCGTGAGCCTACAGTTGCTTAACGGGCGGGCTTTTGCCAGTTATGGTCGTTACTCATCCAGGGAGGCCGGGTGGCCGATGCGCATGAAGATGGCTCTTGTCCTTGTGATGGCTCTGGGCATGGCGCCGAATGCCGTGCCGGCTCAGGTCCAGGTGCTCGATAATACGGGCGGGGGACGCGAGGAAGTCGATGCGCCCTCTGCCGGACCTGCATCCCCGGTCACCCCGCCACCGCCCTGCGGCACAGGCGAAATTGCCATTGCCGAAATGGGCTGGCCGTCCGCGGCCATTCTCGCCAATATCCATGCCACCCTGTTGCGGGCGGAGTATCAATGCGGCGTAAGGCTGGTGCCGGGCGAGCCCGAAGCAACGCTTGCCTCCATGGCGACGACGCAGCAGCCCGCCGTGGCGCCTGAATTGTGGGTTTCGCGGCAGGCCGAGGTTTGGAACGGGGCGATGCAGGCTTCGAGCGCGCGGGCGGCAGCCGCCACCTTTACGGGTGGAGCGCTGGAGGCCTGGTTCGTGCCGTCCTATGTGATGGAAAACAATAGCGGGCTGGCAGCGGCCGACGACATCATGGACCATTGGCAGGTTTTCGTGCCGCCCGGAGAGACACGGGCGGAGCTTTATTCCTGCCCGACCGACTGGGCCTGCGCTATCATCAACAGGAACATGGCGGCCGGGCTGGGGCTGGACGAACGCTTCGATATCGTCGAGCCGCTCGACAGGTTCGCCATGGACGGGACCATTACCGATGCGGTGAGCCAGCGCCAGCCCGTTTTGACCTATTACTGGCAGCCGAACGCGCTGATCGACCGGCTCGATCTGGTCCCTCTCGACATGGGCGGATTTGATGCGGGCAATGCCCAGTGCATGGCTATCCGCGATTGCGTGCCGTTCGGCGGATCGGGTTTTGCGCCCGACACTGTGGTGATCGCAGTTGCCGAATGGGTGTTTTCGGACACGCCCGACATTGCGGATTATTTCGCGCGAGCCTCAATGCCGCTCGATGAAATGAATCGGCTCCTGGCCTGGCAGGCTGAAAACGAAGCAAGCCCGGAGGCTGTGGCGCAACACTTCCTCATCACGGGGCAGGACATCTGGCAAGGCTGGGTAGGCGAGGTCGAGGCGACCGAGGACGGGGCTGCGCAGTAAGAGTTTCCTAACCATCGGAACGCGGTTTTACGGCGTTGTCGCAAGACTGTTACACAATTGGCGAACACTGAAAGTTGGCCCGAAGTCCGTCGCGGGTTCTTGTTACAAGTCATTGATTTCATGAAATAATATTTCGCGATGTTCACTTCGCATTAAAACGCGCTCAGTAAGGTTCGGGCCGAACAACCGGTCGTGGCGTCGCATGCGTACAGAACTCTCCCTCACCAATATCCTGGCCGTCTATCGCGGTACTGCTTTTGCCGCGGGCGCGGCCGGTTGCCTGATCGTTACGGCGGCGCTTGAAGCGCTGATTGCCAGGTGGCTCGGCCTGGCGCACGAGAACCTGGCGCTGTCGGTGGTGGCGATTGCCGGGCTTGCGCTCCTGGCGATCATTGTATGGGGCTATTTCTCGCTGCGCAGAGCGCTTGTCTTCTCCGAGACCCAGCGGCGCGAATTGCTGGCTTCGCTCAACCGCGATGCACTGACGGGGGCGTTCAACCGCAAATATTTTCTCGATCAGCTGCGCGAAATGGTGCGGGCAGCCGAGAGCATGCCCGTGGCCTATATTCAGGTCGACATGGATCATCTCAAGGCGATCAATGACGGGACGGGCCACGGGGCGGGAGACCAGGCGCTGGTGCGGCTGGTGCGCACGCTCGAGGAACTGGTGCCCGGAGCGATAATCGGCCGGTTGGGCGGAGACGAGTTTGCCCTGGCACTGACGGGGGTCACCTCGAAGGCGGCGCTGAAACGACTGGGAGACCGGGTACTCGAAGCGCTTGACCGCCCCGCCCCGCTGGCGGGACGCGATATGCGGCTTTCGGCCACCATGGGCATCGCCACGGCGCCCGACGATGCTGGGGATGCCGATACGCTGATTTCGAAGGCCGATCTGGCGCTTTACAAGGGCAAGAATGGCGGGCGTGGCCGGGTTATCGCCTTTGAGCGAGAATTGCTCAGCGAAGAGCGCTATCAGCGGTTTATCGAGCGCGAGTTGCGGGCGGCGATCCTGATGGACGAGCTTGAAATTCACTATCAGCCGGTTTTCGACCGGGATGGGCGACAGCGCTCGGTCGAGGCGCTGGTCCGCTGGCGCCATTCGGTGCGCGGAATGATTTCTCCCGCGGCTTTCGTCCCGATCGCAGAACAATCCGACCTCATTGCCAAGCTGGGGCAATGGGTGTTGCGGCGGGTGTGTGCCGATGCCTCGCGGCTCCCAACCAAGGTGGTGGCGATCAATGTTTCAGCAGCTGAACTGCGCCGTCCCGATTATGCGGCCGGGTTCGCCGAAGAGATTGCCGCGGCGGGACTGACGGGTGAGCGCTTCATCGTCGAGATCACCGAAACCGCGCCGTTGCACAAGAATTCGATCGAACGCACCAATCTCGAATTCCTGCGGGCCCTGGGCGTGCGCATCGCCGTCGATGATTTCGGGGCCGGGCATGCAAGTCTCGGCTATCTGCGCGATCTCTCGTTCGATATCCTGAAGATCGACAGGGCGTATGTGGCCGAGATCACCTCGCGGCCCGTGGATTCGATGATCGTTGAATCGATCTGCAAGATCGCGCAGGGGCTGGGGATCGAGGTGATTGCCGAGGGCGTGGAAACCGCTGAGCAGCATGCGGCACTTGCCGAACTGGGCTGCACGGGGTTTCAAGGGTTTCTCCTGGGTCGGCCACAACCGCTTGAGACCGCGATCGCATCCGAAGCGGCGGCGATTAAAGCAGCCTGAACCCGACGGGCTCTGTTGCGCACCTATGGCCATGATGGCTATAAGAGTTATGAATGGTGCGAACTTTTCCGCGGCTGGGAGAACGGGTTTTGGATATCAGGAAGATAAATGACCGCGTGAGCGTTTCGGGGCAGATTCTGCCGTCCGATATCGGGACGATCAAACAAGCGGGCTTTGTCTCGATCATCAACAATCGTCCTGACGGCGAGGCGCCTGACCAGCCATCAGGAGCCGAAATCGCGGCAGCCGCAAAAACGGCCGGCCTTGGCTATTATGAAATTCCCATGGGCCGCGAGGGTGTGACCTCGGACATGGTGGCTGCCACCCGCTCGGCGCTCGAAGAAAGCGATGGGCCGGTGTTTGCGTTTTGCCGCTCGGGCACGCGCTCGACGACGCTATGGGCGCTCAGCCAGGCGGGCAGCGACACATCGGATGCAATAATCGATTCCGCTGCAAAGGCCGGCTACGACATGAGCCATCTGGCCGCGCATCTGGACAAGCCGATTTCCTGAACGACCCATCGAAGGGTTCAACCCTTCGACACTCTTTTCCGGCCATATCCTTGACCGGATTTATGACGGCAATACGATTTGCGGGCGCCTGTTCCCATGCGTCCAGACACGCTCCAGAGCATTTCCGCTTTTTTGGCAGAAATCCTCTAAGTCTTTGTTTTATCGCGTTTCCGAATGGGACAAGTGGTGTCCACTTTGCCTGAAAACGCTCTAGCAGGGGGTTCCCAGTCCATGGCCATCAAAAAGATTCTCGTTGCCAACCGCTCAGAAATTGCGATCCGGGTGTTCCGGGCCGCCAATGAGCTTGGCCTCAAGACGGTTGCGGTGTTTGCCGAAGAGGACAAGCTGGCGCTGCATCGGTTCAAGGCGGACGAGGCCTATCTGATCGGGCAGGGCAAGGGGCCGGTGGAAGCCTATCTGCAGATCGACGAATATATCCGCGTGGCGCGGATTTCGGGCGCCGATGCGATCCATCCCGGTTACGGGCTGTTATCGGAGAGTCCCGAATTTGCCGATGCGTGTGAAGATGCAGGGATCATCTTTATCGGGCCCAAGGCGCAGACCATGCGCGATCTGGGCAACAAGGTCGCGGCGCGCAACATGGCGATCAAGGCGGGCGTGCCCGTGGTGCCGGCAACAGAACCCCTGCCCGACGATCTCGATGAAGTGGCAAAAATGGCCGATGCGATCGGCTATCCGCTGATGCTCAAGGCGAGCTGGGGCGGGGGCGGGCGTGGCATGCGGCGGATTACCGATCCCAAGCAGTTGCGCTCGGAAGTCTCCGAGGGCAAGCGCGAAGCCAAAGCGGCATTCGGCAAGGACGAGATGTATCTCGAAAAGCTCGTCGAAAAGGCGCGCCATGTCGAGGTGCAGCTGCTCGGGGACGACCATGGCAATCTGGTGCATCTGTTCGAGCGCGACTGTTCGGTGCAGCGGCGCAACCAGAAGGTCGTCGAGCGGGCTCCCGCTCCGTACCTTTCGCAAGAAACGCGCAAGGCGCTGACCGATGCGGCGCTGAAACTGGGCAATGAAGCCAGTTATCGCTGCGCGGGAACCGTCGAGTTCCTGATGGATGCCCAGACCGACGAATTCTATTTCATCGAGGTCAATCCGCGCATCCAGGTCGAGCATACCGTCACCGAGGAAGTGACGGGCATCGACATCGTCAAGGCGCAGATCAATGTGATGGACGGAGCGGTGATCGGGACGCCAGCGTCGGGGATCCCAGCGCAAAAAGACATCGTGTTGCATGGCCATGCGCTGCAATGCCGGGTGACCACTGAAGACCCCGAAGAAAACTTCATTCCCGACTACGGGCGGATCACTGCCTATCGCGGCGCGACCGGGTTCGGGGTGCGGCTTGATGGCGGAACCGCCTATTCGGGGGCGATCATCACCCGGTTTTACGATCCGCTCCTGGAAAAGGTGACCTGCTGGGCGCCGACTCCCGAGGAAGCGATTGCGCGGATGGACCGGGCGCTGCGCGAATTCCGCATTCGCGGGGTCTCGACCAATCTGACGTTCCTCGAAAATATCATCTCGCACCCCGGCTTTCGCGACAACACCTACACGACGCGGTTCATCGACACGACGCCCGAACTGTTCGATATCGAAAAGCGCAAGGACAGGGCGACCAAGCTCTTGACCTATATTGCCGATGTGACGGTGAACGGGCATCCCGAAGTGCGCGACCGGCCCAAACCACCGGCGAATGCGGCGGCGCCCGTGGTTCCAGAATATCCCCCACTCCCGGTCGTTGAGGGCAGCCGGCAGATCCTCGAGCGTGACGGTGCCAAAGGACTGGCCGACTGGATGAAGGCGCAAAGCCGGGTGTTGTTTACCGACACGACGATGCGCGACGGACACCAGAGTCTTCTGGCCACCCGCATGCGCACGTTCGACATGGAAAGAATTGCCAAGGCCTATAGCCGCGGTCTGCCCAACCTCTTTTCGCTCGAATGCTGGGGCGGGGCGACGTTCGATGTCTCCATGCGTTTCTTGAACGAAGACCCCTGGGAGCGGCTCAAGAAGATCCGTGAAGGCGCACCCAATATTCTCACCCAGATGCTGCTGCGCGGGGCGAACGGTGTGGGTTACACCAATTATCCCGACAATGTCGTGCAGTTCTTCGTCAAAAAAGCCGCCGAGGGCGGGATCGATATTTTCCGGGTGTTCGATTGCCTCAACTGGGTCGAGAACATGCGGGTCGCCATGGATGCGGTGATCGAGAGCGGCAAGGTCTGCGAGGGCGTTGTCTGCTATACCGGCGACATGCTTGATCCCGATCGGGCCAAATATGATCTCAAATATTATGTCGGGCTGGCCAAGGAGCTCGAAGCTGCGGGCGCCCATGTGCTGGGCATCAAGGATATGGCCGGGGTAATGAAGGCGCCTGCGGCCAAAAAGCTGTTCGCGACGCTCAAAGAAGAGATCGGTATCCCCATCCATTTCCACACGCACGATACGTCGGGGGCTTCGGCGGCCACCGTGCTGGCGGCCTGCCAGGCCGGTGTCGACGCTGTGGATGCGGCGATGGATTCGTTTTCGGGCACCACAAGCCAGCCCACGTTGGGCTCGCTGGTGGCGGCGCTGGAAGGAACCGAGCGCGATTCGCAGCTTGCGCCCAAGGCGATCCGGGAAATCTCGTTTTATTGGGAAGCGGTGCGCACGCAGTATCGGGCCTTCGAGAGCGATCTCAAAGGCGGGGCATCGGAAGTCTATCTGCACGAAATGCCTGGGGGGCAGTTCACCAATCTCAAGGAGCAGGCCCGCTCGATGGGGCTGGAAACCCGCTGGCACGAAGTTGCCCAAACCTACGCCGACGTTAACCAGATGTTCGGCGATATCGTCAAGGTAACGCCATCTTCGAAGGTGGTGGGCGACATGGCGCTGGCCATGGTGTCCTCGGGTCTCAAGCGCGCTGACATCGAAAATCCCGATAAGGACGTGTCGTTCCCCGATTCGGTGATCGGGTTCTTTGCCGGCGATCTGGGCCAGCCGACCGGCGGGTTCCCAGAGGCGCTGCAAAAGAAAGTGCTCAAGGGCAAGAAGGCTCTGACCGAGCGGCCCGGCAAGGGTCTGGCACCGGCCGACCTCGAAGCGGAGCGCCAAAAGGCCGAGGAGATTTCGGGGATGGAAATCGATGATTTCCGGCTCGCCTCGTACCTGATGTATCCGAAAGTCTTTGCCGAGTTCGCCAAGGCGCAGGACCTTTACGGCCCGACAGAAGTGCTGCCCACGCCCGTCTATTTCTATGGCCTTGATCCGGCAGACGAGATTCTCGTCGATCTGGAAAAGGGCAAGACCATGGTTGTCCAGTTCCTCGGGCAGTCGGAAACCAATGAGAAGGGTATGGTGCGGGTGTTTTTCGACCTCAACGGCCAGCCTCGCGCAGTGGCAGTGCCCGATCGGCTCAAGGCTGGCGACATCGTTGCGCGCCCCAAGGCGGTTGCGGGCGATGCCAAACAGGTCGGCGCGCCCATGCCAGGGGTCATTTCGTCGCTGGCGGTTCAGGCCGGCCAGAAGGTCCAGGCGGGCGATGTGTTGCTCTCGATCGAGGCTATGAAAATGGAAACCGCTCTGCACGCCGAAGCGGACGGGGCGGTTGCCGAGGTCCTCGTCAAGCCCGGCGACCAGATCGACGCCAAGGACCTGCTGATCCGGATCGAATAGATCAAGTCCGCTATTTTTCGAATCGCGGACTTGATCTAAGTCCTTGTTTCTTCGCGCGTCCGAGCTGGAAAACCGTTTCCATCCCCGATCGGGTCCAGGACATGCTTTTGCTGGGACGCGCCCTGGCTGCGGTCATCGGCACGCACTCCCGGCCAAGAAAAAGGACGGCGCGGAAAGTCCGGGCCGCCCAAGGCAAAGGGGAGGAGATCAATCATAAGGTCCGGGAAATCCCGGGAGGGACGACCCGCACCCGAAGGGATTTGCGGGTCGTCAAGAAGCTAGATCGTGCCCATCAACATCAGGATGAGGATAACGACCAGAATGACACCGAGAATACCGGTCGGGCCATAGCCCCAAGCGCGCGAATATCCCCAAGTGGGCAGGGCACCAATCAAAAGCAAAATCAAAATGATAATCAGAATTGTCGAGAGGCCCATTTTTCAAATTCCCTCACAGTGACCATTATGGCCTGTAGAACTTTTGTGAGAGGCAAATGGTTCCCGCGGACAGCTTCTTTTACATTCTGCGCGCCGTTCCATCGATGATCGGGCCGTCCTGACGCGCGCGAACCGGTGCTGTGGCCGGCAGGCGCGAAACGATCCAACTCACCATGAGCGGCACCAGAATAATGTCGTCAATCCAACCGAGCAGCGGAATAAAATCGGCGACCAGATCGACGGGCCAGACGAGATAGGCAGCGGCCGCAACGGTCGCGAACTTGAGATAAAGCGGAGTGCCCGGCGACCAGAAGGCCTTCCAGAGCAGGAAAGCTTCCTTGCGAAACCGCAGGAAGCGAGGCAGCAGGAGGGAAGCGAGGTTCTTTATCATGGATTTTAGATGGGCATCGGCGACCGTCTTTCAAGGCCGCTAGAACATTTCAGCGCTTCTTCGAATCGCTTCAATTGCTCGCAGTCTTGGTTGGTCGTGCTTTCGAACCGAATAAGTCGTGCCCACCTATCTGTAAGCGCTCTTGGTCGCACGGTCGTAACATTGCGCTGCTCTTTATGAAGGCTTATGTGTTCGGCGAGAACAAAGAGTAAGGGTCATGGCAGGTCCAGCGCAGCGCAAATCCACGGTCGGGGTCGATGTCGGCGGGGTGATGGTCGGGGGCGGCAGCCCCATCGTCGTCCAGTCGATGACCAATACAGACACTGCCGATATCGATTCCACCGTCCGTCAGGTTGCGGCACTGGCTCGGGCCGGCTCGGAAATAGTGCGGATCACCGTTGACCGCGACGAGGCTGCCGCCGCCGTGCCCCATATCCGCGACCGGCTGATGGTGCGCGGCGTCAACGTGCCGCTGGTAGGCGATTTCCACTATATCGGGCACAAGCTGTTGTCCGACCATCCCGCCTGCGCCGAGGTCCTGGCCAAGTACCGGATCAATCCGGGCAATGTGGGGTTCAAGGACAAGCGCGACAAGCAGTTTTCCCAGATGATCGAGATTGCCAACCGGTATGAAAAGCCGGTGCGGATCGGGGTCAATTGGGGCTCGCTCGACCAGGAATTGCTGACTGTTCTGATGGATGAAAACGCGAGCCGGGCCGAACCCTGGAGCGCGGCGCATGTGCAGCGCGAAGCGATCATCCGCTCGGCTATTCTTTCGGCCAAGAGGGCCGAAGAGCTGGGCATGGGGCATGACAGGATTATTCTTTCCACCAAGGTGTCGGATGTCCAGCAGTTGATTTCGGTCTATGAAGAGCTGGCGGCGCGCTGCGATTACGCGCTGCATCTGGGCCTCACCGAAGCGGGGATGGGGTCCAAGGGGATCGTTGCATCCTCGGCGGCACTGGGCATTCTGCTCCAGCAGGGGATTGGTGATACGATCCGCATTTCGCTGACGCCCGAACCCGGCGGCGACCGTACGCTGGAAGTTAAAGTTGCCCAGGAACTGCTCCAGACCATGGGGTTCCGGCAGTTCGTGCCGGTGGTCGCCGCGTGCCCCGGTTGCGGGCGGACGACGTCGACGACATTCCAGACCCTGGCCAAGGATATTCAGGATCATCTTTCGTCCTCAATGCCCGAATGGCGCGAGAAATATCCCGGCGTCGAGGCGATGAGCGTTGCGGTGATGGGCTGCATCGTCAACGGGCCGGGGGAATCCAAACACGCCGATATCGGCATTTCACTGCCCGGCACCGGAGAAACGCCATCGGCGCCCGTGTTTGTCGAGGGCCAGAAGGTTACGACGCTCAAAGGGGCTGACGTGGCCGACCAGTTCAAGGCCATGGTTGCCGACTATATCGAAAACCGGTTCGGGGCGGGGCGAGCCAAGCCGGCTGCGGAATGATTTCCATTCGTCCTGCGCTGACCGGGGATGCACAAGAGGCGGCCGCGCTGCTGCGGCGCTCGATTGTCGAGCTTTGTGTGCCCGATCATGGCAATGATGCCGAGCGGTTGGAGCACTGGCTTTCCAACAAGACGCCCGAACACTTTGTGAAGTGGATCGAGGATCCCCTCAATATGATTTTTGTGGCTTTCGCCGATGGCCGGATGGCCAGCGCGGGAGGGGTTCGGGACGGGGACGGGATCGTCCTCAACTACGTGCATCCCGAGAGCCGGTTCACGGGCGTATCGGGGGCGATGATGATTCATCTCGAAGAGATATTGCGCGTGCGGGGGGAGCCGGTGGCCAACCTTGTCAGCACGATTACGGCGCGCCGGTTTTACGAGGCGAGAGGCTATCGCGAGCGCGATCTGTTGCCCGAGCAGCGGCCGCCTTACGGGATCGCGATGGAAAAGCGGCTCTAGGGCTTCCACCATCGGCTGGGGGGATGCTGGCTGCCTTAGAACCGGATGTGCTAGGCTGCCGGCCATGTCAAAGCCCGACCACACTCCCGATCCCGAAGTGGTTGCCGCATTCGATGCGATGATCGCTGGCGTGCCTGGCGTCGAACGCAAGGGCGCGCAGATGCCCTATGTCTCGATCAACGGCAATATGTACGCGTCGATCTCGAAAGCCAATGTCATCGGACTGCGCCTTGGGAAGGCCGACCTTGCCGAATTTCTCGAGGCGTTCGAGACGACATTGTTTGAGGGAGTGCCCGGCCATTTCATGAAAGAATATGCCGCGGTGCCGGACTCACTGCTTGCCCAGCCACATACGCTGCGCGCCTGGTTTGCCAGGAGCTATGCCCATGTGTCGGCCCTCAAGCCCAAGCCAACCAAGCGTTAGAGCCGCTTTCAGCTTTGCCGCGCTGCGAAGTGGCGGATCAGGGCGCGTAGGGGATCGGCGCCGGGGCCGAACGGGCGGAGGGCGTCGATGCCGTCTGCAACGGCGCCATCAAGGACCTGACGGGCGGCGTCCAAACCCTTGCGGGCGACGATTGTGGACTTGTTCTGGGCCACATCCTTGCCGGCGGTCTTGCCCAGAGTGTGGGACGTGGCGGTGACGTCGAGGATGTCATCTGCGATCTGGAAGGCGAGACCTGCGACGGTGCCGAAGCGGGTCAGCCCGGATCGCTGGGCGGGGGAGGCGTCGCCGAGAACAGCGCCCATTTCAACGCCCGCCCGGATCAGGGCGCCGGTCTTTTTGGCCTGCATCGTGAAAATCGCATCTTCATCGAGCGGACTTGTTTCGCCTTCGATGTCAAGGACCTGTCCGCCTACCATGCCGGCGGGGCCGGCCGCATGGGCGAGGATCAGAACCAACTCGGCACGGATGGCGGGATCAGGATGGGTGCGCCGATCGGACAAAAGCGCGAAGGCTTCGGTTAAGAGCGCGTCGCCGGCCAGGATGGCCAAGGCGGGGTCGAAGGCTTTCCAGACCGTGGGTTTTCCGCGGCGCAGTTCGTCATTGTCCATGTCGGGCAGATCGTCATGGACGAGGGAATAGCAGTGGATCATTTCGAGCGCCACGCCCACAGCGAGGCTCTTTTCATGCGGCACGGCAAACAGCGATGCGGAAAGGCGTACGAGAAAAGGGCGCAGCCGTTTGCCGCCGTCGAGAGCGCCATGGGCCATGGCGGCCAAGAGGCGCTCGGGCGCGTCAAGCGTCGCAAGATGGGTGGCCAGAAACGCTTCGGTTTCGATGGCGCAATCGGCGAGCTGAGAATCGAATTGATCTTCGGTCATGGCAAGATTTGCTAAAGCCTCCCTGTCCATTCTACAAGCGCGCTCATTTGCGATTGAACCCACGAGACGACATTGGCCGGACGGCGGAAAAAACGGGGCTGGAAATTCTGGGTGGCGGCCCCGCTGATGCTGGCCGCAGCGCTTGTGGCGATTCCATTGGTGCTGGTGCCGCTCTACTGGGTGGTGCCGCCGGTTTCGACCTTGATGATAGGGCGCTATGTTACCGGGCAGCCCGTAACGCGAATATGGCGCGATCTCGACGAGATCTCCGACCGGCTCAAGACGGCGGTGGTGCTTTCGGAAGACGGGCAGTTCTGCACCCATCATGGCGTCGATGTTGCCGCACTGCAGACCGAGATCGACAATTTTCTGGCCGGGCGGGAGACACGGGGCGCTTCCACCATCACCATGCAGGTGGCGCGGAACCTGTTCCTGACAAATTCGCGCTCGGCGATACGCAAGGCGATCGAAGTGCCGCTGGCTATCTATATCGATCTGGTATTGCCCAAGCGGAGGATCATGGAGATATATCTCAATATCGCCGAATGGGGCCCGGACGGGCAATTCGGGGTGGAGGCCGGTGCGCAAACGGCGTTCGGGATGAGCGCTGAAAGTTTCACCTGGCAGCGCGCCGCGTTGATGACCGTGACCTTGCCCAATCCGCATGTGCGTCGCCCCGGAAACCCCACAAATGGGCTTCTGGCTGTAGCGGGAATCGTCGAGGGGCGAGCGCAACGGTTTTCTGCGCACGCCAATTGTCTTTTCGAGGGGGCGCCCGCCCTGTGAGCGCATTCGATTTTCGTGATCGGCGGACTAGCCAAGGCCCCGGTGATCCTGTATAGAGCGCCACGATCCCGATAGGGTAAAACGGTTTTGGCGTGGCCGGCGCGGCAGGGTTCTATTGCCTGAGCAGGTTGCGCAGCACGAAAATGGAGTAGTCAAATGGCAGTCCCCAAAAGGAAGACGACGCCGATGAAGCGCGGGTTCCGCCGTTCGGCCGATGCGCTCAAGGGCGCAGCTTATGTTGAAGACAAGGACAGCGGCGAGCTTCGCCGTCCGCACCATGTGGACCTGAAGTCCGGCATGTATCGCGGCCGGCAGATTCTTGAGCCTAAGGGCAACTAATTGTAGTTTGTGGTCGCGCTTCCGAACCGGAAAACCGGTGGCCACTTTTCCTGGAAGCGCTCCGAGCTTTTGCGCTTTAGACCAAAGCGCCATTGACGGGCTTGCCCGTCCAGATTACGGCCAGTCCTTGAAAAAGGGCTGGCTTTTTTATTGGCCAGTTCCAGACTTATCCCGGAGGACTTTAGATGAGCACGCGGACCGAAACCGACTCGATGGGCCCGATCGAGGTTCCAAGCGAGAAATATTATGGAGCACAGACCGCGCGCTCGCTGATGAACTTCGATATCGGGGGCGAAAAGATGCCCCTCGAGATCGTCCATGCTTTTGGCATCCTCAAAAAGGCGGCGGCGGTCACCAATGCCAAGCTCGGGCTTATGGATGAGGTGACACGCGATCTCGTGGTCGCGGCCGCCGATGAGGTGATCGCGGGCAAGCTGGACGATCATTTCCCGCTGGTGGTGTGGCAGACCGGGTCGGGCACCCAGTCGAACATGAACGTCAACGAGGTGATTTCCAACCGCGCCATCGAAATGGCGGGCGGAGAGATGGGCAGCAAAAAGCCCGTTCATCCCAATGACCACGTCAATATGAGCCAAAGCTCCAACGACACCTATCCCACGGCCATGCATATCGCCGCCGTAACGATTGTCGAGGACAAGCTGTTTGCCAAGGTCAAGCTGCTGCGCGACACGCTGGCGCAAAAGTCCGAAGCGTTCATGGACGTGGTCAAGATCGGCCGAACCCATCTGCAGGATGCAACGCCTCTGACGCTGGGGCAGGAAATTTCGGGCTGGGTGGCCCAGATCGATCTGGCGCTCAAAGCCATTGAAGCGAGCCTGCCGCAACTGCGTGAACTGGCGTTGGGCGGAACGGCAGTGGGGACCGGGCTTAACACCCATCCCGATTATGCGCGCATGGTGGCCGAGGAAATTTCAACCCTTTCAGGGCACCAGTTCGAGACGGCGCCGAACAAGTTCGCGGTGCTGGCCGGTCACGATGCATTTGTCGGCGCCTCGGGGGCGCTCAAGCAGCTTGCCGTTGCGTTCATGAAGATCGCAAATGACGTGCGCTGGCTGGCGTCGGGGCCGCGGTCGGGCCTTGGTGAAATCACCATACCTGAAAACGAGCCGGGTTCCTCGATCATGCCCGGGAAGGTCAATCCGACCCAATCGGAGGCCATGACCATGGTTGTGGCGCAGGTGATGGGCAATGACGCGGCCATCGGATTTGCGGCGAGCCAGGGCAATTTCGAGCTCAATGTCTATAAGCCGGTCATCGCCTTCAACTTCATCCAGTCGGTGCGGCTCCTGGCCGACGCGGCCAAATCGTTTAACGACAATTGCGCCATCGGGATCGAGCCGGACCGCAAGAAGATCAACGAGCACCTTAACAATTCGCTGATGCTGGTCACCGCGCTCAACCGTAAGATCGGCTATGACAACGCCGCCAAGATCGCCAAGACGGCGCACAAGAACGGTACGACATTGCGTGAGGAAGCCATCGCGCTGGGGCTTTTGAGCGGCGAGGAGTTCGACGCCGAAGTGCGACCCGAACAGATGGTCGGGCCGATTTCGGTCAAGAAATAAAGGACAAGGGTCGATCGATGATCGGCCCTTTTTCAATCATCGCTGAGCGAATCCTGGGTATTGTTTCCGCCCTGCAAAGTGACGAGCGGATGGTCGGGCGCCGGCCAGTTTCCGGCGTTGCGAATGGCCGTTTCATAAGGGTCGGCGCTGTCTTTAGGGTGCCAGCCGAGGTGGCTGACGTGCTCGTTGGACCACCAGGCCCGTGAATTGGCCGATACCCCCCAAATGGTGGGGCAGCCCAGTTTGGGAACAGCGAACACGCGTTCGACGAGGCTGACGAAATCGTCATAGCTGAGCCAAGTGGCCAGCATGCGATAGTCGGTGGGGCTTTCAAAGCATGAGCCGATGCGGACGATGGCGGTCTCCTGGCCCAGCTTGTCGTGGTAGAAGCGGGCCAGCGCTTCTCCGAAGCACTTGGACACGCCGTAAAGGCCGTCGGGGCGGACGGCGGAATCGATGTCCACTTGTTCGTCCTGGCGGTAAAAGCCCACCACATGATTTGAAGAGGCAAAGAAGATCCGCGGCATGCCATTGTGACGGGCAGCTTCGTAGAGGTTTCGCAACCCGACGATGTTGGCATCAAGAACGACCGAAAAGCTCTGTTCGGTCGAAATGCCGCCGAGATGGACGATACCGTCGCAGCCTTTGACCAGCTCATTGACGGCCGCGGCATCGGAGAGGTCGCAAGTGACGATTTCTTCGTTTTCCGCCGGCATTCCCATCGGAATGATATCTGAAAGGCGCAGTGTCGGCGCGAGATGAACCAGGCGTTGACGGGCCATGCGTCCCAACCCGCCGGCCGCGCCGGTAATCAACAATCGCCTCATGTGCCGTCCTCCCATGCGTCTGATCGCGCGCATCATAGAGATAGGACAATGGCGGTCAATCTGTATGATGAATTGCTTTGGAGGCTCGCTTGACAGTCTGCGCCGTACGGTGTCTTTCTGACAAACGGCCGCGAACAGAATGCGGCATTTGGCAAGTGGGAATGGGAAAGGGGCGCCATGGCTTCCCAGATCGAAGATGCCGGCCAGGGCAATGGAACGCTGGTCGTACAGGTCGCCAGCATCTTGCGCAGGGCGATACAGTCCGGCCAATACAAGCCCGGCGAGAAACTGCCCAGCGAAGCACGGTTGACCGAAGAGCATGGGGTAAGTCGGACCGTTGTGCGCGAAGCGATTGCGGCCCTGCGATCGGACGGCCTCGTCGAGCCGCGGCGCGGAGCGGGGGTCTTTATTCTCGAACCGGTGGCCACCCCGGGCCTGCCCTTCCAGAACGTCGATCACGCACGCATTTCCTCGATAATCGAATTGCTTGAGCTGCGCGCGGCCGTGGAAGTGGAGGCGGCGGGACTGGCGGCCGTCCGCCGTTCGCCGATACAGGAGGAAATCATCCTTGAACGGCATCGCGCGGTCGGCGCGTGTATCGAGAACGGGGAGCCCACAAGCGTTGCCGATTTCGCCCTGCATGAGGCCATTGCGCAGGCGACAAACAATCCGCGCTTCGTCGAGTTCGTCGCCCTGATGGGTCAGAACGCCATCCCTCGAGCGGCTTTGTCGGATACGACCGGGGAGGTCTCTCAAAGTTATCTTGGTCAGATCCATGACGAACATGCTCGGATTGTGGGGGCTATCTCCAATGGCGACGCGGAAGAGGCGCGGCAGGCCATGCGCACGCATTTGTTGGGCAGCCAGCGCCGCTATCGTGCATTGTTGCAAAGCAGATAGAAACATATCATACAAGATGTTGACATTAGTCATGCAGGTCTGTAGGTCCTTTTCAGGACCAATTGCATATCGAGGACTTGCCCATGACCCCGCAGGACGTCAAACACGCGCTTGGCGCGGGTCTCCTGTCGTTTCCCGTCACTCATTTCGATGCTGAGGGGAAATTCAACGCCGGATCGTACCAGGAGCATGTCGCCTGGCTTTCGGACTTCGAGGCCACCGCGCTGTTTGCGGCGGGAGGGACGGGCGAATTTTTCTCGCTGACGCCCGAGGAAGTTCCCACAGTGGTAGCGGCCGCAAAGGAAGCGGCGGCGGGCAGGACGGCGATCATCTCGGGTTGCGGGTATGGCACTGAAATGGCCATCTCCATCGCGAAGGCGGCGGAGAAAGCCGGGGCCGACGGTATTTTGCTCTTGCCCCATTATCTGATCGATGCGCCCCAGCAGGGGCTTTATGAACATGTAAGGCGGGTCTGCCAGTCGGTGGGCATCGGGGTGATGGTCTATAATCGGGACAATTCCGTTCTGCAGGCCGATACGCTGGCGCGGTTGTGCGAGGTGTGCCCCAATCTGATCGGGTTCAAGGACGGGACGGGGGATATCGGGCTCATACGGCAAATCACCGCGACCATGGGGGATCGTCTGACCTATCTGGGCGGTATGCCCACTGCTGAGTTGTTTGCCGAAGCCTATCTGGCGGCAGGGTTCACCACCTATTCCTCCGCGGTCTTCAACTTCGTGCCGGGGTTGGCGGTGGATTTTTACAAGGCTTTGCGCGGCGGCGATCGGGCGCGGTGCGAGGCGATCCTGAAGGATTTCTTTTATCCCTTCATGGCAATCCGCAATCGCGGCAAGGGCTATGCGGTGGCCGCGGTCAAGGCCGGGGTGCGGCTGCAGGGCTTTGACGCGGGGCCGGTTCGTGCGCCACTATCGGACCTGACGAGGGAGGAAGAAGGCATGCTCGAGGCTCTGATCGCGCCCTACAAGAAATGAAGATAGCGGCGGTCAACACCCATTTGCTCGAACACCGGCTGGAGAGGGCTTTCGAGAGCGCGTCCATGCGCTTTGACCGGCGGGTGCATGTGCTGGTCGAGATCGTCTGCGATGACGGCACGACGGGCTGGGGCGAGTGCCTTGGCCCGGCGCGGCCCAATGCGGCGGTGGTCGCGGCCTATTCCCAATGGCTGATCGGGCAGGATCCGCTGGAGACCGAAAAGCACTGGGCAGTGCTCTATAACGCATTGCGGGATCAGGGGCAGCGCGGGTTGTCGATTACGGCGCTGTCGGGGATCGACATCGCGCTCTGGGACATCAAGGGCAAGCATTTCGGCGTGCCGGTCTCAACGCTGCTGGGCGGAAAATTCCGCGACAGTGTAAAGGCTTATGCGACCGGCTCGTTCAAGCGCGATGGGGTGGATAGGGTCGAGGACAATGCGCTCGAGGTCGCGCGCTATCGGGCCGAAGGGTTCCATGCCACCAAGGTCAAGATCGGGTTCGACCCGCATCAGGATCTGCGGGTGGTCGCTGCGGTGCGTGAAGCGGCGGGGCCGGACATGGCGATCATGATCGACGGCAATCACGGCTACGACGCCATCGAGGCCATCAGGGTGGGTAACGCGGCGGCGCAGTATGGCATCGACTGGTTCGAAGAACCTGTGGTTCCAGAACAGCTTGCCGCCTATCGCGAGGTGCGCGCGAAACAGCCGATTCCGGTGGCGGGCGGGGAAACCTGGCATACGCGCTGGGGGATGCGCGAGCCGATCGAAACGCGCTGCGTCGATATCGTCCAGCCCGATATCTGCGGGTGCGGCGGGTTTAGCGAAGCGCGGCGCATTGCCGATCTTGCGGGCCTGCACGGGGTGCGGGTTGTGCCCCATGTGTGGGGCACGGCGATCCAGATCGCGGCGGCGCTTCAGTTCATGGCGGCGATGGTGCCCAGCCCGGTGCGCAACAACCCGATCGAGCCGATCCTGGAATTTGACAGGACTTTCAATCCCTTCCGGCAGGCCGTGGTGACCCGCCCGATCGAGCATGAGGCGGGCGTCGTGGCCATTCCCGACGGGCCTGGGCTGGGCATCGAGATCGACCGCGATGCGCTTAAGGAATTTGCGCCGAAGGGCGAGTGATGATCGAGCGGACATACACCGGGCCAAGGCCGATAACCCAGTTGCCGGCGGGGGCGATCGATACGCAAATCCATGCCTATATGCCTGGATTTCCGGCACTTGCGGGCGGTCCGGGGCTGCCGCCCGAGCCGTTGCCGACGCCGGATGATTACCGGAAAACCATGGGCTGGCTGGGGATTGACAGGGTGGTGGTGACGCAGGGCAATGCGCATCAACTCGATAATGGGTGCCTTCTGGCTTGCCTTGCCGATTTCGGGGACCTCGCCAAGGGGGTGGCGGTGGTGACGGGCGATACCCAAGATGCTGAAATGCAAACGCTTTCAAGGGCAGGGATCGTCGGCGCGCGGATCATGGACCTACGGGGCGGAGCGGTGGGCCTGGACCAGCTCGAAGCGGTGGATGCGCGGGCTTTCGCGTTCGACTGGATGATGGCCGTTCAGTTCGATGGCGGCGAAATCCTCAACCATTTCAATCGGTTGGCGACGATCAGATCGCGCTGGGTGCTCGATCACCACGGCAAGTTCTTTGCCGGGGTGACGCCCCAAAGCGCGGAGGTCGATGCGGTCAAGCGATTGATCGACAAGGGAAATTTGTGGTTCAAGTTTGCCGGCTGCTATGAATCGAGCCGGACGGGCGGTCCCGGTTATGCCGATATCGGCGCGGTGGCGCGCGAGATCGCCGCTTTTGCGCCCGAGCGGATCGTCTGGGGCACCAACTGGCCGCACAATGCGGCCAAACGGACCGAGGACTACCCGGACGATGCGGCGCTGCTCGAGACCGTTCTGAGCTGGTTTCCCGACGAAAAGGGAAAAAACCTTGCTCTTATCGACAATCCCGAAGCGCTTTACGGATTTTCGCGCTGGACATCAGCTTAACCGCCTCCAGCGCTCCGGGGATAAATTTTCCGATTAACGTGCGAGCCAACCACCGTCCACGGGGATCGTCGTGCCGTGCATATAGTCCGATGCCCGGGCGAGGAGAAAGACTGCGGCATCGCCTATATCTGAAGGCTCGCCCCAGCGTCCGGCGGGGATTCGGCCCAGAATCTGGGCGTTTCGGTCGGGGTCGGCGCGCAGGGCCTCGGTGTTGTTGGTCTCGATGTAGCCCGGCGCTATGGCGTTGACGTTTATGCCCTTTTGCGCCCATTCGCAGGCGAGGAGGCGGGTCAGGCCCATCACCCCTGATTTCGATGCGGTGTAGGAGGCGACGCGGATGCCGCCCTGAAAGCTCAGCATCGAAGCTATGTTGACGATTTTCCCTTTTTTTTCAGGCGTTTGCAGCACGCGGCGCGCGAAGGCCTGGGAGAGAAAAAAGACGGTTTTGAGATTGATGTCCATAACCTCGTCCCAGTCTTTTTCGGTGAAATCGAGGGCGTCGGCGCGGCGGATAATGCCGGCATTGTTGACCAATCCGTCGATGCGGCCCGCCTCGTCCCAGGCTTCATCGAGCATCAATTTAGGGTCAACATTGGCGCCAAAATCTATGGACTTGTGTGAAATTGACCCGGACTTTGCCGAAGTTTGGCGAAATAATTTTTCGGTCTCTTCCATGGACGAGCGTCCGACGGCGATGACGTTGCCGCCGGCCCGTCCGATGGCCAATGCGATGCCCTGACCGATGCCGGTATTGGCGCCGGTCACCATTATGGTTTTTCCCGTAAGCGAGAAGGCGGAAAGATCGGTCACAGGATGTCTCCGGGCTGGACGGGCTCGACATCGGTGTAATCGACATTGTCACCGGCCATGGCCCAGATGAAGGTGTAGCTGGCGGTGCCGGCGCCCGAATGGATCGACCAGGGGGGCGAGAGGACGGCCTGCTGGTTGGCGACGATCAAATGACGGGTCTGCTTGGGTTCGCCCATCAGGTGGATGACGCGCTGGTCGTCGGCGAGGTCGAAATAGAGATAGGCCTCCATGCGGCGCGAATGGACGTGGGCGGGCATCGTGTTCCAGATCGAACCGGGGGCGAGGGTGGTCATGCCGACGACGAGCTGGCAGGTTTCGACGGCGTTGGTGAACTGGAAGATCGAGCGCTCGTTGCAGGTTTCCGAGGAGCCGAGGTCAAGGCGCTTGGCGTCGTCGATCCTTATGTGGGTGGTGGGGTGCGTGGCGTGGGCCGGGGCGCTGACGATATAGAATCTGGCCGGGTTGGCCGGGTCGGTCGAGGCAAAGCTGACCGAGGATCCACGACCGACATAGATCATGTCGCGGGTGCCCAGCGTGAAGGTTTCCTCGCCCGCCGTGACTTTGCCCTCGCCGCCGATATTGACCGCGATCATCTCGCGCCGGTCGAGAAAGTTTTCGGTGCCTGTGGGCTTGATGGGGTCGAGCGGAAGCGGTTCGGCGCCGGGGACGGCGCCGCCGACGATCATGCGGTCGTATTGGGTATAGGTGAGCGATACGGTGCCGGGCGCGAACAGGTCCTCAATGAGGAAGTTCTCTCGCAATGCTGCCGTGTCCATGCCTGCCGCATGGGCCGGCGCAATGGCGTCGCGGGATGTGAAACGGGTCCGGCTCATAAGGGCTCTCCACTTTCCATACAAATATCGGTGCTGTCATACATGTTTGGTTCGCCTGCCGCAAGGCCGTCAGACTCATGGAGCGGCGCGGGCGGCGGTCGCCGGGATATGGAGCGTTCCGGACCGACGCCCAGCCCGGCAAGAGGATGTCCAGCGCCGCGATGGGCGCCGGGCGGGCCAAGAGGGCCCGATCTGTCCGTGTGCCGGAAATCGGTATGATTTTCCAGAGCCTTATCGCCGCGCTCAACAAAAAAGAATATTAGTAGGACTAATTTATGTCCGGTTTTCGGCCATATTTGCGCGATAATGGTGAAAAAATGGGGAATTGACATGAGTTGTATGATATCGCATATCTAGCGACATCTTGTATGGGTGGAGGACCTGATAATGAGAAATACCCTTCTTGCCGCCTTCGTGGCGGCCACGCTGTCCACAACGGCTCTGCCAGCCTGGGCGGCCACGCCGGACGACCAATTGGTGATCGGGCTGAGCATGGCCAATATCCTGACACTGGATCCGGCAGCGATCGCCGGGCGCGAGTCGACCGCCATCATCACCAATGTCTACGACACACCCATCCAGCTCGATGCCGTGGACGTGACCCAGATCAATCCCGGTCTCGCCGAGAGCTGGGATGTCAGCGAAGACGGAACCATCACGCTGACCTTTCGCGACGATGCGGTGTTCGCCTCGGGCAACAAGGTGACCGTCGAGGACGCCATCTGGTCCTGGAAGCGCATTCTCGAACTCGAGCTGGTGGGGTCGGCGACCTGGCAGGCCTATGGATTTACCGTCGAGAATTTCGACGAGCACGTCCAGGCCGACGGCAACACAATCACCGTCACAATGCCGCTTGAGGGCGATCCGCAGCTGATCCTTTATATTTTCGGCAAGCCCAGCGCTTCCTCGGTCATCGACCGGCAAGCGGCGCTCGAACACGAGGTTGACGGCGATCTGGCCGCGGGGTGGCTGACCACCAATACGGCGGGCTCGGGCCCGTTCACCCTGCGCAACTGGACGGCCAACGACACGATCATCCTCGAGAGGTTCGACGATTACTGGGGCGGCGCCCCCGAGATGAGCCGGGTGCTCATCCGGCACATGCCCGAAAGCCAGACCAAGCGGCTGATGCTGGAGCGGGGCGATATCGATATCGGGCTGGCGCTTTCGGTGCCCGACATCAACGCATTGAGCGCCAATGACGACGTCGTGGTGCAGTCGGTGCCCAGCTCGGGCTTCTATTATCTCGCCGTTTCGATGAAGGACGAGAAATACCAGGACGAAAATGTCCGCCTCGCCCTGCGCCATCTTATCGACTATCAGGGCATCAACGAAACGATCATGCCCAATTACGGCATATTGCACCAGCGGCCGGTGACGCCGGGGGTGATGGGCACGATCGACGCGCCGGGCTATGAACTCGATGTGGACCTTGCCGAGCAATATCTGGCCGAGGCCGGGTATCCCGACGGGTTCACGACGCAGCTTCTGGCCGTCAACGAGCCGCCCTTCATCGATATCGCAACGGCCATTCAAAGCACGTTGGCCCAGGCCGGCATCAATGCCGAGATCGTCACCGGCACCGGCAACCAGGTCTATGGCCCGATGCGCGAACGCGATTTCGAAATGATCGTGGGCCGTGGCGGCGGCGGGCAGGAGCCCCATCCCCATTCCAACATGCAGTCGCTGGTCATCAATCCCGACAATTCCGACGATGCGGGGCTTTCGGGCCTGATCGGCTGGCGGACCTCGTTCTATAATGAAGAACTCAACGATCTTGCCATGCAGGCGCTGGTCGAGCGCGATCCCGCCGAACAGGAACGGCTTTATGAAGAGGTCCAATATCTTTACGAAGACCTGGTGCCGGCCCTCCAGCCGATCTCGGCGGTGGTCGATACCGTGGTGTTCCGCAGCGATGTCGAAGGGTTCCAGAACCATTATGGCTGGACGACGCGCTTTGATACGGTGACCAAGGACCGCTAGGGATCGCTTTTCCCAGAGCATTTCAGCGCTTCTTTGAAACGCTTCAATTGCTCTAAGGTCCTTTTTCTGTCGCGTTTCCGAACCGGATAAGCGGTAGCCACTTATCCTGGAAGCGCTCTAATCCTCCCGATGGCGCGGCGCTCTTTTGTTACCGGGGCGCCGCGCCGCCACCACTTGAGAAACGGGCTGTCCATGGCTCCATTATCGATGCGTATCATGCCCCGGGTGACGGGCGGTCTGGGCTTTATCGGCTCGATCGCCGTGACGTTGTTCGGGCTGTTGATCCTCACCTTCATCATCGGGCGCATGATGCCGGTCGATCCGGTGCTGGCCATTGTCGGGGACGAGGCGACGCAGGCGACCTATGACCGGGTCTATGCGCAGCTGGGGCTCGACCAACCGCTTTACGTCCAGTTCTTCCGCTTTGTCGCCGATATCGCGCGCGGCGATTTCGGGGTGGCGCTTCTGACCGGGCGGCCGGTGATCGAGGACATCGCGCGGGTGTTTCCCGCAACCATCGAGCTGGGCACAATATCGATCATCATCGGTGCGGGACTGGGCATTCCGCTGGGGGTGCTGGCGGCCACCAACCGCAACAAATTCCCCGATTATTTCGTGCGTTTTTTCAGCCTTCTTGCCTATTCGACCCCGACCTTCTGGTTCGGGCTGATGGGGCTTTTGGTGTTTTACGCCATGCTGGGCTGGGCGGGCGGCACGGGAAGGGTCGAGGTTTTCTATACCGGGCTCGTCGATCCGATCACCGGGTTCCTGCTCATCGATTCCCTTCTCGTGGGCGAGTGGGACGTGTTCTGGAGCGCGCTGCGCAACATCTGGCTGCCGGCCAGCGTGCTCGGGCTCAACTCCATGGCCTATATCTCGCGCATGACCCGCTCGTTCATGATCGAGCAGATGGGGCAGGAATATATAGTGACCGCCCGCATCAAGGGGCTCTCGCGCGGCACCGTCATCTGGCGGCATGCCTTCCGCAACATCAGGGTGCAATTGGTGACCATCGTGGCGCTGGCCTATGGCGGGCTGCTCGAGGGGGCGGTGCTGATCGAGACGGTGTTTTCCTGGCCGGGGTTCGGGGGGTATCTGACCTCGAATCTGATGATCGGGGACATGAACGCGGTGATGGCGTGCACGCTTTTGGTGGGGGTGCTGTTTATCGCGCTGAACATTCTTTCCGACATCTTGTACCGGGTCTTTGACCCAAGGACGCGTGCCCAATGAGCAAGGTTCAGACATCGATGGGCTGGCGGGACTATCTGGCCAGCGACACGATCACCAGTTCGCGCCAGGCCACACTGCAGCGCATCTATTGGGGCGTACGCGGGTTCTTGGCCAATCCGCTGGCGGTGTTCGGGCTGGCGGTGGTTATGCTGCTGGCGATCATGGCGATCTTCGCGCCCTGGGTCGCGACCCACGATCCGCTGAGCCAGAACCTTTCGGGGGCGTTGCAGCCGCCGAGCGCCGAGAACTGGTTCGGGACCGACGAGTTCGGGCGGGACATCTACAGCCGGATCGTTTTCGGCTCGCGCATCTCGCTTTATATCGTGTTGCTGGTGTCGGTGATCGTGGCACCGATCGGGCTGCTGATCGGCATGGCGGCGGGGTATTTCGGCGGCTGGACCGACCGGGTGCTGATGCGGATCACCGATATCTTCCTTTCGTTTCCCAGCCTTATCCTGGCGCTGGCCTTTGCCGCGGCGCTGGGGCCGGGGATCGAAAACGCGGTGATCGCCATTGCGCTGACGGCCTGGCCGCCCATCGCGCGGCTGGCGCGGGCCGAAACCCTGACGACGCGGGCGGCCGACTATATCGCCGCCGCGCAGGTTTCGGGGGCGTCTTCGCCCAGAATCCTTTTGGCCCATATATTGCCCATCTGCATTCCCTCGGTTGTGGTGCGCACGACGCTCAACATGTCGGGGATCATGCTGACGGCGGCGGGGCTTGGGTTCCTGGGGCTCGGCGCGCAGCCGCCTTCGCCCGAATGGGGCGCGATGACCTCGGCGGGGCGGCGGTTCATGATCGACAGCTGGTGGGTGGTGACCATGCCCGGCACGGCGATCCTTCTTGTGGCGCTGGCCTTCAACCTGTTCGGTGACGGGCTGCGCGACATGCTCGACCCAAGACAGGCGAGGTGATGGCGATGAACGACCCCATCCTTACGGTCAAGAACCTCAATGTCGGCTATTTCTCGGCCCGGCGGGAGCTGCATGCTGTGCGCAATGTGAGCTTTACGCTGGGGCGCGAGAAGGTGGCGATCATCGGGGAATCGGGCTCGGGCAAATCGACGGTCGGGCGTGCCATCGTGAGGCTTTTGCCCGAGATCGCGAAAATTTCGGCCGACAGCATGCAGTTCGAGGGCCAGGAGATGCTGGCGCTGCCCGAAAAGCGCATGCAGGCGATCAGGGGCGCGCGGATTTCGATGATCCTGCAGGACCCCAAATTCTCGCTCAACCCGGTGATGAGCGTTGGCGAACAGGTGGCCGAAGCCTATCTGGCCCATCACAGGGTGGGAAAGGCCGAGGCGAAAAAGCGGGCCATCGCGCAATTGGCGGCGGTCAAAATCCGCGATCCCGAACACGTCTATACGCTCTATCCGCACGAGGTGTCGGGCGGCATGGGCCAGCGCATCATGATCGCCATGATGCTCATTCCCGATCCGGCGATGATCATCGCGGACGAGCCGACCTCGGCGCTCGACGTCACAGTGCGGCTCCAGGTGCTGGCGCTGCTCGACGATCTGGTCAAAGAGCGCGGCATCGGGCTGTTGTTCATCAGCCACGACCTCAATTTGGTGCAGAGTTTTTGCGACCGGGTGCTTATCATGTACAGCGGGCAGGTGGTCGAGGAACTGGAGGCGGCCGATCTGGGCAATGCCAAACATCCCTATACGCGCGGGCTTTTGGCCTCGCTGCCGCGGATCGGGGAGCACAAGGGGCGGTTGCCGGTGCTCGACAGGCAGGCGAGCTGGACCGAGGCGCTGGGGAGGCAACCATGAGCATGATCGATGTGAGCGGGCTCGAGCTTTATCTCGGCGCTGGGTTGCGGCGGCGCAAGATTCTCGACGGGATCGGGTTTGAGGTCGAGGACGGGCAGACATTCGGGCTGGTGGGGGAATCGGGTTCGGGGAAATCGACGGTGCTGCGGTGTATCGCGGGGCTCTACCGGCACTGGGACGGGGCGATTTCGGTGGATGGGAAAAGCTTTGCCCAGACGCCGCGGCTCGAATGGTGCCGCACGGTGCAGATGGTGTTTCAGGACCCCTATGGCTCGCTCCATCCCAAGCGCAAGATCGCCGATATCCTGGCCGAGCCGCTCAAGGTGCACCGGTTCGGCGATATCAACCGGCGGATCGGGGATGCGCTCGAACAGGTGGGGCTGGGCGACCAGTTCCGCTATCGCTATCCGCACCAGCTTTCGGGCGGGCAGCGTCAGCGCGTGGCGATCGCGCGGGCGCTGATCCTGGAACCGAAAATCCTGTTGCTCGACGAGCCGACATCGGCGCTCGACGTTTCGATACAGGCGGAAATCCTCAATCTGTTCATGGATTTGCGCGAGCGGCACAAGCTCACCTATCTGCTGGTCAGCCACGATTTGGCGGTGATCGACCATATGTGCAGCGATTTCGCGGTGATGCAGGGCGGACAGATCGTCGAGGTGCTTTCCCGGGAGGCGCTGGAAAGCGGCGCGGCGAAGAGCCGGTATACCCGCTCGCTGATCGAAGCGAGCGCAGCTTATGACCGCGACCTGGCGCTGGCCCAGGCCGGAGCCTGACCAAAGGAGATTTGACGCATGGCGACATCGGGATCGTTTCTTAAAGGGACCGACGCACAATGGCAGGACGTGGCGGAGGGGCGCCGCATGCAGATGCTGTGCTACAACGACCAGCTCATGATGCTGCGCTGGGAGTTCGCGGCGGGCGCTGTGGGCGAGCCGCACACCCATCCCCACGCCCAGACCGCCTATATCGAAAGCGGGCTGTTCGAGGTCACGATCGATGGGGTGACTGAGCGGCTTGGGGCCGGATCGAGCTATGTGGTCGATGGCGGGGTGCTGCACGGGGCTGTGTGCATCGAGGCGGGGACGATGGTCGATGCGTTTACGCCGCACCGGGCCGACTATATCTGATCGGGGCCGATGGGATCGGGCGGAGGGGCTTGATGCATAATCGCCGGAACAGTCTTTCCCAGCAGGTGATCGAAACCGTTGGCGAGCGCATTCGGTCGGGCCGCTACGGGGCGGGTGAAAAACTGCCGACGGAACACGAACTGATCGAGGAGTTCGGGGTGAGCCGCACGGTGATCCGCGAGGCCATCGCCAACCTCAGGGCCAGCGGGCTGGTGACCCCGCGCCAGGGGGTGGGGGTGTTCGTGAGCGAGGCACCGTTCTCCCAGCCTTTCGTGCTCGAAAGCGGGCACGGGGACGTGCTGGCCGAGGCGGTGGCGGTGCTCGAATTGCGCATCGCTCTGGAAGTGGAGGGGGCCGGGCTGGCGGCGGCGCGGCGCGATGCGGCAACGCTGGACGCCATGCGGCGGGCTCTCGATGCCATGGATGTGGCGATTGCGGCGGGGGGCGAGGCGATCGTGCCCGATCTCGCCTTTCACCGGGCGATTGCCAGCGGCACTGGCAATTACCACTTCGTCAACCTGTTCAACTATCTGGGCGAATATCTGGTGCCCCGTTCCCGGCTCAACACCTCGGCGCTGGCCCAGGAAAGCCGCAACGATTATCTGCGCCATATCAATGACGAGCATGTGCGGGTCTATGATGCCATCGAGGCCGGCGACAGCGAGGCGGCACGCGGCGCCATGCGGCTGCATCTTGTGGGGTCCAAGGAACGGTTGGGGCAGGGGGCGGGGTGAGGGCCAGGCCAAAGCCTATGCCCTGGACGGACGCTAGAGCATGTCTGAGCTTGATTGAATCGATTGTGGATTCCCAAATCGGCTTGGATGTGATTCATCATTGATGCTGGATTGGAGGCCAGCATCCATGATCAAGCCCTATTCCGATGATTTGCGCGAACGTGTTGTTGCTGCAGTTGGCACCGGGGAAAGTTGCCGGTCTGTCGCCGCCCGTTTTGGCGTTGCGGTTTCTTCGGTTGTGAAGTGGTCGCAACGCTCGAGGTCCACGGGGTCGGTCACACCAGATCGAATGGGTGGCCGGCGTCCTGTCATTCTCAATGCGCACAGGCAATTTGTTCTTGAACAGTTTCAGCAGACTCCGCACCTGACCGTGCGGGGTCTGCAAGCGCTTTTGGCCGCACAAGGCGTACAGGTATCCCATGATAGCATATGGCGCTTTATCCGGCGCGAGGGTCTGAGCTTTAAAAAAAAGCCTGTTCGCGCTTGAGCAGGCTCGGGCTGCGGTCGCCCGTCAGCGGCAGCGCTGGAAGTCCTGGCAGGCTTGGCTCGATCCATCGCGGTTGGTGTTCATCGATGAGACGTGGATCAAGACCAATATGGCGCCCCTGCGTGGATGGGGTCCAAAAGGGCGGCGGCTCAAGGGCTATGCGCCGCACGGCCATTGGCGCACCATGACCTTCCTGGCCGGATTGCGCATGGACGGCCTGACGGCGCCCTGCGTGTTCGATGGCCCAATCAACGGGCTCTCGTTCCGCGCCTATGTCGAGCAGGTCCTGATCCCCACGCTCAAGCCGGGTGACATCGTCATTCTCGACAATCTGGGCAGCCACAAAAGCAAGGCCGTGCGGGACGCCATTCGCGCCGCGGGCGCGCGCCTATGGTTCCTGCCGCCCTACTCACCGGACCTCAACCCCATCGAGCAGGTCTTCGCCAAGATCAAGCATTGGATGCGTATAGCGCAACAACGCACGATCGAAGAAACATGGCGCCTGATCGGACACCTCGTCTCAACCATCAAACCCCAGCAATGCAGAAACTACTTCAAGAACGCAGGATATGCTTCAATAAAAACCTGACATGCTCTAGAGCCGTTCAGGATTTGATTGAATCAAATCCTTGTCTCTAAACCTTTGTTTTGTCGCGTGTCCGAACCGATAAAGTGGTATCCACTTTATCTGGACACGCTCTAGCGGTGATGGTCGCGCAGGTAGGTCACAAGCGCCTTGCCGGCTTGATCGATATGCCGACGCGTCAACTCGGCGGCCAGTTCGGGTTTGCGCGCCTTGCACGCATCGAGGATCGCTTGATGCTCTTCGATCGCTGACCGCATGCCTTGGGTAAGATAGAGCACCAACCGCACGTAGCGCTCGACGAGATCGTTGGTCTTGTCGATCATGGCAAGAAAGAATTTCTTGTCGGAATCCTTGTACAGCGCTGTGTGAAAATCGCGATTGAGATCGCCCCAACGCACTGGGTCCGTTTCCGCCGCGAACGCATCGCAATAGTGCTGCGCCGCTTCCAGAGATGCCTCGCTCATCACCGGGACCGCCAGTTCAATTACCGTTGGCTCGACTAGCGCGCGGAACTGGAAAATCTCGGTAATCTGGTCATGGCTCAATGAGGCAACGACCACGCCCTTGTAACGCTCGGACACGACAAGACCTTGCGCTTCGAGCTTTTGCATGGCTTCGCGAACAGGAATACGCGAAACGTTAAACATCTGCGCGACCATATCCTGACGCAGCGGTTCGCCCTCTTCGATCTCTCCCCGAATGATTGCATCACGCAAGGCGTCATAGATCAGGTCGGCCGACGACGCCTGCCTTCCAAGATCGAATGCTTTCAATTTCAGTGCAGCAGGCAATTTCTGGCCCTTCGATTTTCCGGCATTTCACCTTCGCACCACATCAATGCGGCGCGAACACGATCAGATAAAGCACCCAGGATTAGTATATTGTAGATTGGATACAATTATGCAAACGTAATATGAAACCGGCCTGCAGTGGGCCGGCAAAGGGAATGGCACGTGTCAGTCAGATGCTCCGCGCAATGGAGTGGATACGGGCCCACGAGCAACAAAACTGCACCAAAGAGAGGGATCAACATGAAATTTCCTGCCTTGATCGCGGCAGCGTCCGTAGCACTCGGCCTTGCCGCAACGACGCCGGCGCTTGCCGACAAACTCGACGACATCATAGCCTCGGGCACCTTGCGCTGTGCCGTGACACTCGACTTCCCGCCCATGGGCTCGCGCGACGAAAACAACGAGCCGGTCGGCTTTGACGTCGATACCTGCAACGATCTTGCCGCCGCTCTCGGCGTTACAGCGGAGATCGTCGAAACTCCCTTCCCCGACCGCATTCCGGCGCTTGTTTCCGGACGCGCTGACGTCGGTGTCGCCTCGACTTCCGACACGCTCGAGCGCGCCAAGACCATTGGCTTTTCGATTCCCTATTTTGCCTTCATCAACGTTGTCCTGACGCGCGAAGATACCGGCATCGAAAGCTATGAAGACCTGGCCGGCAAGAATCTTGGTTCGGTCGCCGGTGTGTTTGAAGCCATCGCGCTCGAAGAAGACTTCAACGAGTGGGATGCCGGCGGTTCCTTCCGCACCTTCCAGAGCCAGGCCGATGTGTTTCTTGCCCTCAACCAGGGTCAGATCGACGCGACCGTGGTGACGGGAACTGTCGCTGCAGCCACAGTAAATGAAGGCAATTTCGACGGCTTCGTAATCAAGGGTGATGCCCCCTATCTCGTCGACTATGTCAGCCTGATCGGCCTGCGCCAGGAATACGGCCTGCTCAACTACCTCAACCTCTTCGTCAACCAGCAGATCCGCACCGGCCGCTACGAAGAATTGTTCGAAAAATGGGTCGGCGGCGGCGCAATGGCGCCCGATCTCACCGTTCCCGGCGTGTACTACTAAGCCATCCCGGTTCGCAGGCGCTCCCTGGAGCGCCTGCGGTCTTGCTTTTGCGGCGCGCCCCAGGTGGGCCTGATCGAAACCGGGGAATCGTCACGCGATGTTTGACATCAACTATACCTTCCACTGGGGGCAGGCGTTCCGCGCCCTGCCTGAAATGATCGACGGCGCTCTGATCACTTTGCAGATCGCAGTGCTCTCCATGATTATCGGCATATTGATCGGCGTGCCTTTGGCTTTGGCCAAAAGCGCGCGAAGTGCGCCATTGCGCGCGTTCGCCAGCACCTGGATCGAGATCGCCCGCAACACGCCGGCACTGTTTCAGGTCTATATGATCTATTTCGGGGTGCCTGCCGTGCTGCAAGGCGTTGCGGGCCTGTTCGGGATCGACTTCCGGGCCCTTGGCATCAACATCTTCTATTTCGACTCCTATTGGGCCGTCCTTGTCGGCATCGCGTTCAACAACGCGGGCTATCTCGCAGAGACGTTTCGCGGTGGTCTGCGCGCCGTGCCCGCCACCCAGACACGGGCCGCCCGTTCGCTGGGATTCGGCGCCTTCGACGCTTTCCGGCTGATCGTCCTGCCGCAGATGTTCCGCGCCGTGTTCCACCCCATGACAAACCAGATGGTCTGGGCGATCCTGATGACCTCCATCGGCATCTTCGTGGGACTGAACATCGATCTGACCGGGGTGACCCAGGAGCTCAACGCGCGCACTTTCAGAACCTTCGAGTTCTTCGCGCTGGCCGCGGCCATCTACTATATCATCGCCAAGATCGTAACCGGCGGTGCCAGGCTGATTGCCTGGCGGCTGTTCCGGTACTAGGGGGAGGGCCAGACAATGCTTGGAACTTCCATCACCATCGGCGATCTGACCTTCATGATGACCGGTGCGGGTCTCACCCTCGCCATCACTTTCTGGGCCATGCTCGGCGGCACGCTTATGGGAATCGTGTTCGGCGTGATCCGTGTGCAATCGCCCTGGTATGTGAACTATTCGATGGGGGCCGTGCTCGACGTCCTGCGTTCGGTGCCGCTGCTCATCCAGTTCATCCTGTTCAATTCCTTCCAGTCCATCGCCGGCTGGGGCATGAACCCGTTCGTGGTGGGCTGCGTCGTCCTGGCTGCCTACACATCGGCCTTTTGTACCGAGATCGTCCGAGGCGGCATCCAGTCGGTGCCGACCACCACGCGGCGTGCGGCACGATCGCTGGGCATGAGCTGGACCCAGGACATGCGCTATATCGTGTTGCCGCTCGGGACCCGGGTCATGCTTCCCTCCTGGATCGGTCTGACGCTGGGCGTCATGAAAGACACGGCGCTCGTTTACGCCATCGGCGTCATCGAACTGCTGCGCTCGAGCCAGATCATCATCACCCGCAAACCCCACGAGGCGCTGCTCATCCTGGCGATCGCGGGTCTGATCTACTTCATTGTGAGTTTCCCGGTCTCTCGCCTCGGCGCTCACCTCGAAAAGAAATGGCGCGAAAATGATTGAAATCGATAACGTCAAAAAATCCTTCGACAGCTTCGAGGTCCTCAAGGGTGTCTCGATGACCGTTGATAGAGGCGAAGTGGTCTCTGTGATCGGCGGATCGGGGTCGGGCAAATCAACGATGCTCATGTGCATCAACGGGCTCGAGCCGATCGATTCGGGAAAGATCACGGTCGACGGCGTCGAAGTCCACGCCAAGGGCACAGACCTCAACAAGCTGCGCAGGAATATCGGCATCGTCTTCCAGCAATGGAATGCGTTTCCCCATCTCACCGTTCTGGAAAACACAACGCTGGCGCTGCGGAAGGTCCTGGGAAAATCAAAGGCCGAGGCGGACGAAATCGCCATCAAGCAGCTAAACCACGTTGGTCTGGGCGACAAGCTCAAGGTCTATCCGGGCAAGCTTTCGGGCGGTCAGCAGCAACGCATGGCAATCGCCCGCGCGCTCGCCATGGAACCCAAATACATGCTGTTCGACGAAGTCACCTCGGCGCTTGATCCGCAGCTTGTGGGAGAAGTGCTCGATACCATGCGGCTTCTGGCCAATGAGGGGATGACCATGATCGTTGTGACCCATGAAATGGCCTTTGCCCGGGAGGTTTCCAACCGCGTCGCGTTTTTCAAGGACGGCCTGATCCATGAGATCGGTTCGCCTAGCCAGCTGTTCGAAAACCCCGAACGGGCGGAGACCGCAGAGTTTCTCAAGTCCGTCCTCTAGAAATGGGACATTCTCGCCGCCTCTGCAGTGCGGTTTCAAGATGACCGAACGCTTATGGGCCCGCACCATACTTAAAGGGACGGCCAGCGGGCCCGTTCTTGCCAGCCCCGAGGCGCTGAGCTTTTGGGGTGGGGTGGATCCTGCGACCGGCAGGATCATCGACGTTCACCATCCCCTGCATGGGCAGACCGTGACCGGCAGGATCCTGCTTATGCCCTCATCGCGCGGGTCGTGCACGGGATCCGGTGTCCTGCTCGATCTCGCGCTCAATGATCGCGCGCCCGCGGCCCTGATCTTTGCCGACCCCGAGGATGTGCTCACCCTTGGCGCACTGGTCGCCGAAATTTTCGGTCATACGCTTCCCGTCCTGCGGGCCAGCCCGGAGGCCTTCGCCCGAATGGCGGGGGCAACAAGGATTGCGATAACGGCGGAAACGCTGATGGCTGACGATCAGCCGATCGAGTTGCGGGCAGCCGAACATGCCGCGCTCGCTTTGAGCGAAAACGATATGGCCATGCTTAAGGGGCGCGATGGCCCCGCAACGGCGCAGGCCATGCGTATCCTTTGCGCCATGGCTGCCCAGCAAGGGGCTGAAGAACTCATCGACGTCACCCAGGCCCATATCGACGGGTGCATTTACGCCAGCCCCGCCAATCTCACATTTGCCCAGACCATGGCGGACATGGGCGGCAAGGTCGTTGTCCCCACGACGATGAATGCGATTTCCGTCGACCACGAACATTGGCAAATCCAGGGCGTTCCTGACGGTTTCGGCTCTCCGGCCGCCCAGCTGGCAGATGCCTACGTGAAGATGGGGTGCCGGCCGACTTTCACCTGCGCGCCCTACCTTCTCGATACCGCGCCCGGTGCCGGTGAAGCGATCGGGTGGTCGGAATCCAACGCGGTGATCTTTGCCAATTCGGTGCTGGGGGCGCGAACGGCAAAGCACCCCGATTTCCTCGACCTGTGCATCGCCCTGACCGGCCGGGCGCCGCTGTCGGGGGTCTATCTGGACGCTCACCGCAAGGCGAAACTGGTGATTGACGTCGCGCTGCCTCAAAATCCCGACGGCGCTTTCTGGCCGCTGATCGGCTATATCGCCGGTCTTCTCGCGCCCGATCGCATTCCGCTGCTGGGCGGCCTGGCGTCGGCCCATCCCGGTCGAGACGAGCTCAAGGCCCTGTGCGCTGCCTTCGGGACCACTTCGGCTGCCCCGATGCTGCATATCGAGGGGGTAACGCCCGAGGCTGCCGACGCGGTCGATCCCGATACACCTGCTGTCGTTATCGATCGCGCACTCATGGCGTCCACCTGGAAAAAGCTCAATGCCGGCCCCGCGCAGATCGATCTCGTTGCCATCGGCAGCCCTCATGCTTCGCTGGCCGAATGCCGCGCGCTTGCCGGTGCCCTTGACGGGCGCCCCATAGACGACGCCGTCACGCTCATACTAACAGTGGGCCCGGAAACAAAGGCCAGGATATCGGCAGACGGAACCCTTGCGCGCCTCAACGCCAGTGGCGTCACCACGGTCTCCGATATCTGCTGGTGCTCGATCTCCGAGCCGGTTTTCCCGCCCACGGCCAAAACGGTTCTCACCGATTCCGGCAAATATGCTCATTACGGACCGGGCCTTTCCGGCCGGAATGTGCGGCTTGGCAGTCTTGCCGATTGCGTTGCCGCCGCCTTGACCGGAACCGCCCCACAGCGCCTCCCAGAATGGCTGGAGACCTGAAACATGCGCACATCCAAACTCATCCAGATTGTCGGTTGCCACGCGGAGGGCGAAATCGGCGACGTGATCGTCGGCGGGGTCGCGCCGCCGCCCGGCAATACCATCTGGGAGCAATCCCGCTGGATCGCCCAGGATGAAACGCTTCGCAATTTCGTTCTCAACGAGCCAAGGGGCGGGGTGTTTCGCCACGTCAACCTGCTCGTGCCGCCCAAGGACCCAAAGGCCGCCATGGGATGGATCATCATGGAGCCGATCCACACCCCGCCCATGTCGGGCTCGAACTCGATCTGCGTCTCGACGGTGCTGCTCGATACCGGCATCATCGAAATGCAAGAGCCCGAAACCCGCTTCACGCTCGAAGCCCCTGGCGGGCTCGTCGATGTCGTCGCCACCTGCAGGGACGGCAAGGCGGTGTCGATCCGTGTCACCAATCACCCAAGCTTTGCGCAACGGCTCGACGCCACGATCGAGGTCGAGGGCATTGGAACGCTGACGGTGGATACCGCCTATGGCGGCGACAGTTTCGTGCTTGTCGATGCGAGCTCTGTCGGTTTTTCCCTCAAGCCGGACGAAGCGAAGGATCTTGCCGAGGCGGGGATGAAGATCACACGCGCAGCGACCGAACAGCTGGGTTTTTCCCACCCCACCAACCCCGACTGGTCTCACATTTCCTTTTGCCAGTTCACCGCCCCCATCGAGATGGCGGATGGCGTCAAGACGGGCCGGAACACCGTGGCCATCGAACCGGGCAAGCTCGATCGCTCGCCGACCGGCACGGGATGTTCGGCGCGCATGGCGGTGCTTCACGCGAAAGGGCAGCTCGGCGTGGGGGAAGAGTTCGCCGGCATCTCGATTATTGGCAGCCGGTTCAACTGCCGGATAGAGAGCACAACCGATCTGGCCGGCACCGCCGCCATCATCCCCTCGATTTCGGGGCGCGGCTGGGTGACCGAAACCAAGCAATTGATGCTCGATCCGTCCGACCCCTGGCCCGGGGGCTATCGGGTCGGTGATACCTGGCCGGCGCGGAGTATCTGATGGCCGTGTCCCATATCGCCTTTCCCGACCTCGTGGCGCTCCTCGAAGCGATTTTCGTGCGGTTCGGGACAAGCCGGCAGGTCGCCGCGATCCTGGCGGACAACTGCGCGCGCTGCGAACGGGACGGCGCGAAAAGCCATGGGGTCTTTCGCATGAAAGGCTATACCGACAGCCTTGCTACAGGCTGGGTGGACGGCAGGGCCGAACCGGTTCTCGAAGAGGCGGCGGCGGGCTTTTTGCGTGTCGACGCGCAAAATGGTTTTGCGCAGCCCGCGCTCGCGCTGGGGCGCGATGTGCTTGTCGAAAAGACCCGCGCCAATGGCATCGCCCTTTTGGCCATTCGCAATTCGCACCATCTGAGCGCCCTTTGGCCCGACCTCGAGCCGTTCGCGGAGCAGGGGTTCATTGCCCTTTCCACGGTCAATTCCTTTGCCTGCACGGTACCGCATGGCGGCCAGAGCGCGGTGTTTGGCACCAACCCCATCGCGTTTGCCGCGCCGACCCGTTCGGGCGAACCCGTCGTTTTCGACATGGCGACATCGTCTATGGCCAATGGAGACGTTCAGATCGCTGCCCGGGAGGGCAACCAGCTGCCGCCCGGCGCGGGCGTTGACAGCAATGGCAATCCGACAACCGACCCCAGTGCAGTCCTCAACGGCGGCGCGCTACTGCCGTTCGGAGGGCACAAGGGATCATCGATCTCGATGATGATCGAGCTCTTGTCAGCCGCTCTCACGGGCGGAAATTATTCGTTCGAGTTCGACTGGTCGGGCCATCCCGGCGCGGCAACGCCCCTTACCGGGCAACTGATCATCCTGATCGATGCCGCCCGGGCCGGCGGAGCGCCGTTTGGCGTGCGCGCCGAAACCCTGATCGATGAGATGGCCTCTGCAGGCGTCAAGCGCTTTCCGGGCCAGCACAGGTTTGCAGCGCGCAAGCGATCGGATGCCGAAGGAATTGCGCTCGGGGTCGATGACCTGAACTGGCTCGAAGCGCTGGCCGCGGATTAGGTGGCGCGGGTGATCCCGGCGTTCAGTCCTGCACTAGAGCGTGTCCAGATAAAGTGGATACCACTTTATCGGTTCGGACACGCGACAAAACAAAGGTTTAGAGACAAGGATTTGATTCAATCAAATCCTGAACGGCTCTAGGTTGTCGTCGATGAAATCGAAATTTATGTCCTCGCCCATGCCGGGTTTGTCCGAGAGGTGGACGAGGCCGTTTTCGTCCATGGGGTCGGCGAGGGCGTTGAGGTAGTCGAAGCCCTCGTCGTAATCGAGGAAGGGGTGGAGCAGGCCACGTTCGTACCAGCGGACGTTGCGGGCGATGGCGGCGAGCACGAGATTGGGGGCGCCATTGCCGTGGATTTCGCAGTTCATGCCGAAACTGTCGGCGAGCGCTATGGATTTGAGCGAGGGGGAAATGCCGCCCACGTCGTGGACGCCGGTGCGCAGGATATCGCAGGCACCCGATTTGATCCATTCGGCGCGGGCATAGTGCTTGCCCGCCGCGCTTTCGGGGCCGAGGACGGGGATATCGAGATTTTGCGCCAGCCAGGCGTAGGACGACATCGATTGCTCGTCGAGGGGTTCTTCGATCCAGTCGAAACCGAGTTGCTGCAGGCCCTTGCCCAGTTCGTACGCCTCGGTGCGCGAATACCAATGGAAGGCGTCGATCATCAGGGAAATATCGGGGCCAACGGCCTCGCGCACGGCGGCGCAAGCGCGCAGGTCCATCTTGACGTCCGGCGCCCATGAGACGGGCGGCATCCAGGTGTGGAGCTTGATGCCCTTATAGCCGCGCTTGACGAGCTTTTCGGCAAAGCGGCCGTAATCGTCGGGGGTGGCGAGGCCATTTTCAAGCTCGTCGCCGCACATTGTCGAGCCATAGGCGGGCACCTTGTCGCGATAGGCGCCAATGAGTTTATAGACCGGCACGCCCAGGGCGCGTCCGGCCAGATCCCAGAGCGCGGTATCGACGACGGCGAGGGTGCGGTCGGTCAATTGGGCGGCGCTGCCGCGCTGCCAGTGGGCCAGCTCCTGCCAGAGGCGTTCGCGGTCGAACGGGTCCTGGCCGATGAGCACGGTTTTTACGAATTTCTCGATGACATGAGGGCGCATGATCTCGGGCACGCCAAAGCAGTGCCCCTCGCTGCCATCGTCGGTGACGATTGTCAGAAGGCCCTGCCTGACCTTGTGGGGATCGCCGGGATGGGCGTGACCGGCCGCGTCCTGATGCCGCCGCGTGGTCGTGACAAACACCCGGACCTTGACGTCGACGATCTTCATTTCTTTCCCCTCATATCGGATACCGAATTTGTCCTATCACTACATATGATGACTGACAAGTTAGAAAACTTGTCCTATTACTTATGCGGCGTAATGGGCAAGGGCGTCGGGGTCGAAGGAAAAGCCCCAGCCGGGGCGGTCGGGCATCAGCGCGTGGCCGTTTTCGAGCTCCATGGGCTCGTTATAGAGCGGGGTGAACCAATCGAGATGTTCGAGCAGGGTCGCGTTGGGGATGGCGGCCATGAGCGAAAGGCTTTGCTGGGGGAAAAGGTGGGAGGAGATTGGGGTGTCGAAGGCCGCGGCCAGCGCGCCGACGCGCATGAACTCGCTGACCCCGCCCACCCGTTGCAGGTCGGGCATTATGATATCGGCGGCGCCGGCTTCGAGCATGCGGCGGAAGCCGTGGATGGTGTATTCGTTTTCGCCCGAGGCGATGGGGATATCGAGGGCGCGGGCCAATTGGGCGGAATGGGCAAGGTCGTGGGCGGGGACGGGCTCTTCGAACCAGGCGATGGCGAAGGGTTCGAGCTGGCGGGCCAAAGCGATGGCCGATTTGGCGTCGAGGGCCTGATTGGCGTCGATCATCAGCCCGGTTTGCGGGCCGATCGCCTCGCGCACGGCGGCGGCGCGCGGGACATCGATCGCAGCGTTGCCGGCAAGGCGCAATTTGACGGCGCCAAAGCCGGACGCGACGAAATCGGCGGCCTGGCGGGCGATTTCGTCGATGTCCTGGCTGAGCCATAATCCGCCGCTGGCATAGGCGGGAACGCTTGTGCGGGCCTGGCCGAGAAGTTGGGTGATCGAGCGATTGACGGCCTTGCCGCGCAGATCCCACAGGGCGCCGTCGATGGCCGAAATGCCCATGATCGACACGCCGGAAAAGCCGATAAAATTGATGCGCTGCCAGGCCTCCCGCCAGAAGGCGGTGACCATATCGGGGGATTTGCCGATCACCGCGTCGGCGAGGACATGGACCATGGCCTCGAGCATTTTGTGCTGTTCGGGGCGGATGGTGAAGATGAGGTTTTCGCCCACCAGGCCATCGTCGGTTTCGAGATGAATGGCGATGCAGGAAAATTTCGAGATGGTGGCCGTGGCGTTGCCGATGGGGCGGTCGAGCGGCAGGACCAGCGGGGTGGTTCGAAGGCTGGTGACGATCATGAATTGGCCTCGATGGCGGCCCGGAAGCGCTGGGCGCTGGCCAGGATATGATGGCGCATGGCGTCGCGGGCGAAGACGGCGTCGCGCTCTGAAATGCCGCGCAGGATGGATTGATGCTCGCGCAGGCGCATTTCGGCGTAGCGTTCGCCATTGGCGGGCGGGGTGGCCCAGCCACGCTCGCGCGGGAAGGCCCGGTCGCCGACCTGGCGGATGACGTAGATGAACTGGGGATTGCCCGTGGCGGCGGCAATGGCGAGGTGGAAGCTGAAATCGCGGGCCACAAGCTCGTCGCGGGTGCGGGCCGCCTCCATGCCGGAAAACTCGGCCTCGATGCGGGCGAGATCGGATGCCGAGCGGCGGCGGGCGGCAAGGCCGGCAGCCTCGACTTCGAGGGCCAGGCGCACTTCGAGCAGGTTGAGGATGGCGTGGGGATTGACCGCCTCGCCCTCTTCACGAACCCGGATGCCGCCATCGTCGGCCATGCGGGCGACAAAGACCCCCGAGCCGCGGCGGCTGGTCAATTCGCCCTGGGCGCGCAAGCCGGCGACGGCCTCGCGCAGCACGGTGCGGCTGACATCGAGGCGGGCCATCAACTCGTGCTCGGGCGGCAGGCGGGTGCCGGAAACCAGGCCGCTGGCGGCGATCCAGGAGCGCAGGCGGTCGGCGGTCCGGGCGGCGAGGCTGGGCGGGGCGTCGGTTTTCATCTTGCGTCTTGATATTAATACTACTAGCACCAGTATGACTAATTTTCGCGCACTGCCAAGAGGAGGATTGAAATGCGGATCGTCGTGACGGGCGGGTCGGGCCGGGTGGGGCGGTTCGTGGTGGCCGAACTGGCGGCAGCCGGCCACGAGGTGACCAGTCTCGATCTGGCGGCGGCGCCCGAAAGGATCGCGGGGGTGCGCTATATGCAGGGCAATGTCTCGCGGGCAGAGGATGTTTTCGGCACGCTGGCTTTCGCGCGGCCGCAGGCGGTTGTGCATATGGCCGCGTGGTCCGATCCGGGGATCGTGCCCGATGCGCGGACTTATGCGGACAATGTCGCTGGGCATTTCAACTGCCTCGATGCCAGCGCGGCGCTGGGGGTGGGGCGGGTGATCCTGGCGTCGAGCGCGCAGGTTTATGGGTTTGCCGATGCCGATCCGGTGTTCGCGCCGGTGAGCGAGGAGCACCCGCTGCGGCCGGGCAATTCCTATGCGCTTTCCAAGATCGCCGGGGAATCGGCGGCGGCCTATTTTGCGAAAAAGGGGCTCAACGTGCTCACCTTCAGGATCATGGGGGTGCGGGCGCCGCAGGATTTGCAAGGGGAAATCGAACGGGCGCTGGCCGAGCCGCAGCGCGACAGGTTCCTTTTGTGGACGCGGGCCGATGCGCGCGACATCGCGATCGGGTGCCGCCAGGCGCTGGAGACGGAAAGCGTGGAATCGGGGGTCTATAATCTCTCGGGGGCTGAGAATCTGCACGAGATTGAAACGCGGGAGCTGTTTAAGCGCTATGCGCCGGGCACCGATATTTCCGGTTTGCCGGCGGGGGTGGCGTCGGGGTTCAGCTCGGACAAGGCACGGCGGGCGTTCGGGTATGAGCCGCGCTTTGTGTGGACGCGGAACCGGCATCATGGCTGACTTGTCAGGTTGATGCTTTAAATTTATATGATATCTTATTGACGCAAAGCGTCTTGCATCCGATAGTGGGGTGGCGGGCCCGGCCGGGCCGTTCGCACTCATTATATCGGGGATCGATCATTGAAATACGCTATCGTCGGCACCGGCGCGCGGCACGCGATGTTTCGCGACGCCATCACCTCCACTTTCGAGGGCAAGGCCGAGCTTGTCGGGTTGTGCGATGTCAACGGGCATCGGCTGGCGCTGTCGGCGCAGAGCGTGCCCGAGCGGGGCGGGAACGGGGTGGCGACCTATCGCGCCGAGCATTTCAGCCAGATGATCGACGAGCAGAAGCCCGATGCGGTGATCGTGACGGTCCCCGACGATCTGCATCACGAATATATCGTCGCTGCCATGAAGCGCGGATGCGACGTGATGACCGAAAAGCCGATGACCACCGATCTCAAACGGCTCAAGGCGATCCTCGACGCGCAGCGGGAAACCGGACGCAAGGTGTCGGTGACGTTCAATTACCGCTATAGCCCGGCCCGGACCCAGATCAAGGATATCCTGCAATCGGGGGCTATCGGGGAGGTCGTTGCTGTGGATTTTTCCTGGCATCTGGACCGGGTGCACGGGGCCGATTACTTCCGGCGCTGGCACCGCTACAAGGAGCGCTCGGGCGGGCTCTTGGTGCACAAATCCACCCATCATTTCGATCTGGTCAACTGGTGGCTCGGATCGGTGCCACAGACGGTTTCAGCGCTGGGGCGGCGGGCGTTCTATACGCCCGACATGGCCGATGCGATGGGGCTCGAAGGGCGCTCGGACCGGTGCCATACCTGCCCGGTGGCGGAAAGATGCGATCTGCGCATGGATCTGGAAAAGGACGAAAAGCTCAAATCGCTTTATCTCGATGCCGAGGATTTCGACGGCTATGAGCGCGACCGCTGCGTTTTCGCCGGGGACATCACAATCGAGGACACGATGGCGGTGCAGGCGGGCTATGAAAACGGCGCGATGCTCAATTATACGCTGTGCGCATACAGTCCCTGGGAGGGGCTGGAGATCCGCTTTCACGGCACCAAGGGCGAGTTGGTTCACAAGCATGTGGAAGTGCATGGTGTGTTCGGCGGCAAGCGCGAAAAGCCGGTCGATGACGCCATGTCCACAATGCTGCATGTGGCGGGGGAAGCGCCGCAGCAGATCGATGTGTGGACCGGAACGGGCGGGCATGGCGGGGCGGACCCGATCATGCTGGGATATCTGTTCGATGAAGGCGGGATGGACGCCGATCTTTACGGGCGCTCGTCATCGCATGTGGATGGGGCGTGGTCGATCCTGACCGGGATCGCCGCCAATCGCTCTATCGCTTCGCGTGAGACGGTCAATGTGGCGGCGATGCTGAAAGAGAACGGCATCGGTCTTTAGGACCAAACCGCCTGACGACGACCTCCATGGACGGATCAGGCTATGGGCTTCCCGTCGATCTGGGCGGCGCCATCGATGAACTGGCCGGATTCGCGCGCCCGGTTCAAAAGCCGGTAGGCCGAGGGCGAGGTGCCGATGAAGCGCTTGAACTGGCGCGAGAAGTAATAGACGTCCGGGTATCCGGTGATGGCGGCGGTTTCCTTGACCGAATGGCCGGCGGACAGGATGTTCATGGCCTGCTCGAGCCGCTTGAATTCGCAGAATTTGGCCGGGGTGTAGCCGATGCGGTCCTTGAAGGCGCGGCGGAAATAATCGGGGTTGTAAGGCAGCGACGCCAGCGCATCTTCCAAAATGCCGGGCTTGAAGGGATTGCCCGCTATGCGGGATGCCGTGAGCATGATGTGCAGGGAGAGCGCGTCCGGCCCGGCGCTGTTGACCAGCGCCTGTTCGCGCCAGCGGATGAAGGCTTCCTCGATGAACTCGATCAGGATCACCATGAAGATGTGATACTGGGCCAGCGTGGTCGAGGAGGCCGGCGCGATCTCGCGGTAATGGCGCACCAGCGGTTCGATGACGCGCCAGCGCGAAAAGCGGGCGGTGCGTTGCAGGTCCATCTGGCTGATCAGATCGACATGGCCGAACAGATCGAGCGTGAAGTGCTGGGCAAAACCGGTATAGACGGGCCCGGCGCCGGTGCGACCGACGAAGCGCGCGCCGGCCGGGATGAGCATGGCCTCGCCCGGCGAAAGCGAAGCGGGTTCGCCATCCAGTTCGTAATGGGCAGTGCCCGAAATGCACACGACAAGGTCATGTACCTCGTTGGACTTTTCAACGCGCCAGGTCGCCGTGTGGCGCATCTTGATGGTCGAGCGCGACAGCTTGAGAGACAGGGCGTCGGCGGGAATGCCCGAGAGAACCAGACCTTCGGTTTTATCCATCTTTTTCTCCGAAACCGTGAATTCCGTTTTGCCGCACACGCCTGTTTAATGCAAGACATATGATAACTTTGTGCCGATATCGGGCAAGTTATAGGGGAGGAGATAGGGAAAGGGTGCTGCCCTTTCGGCGAAAGGCCGAAGGAAGCGCATCCGGCCCATGCGCTATGATGTACATTTTCGTAACACCATGGTCGAGACGCTGCCACGCCCGTGACCACGCTTGTCACCGGGGCCGCACTTGTCTTTGGTTGGAGCCGACAGCCAACCGGGGAGAGATGTAATGGGCGGCGAGAACAAATGGATGGGGCTGGTCTATGTGGCCCCTTACGTCATCGGGCTTCTGGTGTTCACGGCGATCCCGTTCGCCGCGTCGTTTTATCTGTCCTTTACGGATTATCCGCTGCTGTCGGATCCGATCTGGGTCGGGCTGGAGAACTACACGCGGCTGATCTTTACCGACCGCACGTTCCACAAGGCGCTGCAGGTGACGCTGACCTATGTGTTCGTCACAGTGCCGATCAAGCTGACCTTCGCGCTGTTTATCGCCTATGTGCTGAACTACAAGCTCAAATTCATCGGCTTTTTCCGCACCGCCTATTACGTGCCCTCGATCCTTGGCGGGTCGGTGGCCATCGCTGTGCTCTGGCGCTACATGTTCGCCGATGTGGGGCTGGTCAATATGGTGATCACCTCGCTGGGGTTCGATCCGATCAGCTTTTTCGGCGATCCCGATTACGCGCTTTATACGATCACCCTGTTGCGGGTCTGGCAGTTCGGGTCGGCCATGGTGATTTTCCTCGCCGCGCTGCAATCGATCCCCACCCATGTCTATGAGGCGGCGGCGATCGACGGGGCCAACAAGCGGCAGATCTTTTTCTACATCACGCTGCCGCTTTTGACGCCGGTGATCTTTTTCAACCTGATCCTGCAGATGGTCGAAGCGTTCCAGGAGTTCAACGGGCCCTTCATCATCACCGACGGCACCGGGGCGCCGCTGCGCTCAACCTATCTGCTGCCGCTCTATATCTACGACAAGGCGTTCCGGCAGTTCGACATGGGCTATGCCTCGGCCATCGCCTGGATCCTGTTCGCGATCATCATGGTGCTGACCGTCATCGCCTTCTGGTCGTCGCGCCACTGGGTCTATTACGCCGGCGACAGGAGAAACTGAGATGAGCGCGCAGATTTCAGCCTCCAGCCTCAATACGCCGTCCGAAGCGGCACGCGCCCTGGCCGAGGCGGAAGCCCATAACGCAAGGACGCGGCGCAACCAGAAGATATCGGCGATCATCCGCTATCTCATTCTGGCGGGTGTCGGGTTCATCATGATCTACCCGCTGCTCTGGCTGATCGGGGCGGCGTTCAAGACCAATGCCGAGATTTTCTCCTCGCCGGGGTTCATTCCGCAAAATCCGACGACCGACGGGTTCGTCAACGCCTGGAACACCTCGACCCAGTACAATTTCGGGCACTTCTTTCTCAATACGATGTGGATCATCATTCCCAAGGTGATCGGCACGGCGATTTCGGCGACGCTGGTGGCCTACGGGTTCGCCCGGTTCGAATTTCCGTTCAAGAAAATCCTGTTCGCGACGGTGATCGCCACGCTGTTGCTGCCCAATGTGGTGACGCGCATTCCGCAATATCTGCTGTTTCGCGATCTGGGCTGGCTCGACAGCTATCTGCCGCTGTGGGTGCCTTCGGCGCTGGCGGGGGATGCGTTCTTTGTCTTCATGCTGATCCAGTTCCTGCGTGCCATTCCGCGCGATATGGAGGAAGCGGCGCGGGTGGATGGCGCCAACACGATGCAGACGCTGGTGTTCATCGTCATCCCCATGCTGGCGCCGGCCATCGTTTCGGTGTGCCTGTTCCAGTTCATGTGGTCGATGAACGATTTTCTCGGGCCGTTGATCTACGTCTCTTCGGTGGAAAAATACCCGGTTTCCCTCGCCCTGCGGCTCTCGCTCGACATCACCGAAGCGTTTCAGTGGAACCAGATCCTCGCCATGAGTGTGATGACGCTACTGCCCTCGCTGCTCGTGTTCTTTGTCGCGCAGAAATTCTTCATCGAGGGCATCTCGACCGGCGGTGTGAAAGGATAAACCTATGGCAAACCTGAAACTTTCCAGCGTCGAAAAGGTCTATGGCAACGCGTTCAAGGCCGTCCACGGGATCGACCTGGAGGTCAAGGACGGTGAGTTCATGGTGCTGGTGGGCCCCTCGGGCTGCGCCAAATCCACCACGCTACGGATGATCGCGGGGCTTGAAACCATTACCGGCGGTGAAATCCGCATCGGGGGCAAGGTCATCAACAATTTGGTTCCGGGCGATCGCGGCATCGCCATGGTGTTCCAGAACTACGCGCTCTACCCGCATATGAAGGTCAAGAACAACCTCTCGTTCGGATTGAAGATCAAACGGCGGCCCAAGGACGAAATCGCCGGTGGGGTCGAGCGGGTTTCGAGCATGCTCGAAATCGGGGAATTGCTCGATCGACTGCCCAAGCAGCTTTCGGGCGGGCAGGCGCAGCGCGTGGCGGTGGGCCGGGCGCTCATCAAGCAGCCCGAAGTGTTCCTGTTCGACGAGCCGCTCTCCAACCTCGACGCCAAGCTGCGCGCCTCCATGCGCGTGCGGATCACCGATCTGCACAAGCAGCTCAAGGCGACATCGAATTCGGCGACGGTGGTCTATGTGACGCACGACCAGACCGAAGCGATGACGATGGGCGATCGGATCTGCGTGATGAAGGACGGGCGGATCATGCAGGTCGCCGATCCCGTCACGCTCTACAACCGGCCGGCAAACGAATTCGTCGCCGGGTTCATCGGGTCGCCGGAAATGAACCTGGTGCCGGTCAGGCTGGCGCGCAACGGGGCGCCGGCCATTTCGCTGGGCAGCCAGACGATCGGTTTCGGCAACCAGCTGGCCAGCCGGCTGAGCGCCGATGCGGGTGAAAATTTCACCCTCGGGGTGCGTCCCCAGCATCTGGCGGTGGTGCCGGGCGGTACGCCGAACGCATTTTCGGGCACGGTCAGCCATGTCGAGTTCATGGGCCATGAGGTCAATCTCTATGTCGAGATCGAGGGCCACAAATTCACCGTGGTGGTGCCCGGCGACCAATACAATCCTTCAATGGTTTCCGACGGGGCGATTTCGCTCAGCCCGTCGGAATCCCAGCTCCATTTGTTCGATCCGAACACCGGCCAGAACGTCTCACTGGCCAGTGTTGAGGATCGTCAATCCGAACGGCGTCCGGAGGTGGGCGCCGATCTCTGACTGCAACACATCGAAGGGAGGAATTTTGATGAAAAGCACAGTCACTCTGGTTCTCGCCAGCGGCCTTATGGCCACGACCGCCCTGAGCGCCGCGCAGGCCGCCGATCTGCGTGTCTCGTGGTGGGGCGGCGACGCCCGCCACGCTGCCACCCAGGAAGCCCTGCAGATCTGCGGGGAGAAATACGGCCATAATATCAGTCCTGAATTTACCGGATTCGACGGGCATCTCGAACGCCTGACCACGCAGCTGGCGGGCGGGACCGAGCCCGATCTGATGCAGGTCAACTGGCCCTGGCTGCCGCTGTTCTCGCCCGACGGGACGGGCCTTGCCGACCTCAACGACTATGCCGACATCATCGATCTGAGCCAGTGGAGCGACAGCCTTCTGGCCACCGGCACACGCAACGGGCACCTCAACGGCCTGCCGGTTTCGATCACCGGGCGGGTGCTGTTTGCCAATACCGAAACGTTTCAGGCCGCCGGCATCGATGTGCCCGACAGCTGGGACGGGATGACCGAGGCCGCAGCGACGTTCAAATCGGAACTGGGTGATAATTATTACCCGTTCGACGCGGCGACCTATAACGCCATGCTGATCACCGCGCTCTATGCCAGCCAGAAGACCGGCGTGGGCTTTATCGATCCCGTCAGCAACGAGATCGCCTGGGATGTGGCAACGCTCGCCGAGGCGATCGAATTCTACCAGGGCCTTGTGGACAATGGCGTCGTCAAGTCCTGGGAAGCCATTGCCGGCATGGGCAATCCCAATTTGCAGGAACGCGGCGACTGGGCGGCGGGCGAAGTCGCCTCGTCCTACGAATGGAACTCGACCTATTCGCAGATCTCGGGTCCGTTCGAGGGTGAATCGCCCCTGGCGCCGTTCCCGGCCCCGCGCATCGAAGGGGCCGTCAATGACGGGATCTTCCGCAAGCCCTCGATGACCTTTGCGATCTCGGCCAATTCGGACAATCCCGAGGCTGCCGCCGAAATCCTCAACTGCCTGATGGTCGAGGAAGATGGCGTCATCCCCATGGGCACCCAACGGGCCATTCCCGCTTCGCAAGCCGCCGTGGAAATTCTCGAGGCCGAAGGTCTGCTGGCCAGCGCCGATCTGGAAGCCAACCGACTGGTGCTGGCAGCCGATGCTCCCGAGCCCTCGCCCTATTTCGAGGATCCGGGCGTGCGCACCGCCTATGAGGGCGTGCTCGAAGAGTTCGCCTATGGGCTGCTGTCCGCCGAGGAGGCCGCGCAGGCCATCATCGACGGCACCAATGACGCACTGGCCCGCGCCACGCGTTGATCCTGAGCAAGGCGCGGGGGAATTTCCCCCGCGCCGGTTCTTTTTTCGGTTTTTTGGTCCCATGTCCTGTGACGTCGAAATCAATCCCCTGGTCCTGACCTCGCGCCTTTTGACGGTTGAACTGGCCGGGACCGGCGCAAGGGACAGGCTGGATGTGCCGCTGCGCTGGCGGCTGGTTTCCTCGGGGGCAATTGCCCAGGACGGGGTGGTCGAACGTCCGGTTCTCACCCTTGAGGGGCTGGTGCCGGGGATCGATTACACGCTGGCGGTCGAGGGGTTTAACGATCTCGAGTTTGTCACCCCGCCCGAAAGCGCCTTTATCGATATTCGTGATCATGGAGCCCTGGAAACGGCAGCCGACAACGCGGAGGCCCTTGCCGCGGCCATCGCGACGGCTCCCGAGGGCGCGACGCTTTACGTGCCGCCGGGGGTGTGGCGGACCGGACCGGTTTTTCTCAGATCGGGCCTGTTTGTGCATCTGCCCGAGGGGGCGGTATTGATGGCGGTGTCCGATCGCGGCGCCTATGGCGTTCTCGAGGCCTTTGGCGAAGACGGGCGGCAGCAGGCGAGCTGGGAGGGTGTCCCGGCGAAATGCTATGCCTCGGTTCTGACCGCTATCGACGCGGACAGCGTCACCATCGCGGGCAAGGGCGTGATCGATGGGGGTGGCGCCGAGGGCGACTGGTGGGAATGGCCCAAGGAAACGCGGGACGGCGCAAGGCGACCGCGCACTATTTTCGCCAATCGCTGCACGCAATTGAAGATTTCTGGGCTCACCATACGCAATTCGCCGAGCTGGACGATCCATCCGCTCGATTGTGCCGGGGCGGTGTTTGCCGACCTGGTTGTCGATAATCCCCCCGACAGCCCCAATACCGATGGGCTCAATCCCGAAAGCTCGACCGATATCGAGATCGTGGGTGTGCGCTTTTCGGTGGGCGACGATTGCATCGCCATCAAGGCGGGAAAGATCTGGCCCGACGGGACGGTGCCGGCGCCGACGCGCAACGTTTCGGTGCGGCACTGCCTGATGGAACGCGGGCATGGGGGCGTGGTGATCGGCTCTGAAATGAGCGGGTCGGTGACCGACGTTTCCGTTGCATTTTGTACAATGGTCGCGACCGATCGTGGCCTGAGGATCAAGACGCGGCGCGGCCGGGGCGGGCAAGTGGCGCGTATTGTGCTCAGCGATTGCGTCATGGACGGGGTCGGCACGGCGCTCGCTGTCAATTCGCACTATTTCTGCGATCCGGATGGCACATCCGATGCGGTCCAGAACCGGGCTCCCGCGCCGGTCGATGCGACAACGCCCAAGATTGCCGACATCGTGCTGATGCGGACCGAGGCGCGCAATGTCCACCATGCGCTGGCCTATGTGCTGGGACTGGCCGAAGCGCCGATCAGCGGGCTGACCATTAAAGATATGACCGTGACCTACGCACCCGACGCGGTGGCCGACGTGCCGGACATGGCGCTGGGGCTTCCGGCGCTCCGCCATGCGGGCATAATCACCGAAAATGTTATTGCCCCCATAATCATGGGGATCATCCAGCCCACCGATACGATCAAGGAACGCGCATGATGCTCGAATCCTATTTCGACGCCTACGCGTCCTCCTATGCGTCCTACAAGCAGGGCGACTGGTGCTATGAGGATGGCTGCATCTATCGCGGCCTGATCCTGCTCGATGCGGCCGACCCACGTGGCCCCTGGTTCGAGCATCTCAAAAGACTGGTCGATGGGCAGGTCAGCGAGGAGGGGGCGCTGGCCGGGTATGACCCTGATGAGTTCAATATCGACAATATCCATTCGGGGCGCGCGCTGATTGCGCTTTTCGACCGGACGGGCGCGCAAAAATATCGGATCGCGGCGGACCGGCTTGTCGATCAGTTGGCCCGGCACCCGCGTCTCACAAGCGGCAATTACTGGCACAAGCTGCGCTATCCCCATCAGCTCTGGCTCGACGGGCTCTATATGGGGCTGCCGTTCCAGATCGAATATGGCCAGCATTTCGGACGCCCCGATCTCATCGAGGACGGGCTGAACCAGCTCCAATCCGCGCTGTCGCTGCTGGCCGATCCGGGCACGGGGCTCTACAGCCATGGCTATGACGAGGCGCTCAAGCAGGATTGGGCAGACCCGCAAACACGCCGGTCTCGGGCCCTGTGGTCGCGGGCGCTGGGGTGGCTGGCGATGGCGCTTGTCGATGTCCGCGCGCTGGTGGGGCCTATCGGCTGGCTCGACGCTGCCATTGGCACGCTGGCGGGACGGCTTGCCTTGCACCAGCGATCCGACGGCCGCTGGAACCAGGTGACCGATCAGCCCGAACTGGCGGGCAATTACGCGGAAGCCTCGGCGAGCGCGATGTTTGCCTATTTCTACCTGGCGGGCAGTCGGCTGGGCATTGCCGGGGTGGACCGGGACGTGGGCAGGCGGGCGCTGGAAGGGCTTGAGACGTTCTCGCTGCGCAAGGATGCGGGCGGAACGCTGGTTCTTGCCGATATCTGCCATGTGGCGGGGCTGGGCGGGTTCGGGGGGCGGTATCGCGACGGCACGGCGGCCTATTATGTGTCTGAAGCGATAGCGCCCGACGATTCCAAGGGCGTGGGGCCGCTCATGATGGCGGTGGCCGAGAGCGAGGGTGTGGTGGCGGCGTGACGCTTTTTTCTGGAAATGCCCGAGGTCAGGCCGAAACCGATTTGCGGTAGCCCATGGGGACGCGCTTGAGGTCGCTGGTTTCGGTAAAGCGATAGAACTGGCTGGCCCGGGTTTCGCGCGATGCGGAGGCCGATGTGCCGGCGCGGGCCGATTCAATCAACTGGGCGAGGAAAGCTGCCTGGGGCGCCGAGCGGGCGAGGGACGGGCTGGCGCGCGGCAGCGAGAGGCTGACCGGGAGGTGATGTCCCGAAATCGTCCGTTTTTCTGGCGTGCTCGTGTCCACTTGCGCGGTTCCGTTTCAAAGTGGGACAGAACATTTCAGCGCTTCTTCGAACCGCTTCAATTGTTCTGGGCCCTTGTTTTGTCGCGCTTCCGAACCGGATAAGCGGTGCCCGCTTATCCTGGAAGCGCTCCAGTGTCCCGTTCTGGCACGCTTTGGGTGCCCTTCTCCCCCAGACGTCGCAATCGGTGTGCCAGTTGGCAAGGTTTCGTTAACGATTGCCACAGGCAATCGGGCATATGGTTAACGTGGCGGTGGGGCTTTGGTTCTGGCCGGAGGGGGAAGGGTTAATAAGGCGGTAAGGGATGCGCCGCAATTTTGCGGCTTTGTTGCGCTTTGAGGGTGGCGAAAATTTTTCCCGGACGAGAGAGGCCCAATCCATGATCCCCCAGATAGCTCCCGCCCGCCTGAGCGCGCTTGCGCTCGGTCTTGCCTGTGTCGGCGCGCTCGCCGCCTGCTCGGGTGCGCCCTCGACCGGGGGCGGGCTGGCGCCGGGACTGGTGAGCCAGATCAATGCGCCGGGCGCGCAGATGGACCGGCAGGCGGCGCTCGGGATCATCAACCAGTACCGCGCGACGCGCGGGGCCGCCCCGCTTGCCGCCGATCCGGCCCTCGACGCGCAGGCCCAGAGTGTCGCGGCGCAATATGCCAGCACGGGAAATCCGCCGGCCCGTCCGGCGGGCATTGCCAATATGCGGCTGTCGGCAGGCTATACCAATTTCGCCGAAACCTTCTCGGGCTGGCGCAACAGCCCGGCCGATGCCGATGTGCTGGCGCAGGCCGATGCGCGCCGGGCCGGGTTTGCAGCGGTCTACGATCCCAATTCGGCCTATGGCGCGCACTGGGTCATGCTGCTGGGGCAGTAATTACGCTCTCTCGCGCGTCCGAACCGCAAAACCGTTTCCATCCCCGATCGGGTCGAGGACATGCTTTTGCTGGACACGTCTAGGCGTTTTCCAGAAGGCGCCTGCGCAGTTCGGAGCGGGGGCAGATGAGCTTGTGCTCAAGGCTGTCGAAATCGACGCGGGTCACAAATTCAATGGCAAAGCCCGGATCGAGCATGCGCACGACGCGTCCGACCACGGTTCCCAGGGCCATCGGCATGCCGATGGTGACCTCGAGATCGGCCGAGACGGCGGCGCCGGTCATCGAGATGTCGATCACGAAGCAATCGATCATCACCCCATCGGCCAGAATGATGGTCGATTGGGGGTCTTTGGGCGTGATGCGCCGATAGCGGCGGTTTTCGGAAACTTCGAAATTCTTGTGCTGCTCGAGCCACTGGACGTGCGCGGCCAGGCGCTCGCGCTCCGCCTCGCTCATATCGAGCGACATTGTGAAACCAAAGCCCATGGGCCGGGTGATCTGGCCGCGAAGAACGCCGAATTCCTCGAAATGGGCCGTTACCCAATCGCCTATTTCACCGCCGATCGGGGCGGCGATCGACATGGTCATCGGCGAAATGCGTTGCACACGGCAAGCGAAATAGGGTGTCTTGTCATTTGTGCTGGGCCACTTTTCAAGATGATAGCGCCCGGGCATATTGGTCATGAGCCGAAGCCGGTCATCCACCCGGGGCCGGCCGATCCGGGCCTCGGCCCGTTTCCCCTCTGTCATGGTATCGCTCCCCAACGGGAAACCACCTTATAGTATTAACCTTAACAAATGCTGTCTTTGACGTTGAGCCGCTATCATCGGGCGCTGCCCGTTTTCCCTTGTTCGAGCCTGTGAGTGAGTAAAGACATGAGCGATATTGTTATCGATGCGCGCGGCCTCAAATGTCCGATGCCGGTCCTCAAGCTTGAAAAGGCGCTGGCGGGCGCCAGGGCCGGCGAGACGGTTGCGGTGCTGGCCACCGACCCCGTGGCGCGCATCGATATTGCGCTTTATTGCCGCCAGCACGGGCACGGCCTGGATATGCGCGAGGAGGGAGGCGCGCTCCGATTTGCAGTGACCAAGGCGCGAAGCGCGGCCTGAGATCGTCAGGGACCGGGCGTTAGCGAGACGATCGAGGAATCACCGAAGCCGGCTGAAAGTGCCGGATCGGGAAGCGGGCCCGTTGCCATGGCGGGTACGCCCGAGCCGGGACGTGGGCGGGGCAGGGGCACGTCGGCGAGCCGGCCCAGCGTGGCAATTGTATGGGTGGGGGGAACGATGGTGTCGTTGAGATAGGAAATCTGGCCATCGAGCCCGGCGGAAAAAAGCTCGGCCCGCTCGGCGGAATAGTCGGTGGCGTCCGCGCCGCAGATATTGGGCCGCATGTCGACAGGCAGCAGACCGGGCTGGTTGGCGACGGCGTTGACGGTGCGGCCGGTGCCCCGATACCCGCCGGCAAAACCGGAAAACAGCATCTGGGCGGTCATCTCACCGCGCTCGCGCGAGGAGCTGGCGCCAAAGGTTATGGCCATCAGCTGCCGCCCGTTGCGGGTGACGGTGGCGACGATATTGAGGCCCGAGGCGCAGACATAGCCGGTCTTCATGCCATCGGTGCCCGCAAAGCCGGTCAAGAGCTCATTGTTGGAATGGGAGCGCGACTCGTCCAGCGCAAGAGTGCGGGTGGAAAACAGCGCATCATATTGAGGGAAGCGCGCCCTGATGGTGAGGGCGATCATGGCCATGTCGCGCGCCGTGGTCACCTGGGCAGGATCGTGCAGGCCATGGGGATTGACGAAACGGGTGCCGGTAAGCCCCATGATCGCGGCGCGGGCGTTCATCATATCGACAAAGGCCGGCTCGCTGCCGGCGATGGTTTCGCCGATGGCGACGGCGATGTCGTTGGCCGATTTGACGACAAGGACGTAGAGCGCGTCCTCAAGGGTGATCGCCGTGCCTTCGGGCAGGCCCAGCTTGGAGGGCGCGACCGAAAGGGCGTTCGCCGAGGTGATGACGGGTGTCGAGAGCGACGCCTGGCCGGTCTCGATGGCCTCGAATGCGATGAGCGCGGTCATGAGCTTGGTCAGCGAGGCCGGGTGCCAGGGAATGCCCGCTTCGTTTTCGTAAAGCACCTCATTGGTGCGCATGTCGATGAGCAATTGGGGCAGCGCGAAGGCCTGGGAAAGAGCCGCCGCAAGGGTGCCCAGAACCAGGATGCAAATGGACAGCAATCGCCGGACAGACTGCACCGCGCTCACTCCGTTATCGTTTCGTTAAAGCTCGATCGATCCATAACAGGGCAATTTTGGCTAAACAATGCCCGCCGGGCATGGGGTGGATATCTTGCCCGGTCTTTTGCATTCCGGCCAAGGGTTCCCTTTGGTAACCAGGGACATTATATGTACCTTAATTCAATCTGAAAGGTGGTTTGGCCATGGCCAATATCGAGCCCGACGAAGCGAGCGTTTGCACGGCGATGGGCGATATCCTCAACCGGATCGGCGACAAATGGAGCGTCATGGTCGTGGGCCGGCTCAAGGGCGGCACCATGCGGTTTTCGCAATTGCGCCGGGCCATTGATGGGGTGTCCCAGCGCATGCTGACGCTCACCCTGCGCAATCTCGAACGCGACGGGCTGGTGACGCGCACGGTCTATGCGGAAATTCCGCCGCGGGTGGAATATACGCTGACCGAAATGGGCCGCACGCTGACCGGGCCGATCGGTGCGTTGTGGGACTGGGCGGCAACCCATCAGGACGAAGTGGCGCGGGCGCGAACGCTCTATGATCGCGCGCAGGCCGGGGACGCCGAACCCGAGCGCCGGCGGGCCTGATCCGTGCTCATCGCGCGACGGCGATGTGCAGATGGTCCTGGTGCAGCCTGTCGGTAAACGATTTTCCCCCAACCGCATCGAGGGCCCAGGGCGAGCCGATCTGGCGGATTTCAGGCTGGTCGTAGAGCCATTGCACCGTCTGGTGGATCATGGACCCCTCCGCCCTGCCATCAATGACCAGCGTGTCGCCGAGCCTGTAGATATCGACGGCGCGGCCGCGCGTGTGGTCGGACTGGCGGTCGGTGCCGAACACTTCAAAGGGGTGGCCCTGGGACAGGGTGACGACGCCGAACGGGGTCCGCTGGGCCAGCCGTGACATGACGGAAAGCAGATCGGGGGATATGGCGCCCGAGAGAATGTCCCAACGGGCCGAATCGGGCATTTCGATGCGGGGATCGTTGAGGACGGCGAGCGCCTGGGGCGAGGGCGCAGCCGGATCGGTGATCAGCGTGCCGCCGATCGAGGCGAGATCGGAAAAGCGCCACACCCCGCCCGCGAGCGCAAGCCTGATATCGAGGGTGCGGATGAAGACCTGTATCCCTTCCTGTGTGCCCACCAACTGCTCGACGACGACCATGACAGAGGCGGCGCCGGTGCCCAGACCGCCAAGTTGCGGATAGATGATACGCCCCTGCGACCACGCGCCCGGCACATGGAAGGTGGCTGCCAGTTGCTGTGCGGCGGCGCCGGCAAAATCGAGGCGTGCGGCGATTTGCCCGGTCGTTTCACCGGCGGAATAGGTTGTCACGGCCAGCGCCACCTGGCTGGCCAGGCGCTTGGCGTTGGGGTGGGTTTCGTTGGGCGAGAGGGGTTCGGCCCCGTTCTGGTGGGTCGGGGGCGCAACGATCTCAGGGGCGGTGGGGAAGGATGCCGGCTGAGCCCAGCCGTTTTGGATAGGCGCGCACAACAGTGTAAGCGACGCGATCGCCATCCAGATCCTCATATGCACCTTCCTCATCCAGTATCAGCCTGTATTCCCTTAAGATTGCACCGTCCTGGCTTTTATGCCGGCCGATGAGCCGACAGCCCAGTCTTTCAAAGAACGGGGTGCCCAGTCCACCCTCCTCGGTGACCAGCAGGGCGCGATGGACACCGCTTGCGCTTGCGCGGCTGGCGAAACCCTCGATCAAGCGGCGGCCAATGCCGCGCCGTCGCGCGGCGGCGTCGGTAACGATATGGCTGAGCACGGAAATCGGACGGGGCGCCTGGGGCTGGCCGGAAGAAGCGGGGGGAACGAGCCCGATATGGCGGGCAACCCCTTTTGCGTAACGGCCCATTCGGGTGCGGGCGAAATCGAGGGCGACCTGGGGGCGGGTGAGCATGGCGCCGCAGCCGGCCAGCGCAAGTTTCGAGCCGAAATTGTGGGTCACCCAGCGGTAGTGTTCAGCGTTCGAGGTGGTGCCGAACAAAGCGCCGACGACCTCATCATCGTCCCGGGCCACAAGCGCGATGCCATAGGGCGAACGGGCAAAGCTTTCCTGATAGAGGCCAAGAAAATGACGGCCCAGCCTGGGAAAAAGGCCCAGACGCAGGTTTTCGCGGTGCAGGGCGACGGTTGCCGTGATGTCGGACTGACGGAGCGGGACGATGGACAGCATGACCGCAAGCCTCGGGCGCGTTAACTTTAATTGACGGAAGATTAATGCAATGGCCTGCCGGGCGTTCCCCGATTGCTCTGAAAAGCGTTTCATGTTCGGTATTGGCTATCTTTTGAGGTGACGGGGCGCGTCATGGGCAAGGAAATCGAACTCAAGCTACAGGTTGCGACCGAGGCGGCGGGGCTGGTTGTTGGATGGGCCCAGGCGCAAGGTGAACTGCGCCGGCGGGAGTTGCGCTCTGTCTATTTCGATACGCCCGGCCGTTCGCTGGCCATGGCCGGGTTGTCGCTGCGGACGCGGTATGACGGGGCGGGATTTGTCCAGACCGTAAAGGCGGCGGGGGAACAGGCCGCGGGGCTTTTCACGCGCGAGGAATGGGAAAAACAGGTCGCCTCGGAACGACCCGAACTGGGTCCGGATACGCCGCTGGCCGGTCTGCCGCCCCAGACGCTCGATGCGCTGGCGCCGCTTTTTTCCCTCGATGTGGTGCGACAAAGCCTCGATGTCGGGCGCGAGAGCAGCGTTGTCGAACTGGCCATCGATACGGGAACCGTGGCGGCCGACGACCGGCGGGCCGATTTCTGCGAGATCGAACTGGAGCTCAAATCGGGCGAGCCGCATGGTCTTTTCGAGATGGCCCGCGAGCTCGATGCGCTCGTCAGCCTCCGGCTCGGCGTGGTGACGAAATCGGAACGCGGCTATCGCCTGCTCGAGGCGGTGGCGGAAAGCGCCAAGGCGGTGGCCATTCCTCTTGCGCCCGACCAGAGCGTTGCTGACGGGTTTGCGGCGATTGCTGCCGCCTGCATGCGGCAATACCGGCTCAACGAGGATATCGTGTTGCGGCGCCCCTCGCCCGGCGCCCTGCATCAGGCGCGGTTGGGGCTGCGGCGGCTGCGGTCGGCGCTGACGCTGTTCAAGCCGGTGGCCGAGGACGAACGCTATTCCCACTTTCGCGACGAACTCAAATGGCTGGCCGGAGAACTGGGCGATGTGCGCGATCTCGACGTGCTTTACCACCGGGCGCGATCGGGCGAGTTGCGCATCGCCATTGCCCGGTTGCGCGAGGAGGCCCATGGGGCGCTCGAGGAAACGCTCGGTTCGGCGCGGGCGCGGGCATTGATGATCGATCTTGCCGAATGGGTTGCCGTTGGGGCCTGGCGCGATGCGGCCGAGCGGGCGGAGGGCAAGAGTTTGATTGGCGAATTTGCCGACCGCGCGCTGGAAAAGTCGTTTCGGAAATTCAAAAAGCGCAGCGACGGGCTGGCCGGGTTGGGCGAAGAAGACCGGCACGAGGCGCGCAAGCTGGCCAAGAAGCTGCGCTATGGCAGCGAGTTTTTTGCCGGGCTCTATACCGGCAAGAAAGCCGCCAAACGCCATGGAAGGTTCATCGACGGGCTGCAGGCCGTGCAGGACGAGCTGGGCAGGCTCAACGATCTCGCGGCGGCTCCGGTCCTCTTGGCCAGGAACGGGCTTAGCGACACCGAAGGCGCCGAGGGCGTGCTGTCGGGCGCCGACACGGCGGATACGCTGGAGAAAGCGAGCACGGCGCGCGACGCGCTGGTTAACCTCAAGCCATTCTGGGGTTAGATCACGCGCTCTAGCCCATCGCCGCCCGGTAGATGCCCAGGACATCGTCCACGCTCATGGCGCGGGGGTTGTTGTCCATCAACCGGCGGATGGCGTGGGCTTCAGCGGCCCAGTCGGGCAGGGCGCTGGCCTCTGCACCGTGGCGGGAGAGGCCCATTTCCACGCCGAGGCTGCTGCAGAAACCGTGAGCGGATTTGAGAACGGCGGGCGCGCTCGTGTCGGCGCCAAGGTTGAGGCGCGAGAGGATTTCGCCGGTTTTTTGAGGGCGCTCGGAGGCGTTGAAGGCCAGAACGTGGGGAAAGATTATGGCGTTGGCCAGCCCGTGCGGGAGCTTGAGGCGGGTGCCCAGCGGATAGGCCAGGGCGTGGCCGGCAGCAGTGTTGACCGGGCCCAGGCAGATCCCGCCGTAATAGGAGGCCAGCATCATGCCGGCGCGGGCTTCGGTATCGGTGCCGTCGGTGACGGCGCGGGCCAGATAGCGCCCGACAAGCTCGATCCCCAGACGGGCATAGCCGTCGATCAGGGGATGTGCCTTGATGTTGGTGAAGGCTTCCACGCAATGGGCGAGGGCATCGATGCCGGTTGCCGCGGTGACGGCGGGGGGCACCGAATGGGTCAATTCAGGATCGAGAATGGCGATGTCGGCGAGCATGTGCTCGCTTTCGACAGCCAGCTTGGCGAGGGTTTCGGGGTCGGTGACCAGTGCGCGGGTGCCGGCTTCAGAACCGGTTCCCGAGGTGGTGGGGACCTGAACGAGCGCGGTGCGCCGCCCGGTCGCTTTTCCTGCGCCGACCACATCGGGGACCGCGAGTTCGGTGTCCCAGAGCACGGCGACCAGCTTGGCGACGTCCATCACCGAACCGCCGCCCAGCCCGATCACCAAGTCGGGGCGGAAGTCGCGCGCTTGCGCAAGTACGGCGTCGACGGCGGGCAGGTCGGGCTCGGGCGGCAGGTCGAGATGGACATGAACGGCCGATTTTATGCCGATGCGCTCGACGAACGGGGCCGTGGGCGCCATGGCGACGACGAAGACGCGGGAAAAACCGTTGGCGAAATCGTGTAGCCGGGACAGCGCGCCAGCGCCGATTTCAAGGCGTTTTGGCTGGACGAGCGTAATGGGGCGGGCCATGGAGAGCATCGGTTCAGCCATTGTCCTGCTCCTCGAGCGCTGCCATCTGCGTCCAGATGTCCTGGGTTTGGGCTTCGGTGAGCGCAACGAGCGGCGGGCGGACACGCGTCCAGCCCGAGTGGTTGCGGCGGCGGGCCAGCATGGCCTTGATGGTGGGCAACTGGACATAGGCGTTGGAGAGGTTGCGCCAGGCCTCGATGCGGGACTGGGCGTTATCGACTTCGGCGGCCCGCGTCGTGTCGTGCCAATTGTCGAAGACCAACCGCAAATGGTTGGCGATCAGGTTCGAGCTCGAGGTGATGCAGCCCGCTCCGCCCGAGCGCAAAAGCGGCAGCATGAAGGGGTCAGCGCCCGAGAGGACCGAGAAGTTCTCAAAGGCGCTGGCAAACGCCTGCATGCTGTCGAGCTTGCCCGAGCTGTCCTTGATGCCGATGACGATGCCGGGAAAACTGTCGAGCAGGCGGCCAACGAGTTCGAGCGAAAGCCCGATTTGGGCGATGGGCGGGATATGATAGAGGACGATGCGCAGATCGTCGCTCGCCACGCCCTCGATCAACTCGGCATAAAAGCGGAACAGGCCCTCATCGGACACGCCTTTGTAATAGAAGGGCGGCAGGACGACCGTGGCGGCAACGCGCGCTTCGAGCGCGTGCCGGGTGAGGGTAACGCTGTCGGCGACATTGGTCTGGGAGGTGCCGGGCATGAGGCGTTTGGGATCGATGCCCGAGGCGATGACCTGATCGAGCAGGTCCTGACGCTGGGCGATGGAAAACGAGTTGGCCTCGCCCGTGGTGCCCAGAAGGGCGATGCCGTCGCAGCCCTCTTCGAGCAGAGATCTGGCGTGGATCGCAAAGGCCGCGTGGTCGGGTTCGCCCGAGGCGAGGACCGGGGTGGCGGCGGCGCAAAAGACGCCACTGATTGGAAGATTGCGGGCGGGGTTCATCATTTGCTCCCGGCAGCCAGACGGCGCGCATAGGCGATGGCGGCATTCATGTTGGTGTGGTTGGCCCTGCCGGTGCCGGCAATGTCGAAGGCCGTGCCGTGATCGACCGAGGTGCGATCGATGGGCAGGCCGAGCGAGACGTTGACCGCCGTGTCGAAGGCGACGAGCTTGATGGGGATGTGGCCCTGATCGTGATATTGGGCGACCACAAGATCGAAGGCGCCGCTATAGGCGCGGTGATAGACGGTGTCGGCGGAAATGGGGCCGGCGACATCGATGCCTTCGGCGCGGGCCATCTCGACGGCGGGGACGATCTGGTCGTCATCCTCGGTGCCGAACAGGCCGCTTTCGCCGCAATGGGGGTTGATACCGGCGACCGCGATGCGGGGGGTTTCGTATCCGATGCGCTTGAGATGGTCGTTGCCGGCGCGGATGGTGTCGAGGATGCGGGCCGGCGTGGCGCGGTCGATGGCGGTCTTGAGCGAAACGTGGGTCGAGACGTGGATCACCTTCAGCCGGTCCGAAGCCAACAGCATGAAGGCCGATTTCCGGCCCGTGAGCGCGGCAAGCATGCCGGTGTGGCCATCATAGTGGTGACCGGCCAGATTGAGGGCTTCCTTGTTGATCGGGGCAGTAACGATGCAGCCGATGGCATCGTTAAGGGCATCGGTGACGGCGCCGGCGATGAAGCGATAGGCGGCGTCGCCGGCGCGGGCGTCGAGCTTGCCCCAGGGCAGGGCTCCGCCCTCGATCTCGAAATCCTTGACCAGAGCGTCGAGATCGAGGGTGACACCAGTGGCGCGGGCCGCGGCTTCGAGCGTTGCACGATGGCCGTAGATGCGGGTGCGCCCGCGCGCAGCATCGTCCATCTCGGCGACGGCACGCACCGTGATTTCCGGGCCGACGCCGGCAGGGTCGCCCATTGTAATGCCGATGATCTCGCTCACTGTGTTTCTCCATCGATCCAGCCTTTGGGCAGGCGGACATATTTGATGGCCCTGCGGAAATAGGTGTAGGCCACGTGCAGATCCCCGTCCTCGCCTTCGAGCAGGTAGGGGTAGGACAATTCCTTGTTGCGACCGTCCTCGGAATTGTTGGAAAGGCAGGTGCCGGGGCTGTCGTCGATGACGCGGCGCAGGGGGAAGGTCCTGCCACCATCGGTCGAGATGCAAAGGCTCAAGGGCGCGCGGGGCACGCCCCAGACCGGGGCGCAGCCGCCGGTTGCATCGGGGCGGTCGTCGCCCTCTTCGATCTCGTCGTAAAGGGACGCGCGCCGGTCGGGCGAGGTGGCCGCCGAGGCCGGATTGCAGACCATGGCCAGCCGGCCATCGGCAAGGCGGATGACATTGATCGAGGAATTGTTGTTGGGCACGTCTGTGGGGCGCGGTTCGGACCAGGTGTGGCCGCCGTCATGGCTTTGAGAGCGGTGCACGAAATCGGACTGGCGGCGGCGATAGAACGCGACCATCTCGTTGCCGTCGAGCGGCACTATGGTCATGTGCACCGAGCCGATGGAGCCCGGCACTTCGTCGAGCGTCCATGTGTTGCCGTCGTCATGGCTCGTGGCGACGGCGGCGGTGTCGTGGCTGCCGTTCCAGCGCTGGCCGGGGCGCGGGGTGCAGCGAAAGACCGGCATCATCCATGCGCCATCGGCGCGGCGTACAAACCGGGCGCGGATGAAGCTGCCGAGCGGCAGATCGATTGTCCGCGGCTGGCCGGCCACCAGCGTGCCGTTTTCCAATGTAATGTCGCGGGCCCGCAGCAGGCACTCGTCCTGATTACCGGCGGGCTGGGCGGTGTGAAAGAGCTGCCAGTTTTTGCCGTTATGGGCGAGCACCGGGTTCTGCTCGGAGCGGTCGGGGTCATCGGACAGGCGGGTGGGTGCGCTCCATGCCTGAGACCCCGGCGCGAGCATGCTGGAAAAAATCGAAATGTCGGCCTTGCCCTCGAGCGTGCCGCCGAACCACAGGCAGACGAGCGTGCCGTCTTGCAGGCGCTCGATGAAGGCAGCGTGGTTCTGCACCATTGGCGAAGGCAGCAGTGCTTGCCGGCCGCCATCGGTGCGGTCGGCGAGGTGTCCTGTCATGGCGCTGGCGATGTCTTCGGGAGACATGGCTCCTCCTTGTTTTGCCCGTCATACCTCCACTCCCGAGATAAAGTTGTCAAGTTATCCTGATGTAAAAATTTGTAAGTTTTTTTGGCAGATTTGGAATAAAAATAATAAAAACAATAAATTATAATGGCATGGTCGACGCGGAAAATTGACAATATGGATTTATGTTTGACAAATTGATGTCGGCTGTGAATAGTGGCGCCCGGCCCTTTCGATACGGAAGGGTCCGATGGTTTGCCGCTGAGCGCCCGGCAGCGCCGCTCAGCCGCTCGATGAAGCTGCCAAGGGAGGAAGCCTTGACCCTGAGATATCTGATTGCCGGCGCGCTTGTTGCGTCTGTCGCAACGAGCCCGGCCCTGGCCCAGGACAATACCGACATTACGGTGGTTCTGAGCGAAGAACTCGATCTGGTTGAACCGTGCATGGCCACGCGCTCCAATATCGGGCGCGTCATCATGCAGAATGTGAGCGAAACGCTGACCGAGCTCGATGTTCGCGGCGATGAGGGGCTGATGCCGCGCCTCGCCGAGAGCTGGGAGGACATGGGCGATGGCGTTTGGCGCTTCAATCTGCGGCCCGATGTGACATTTTCCGACGGTTCGGCTTTCGATGCCGAGGACGTCAAACATTCGTTCGATCGGGTATTTTCCGACCAGATCACCTGCGAGAGCGCGCGCTATTTCGCCGATACCGAGCTGACTTTCGATGTGGTCGACGATCTGACCATCGATGTGACCTCCGAGCCGGCGCAGCCCATTCTGCCGCTGCTGATGACGCTGGTGACCATCGTTCCTTCCGAAACGCCCATGGAATTCGTGCGCGAGCCGGTCGGAACCGGACCCTATGCCCTGACCGAATGGCAGGCGGGCCAGCATATCCTGCTCGAACGCCGCGACGATTACTGGGGCGAGGCGCCTGCGGTGACTTCGGCGCGCTACGTCTTTAGGTCCGAGCCCGCGGTTCGCGCCGCGATGGTGGAAACCGGAGAAGCCGATATCGCTCCGCAGATCACCGAGCTCGAAGCCACTAATCCGGCAACCGATTTTTCCTATCCCAATTCCGAAACGGTCTATCTGCGCATCGACAGCGCCGATGAGCCGACCAGCGACATCCGCGTCCGCCAGGCGCTCAATGCGGCAATCGACCGCGAGGCGTTCATCGGTACGCTGCTGTCGGAAGGGACGGAGCTTGCGGTGGCCATGGTGCCGCCAACGACGCTGGGCTGGAATGGCGATCTGACCCCGCCGGCCTACGATCCCGATCTCGCACGGCAATTGCTGGCCGAGGCGGAAGCCGACGGCGTGGATGTGGGCCTGCCCATCGAAATCATCGCGCGGACCGAGAACTTCCCCAATGTGACCGAAGTGGCCGAGGCGCTGACCCAGATGTTGACCGAAGTGGGGTTCAATGCGTCGGTGCGCATGGTGGAAGTGGCCGAGCACGAGCAGTTCTACTCAAAGCCCTATCCTGAGAGCGAAGGCACGCGGCTGATCCTGGCCCAGCACGACAATGGCCGTGGCGATCCGGTGTTTTCCATGTACTTCAAGTACCACAGCGACGGAACGCAGTCGGGTATTGCCGATCCGCATGCCGACGAGTTGATCGATGCGGCGACCGCGGCGACCGGCGAGGAACGCGAAGCGCTGTGGTCGGAACTGTTCGCCTATGTGCAGGACGAAGTGGTGGCCGATGTGCTGCTGTTCCACATGGTCGGCCATAGCCGGGTGAGCGAGCGGCTCGACTTCATGCCCTCGATTGCCACCAACCAGCAGTTGCAGCTGTCGCAAATCGGCTTCAAGTAGACGCTGGACATGATGTCGGGCGGCGCGGGATGATCTCTCGCGCCGCCCCATTTTAACCGGATTGGTGAACCGCAATGACCAAGCTGATCGGCCAGAGAGCGATCGCCAGCCTGCTCTCGCTCATCGTCCTCATGGTAATGGTGTTTTTCCTGTCACGCCTGACGGGTGACCCGGCGGCGCTGTTCCTGCCCATCGATGCGACCGAGGAGATGAAGCAGCAGTTCAGGGCGCTCAACGGGCTGGACCGGCCGATCATCGAGCAGTTCGGGCTCTATGTCTGGGACCTGATCCATCTCGATTTCGGGGAATCGCTGCGGCGGGCCCGTCCGGCCATCGACGTGGTTCTCGAAGCCTATGCCTGGACGCTGCCGCTGGCGCTCATCACCATGGCGCTGGTGGTTGCCGCCGCCATCGTTCTGGGCTCGATTGCCGCGTTCAACGTGGGTGGCCTCATCGATCGCGGGATTTCGGTGGTTTCGTTGATCGGGGCTTCGGCGCCCGATTTCTGGATCGCCATCGTTGCCATCGTGTTGTTCGCCATCAATCTTGCATGGCTGCCGACCTCGGGGGTGGGGACGCCCTGGCACTGGATCATGCCGGTGGCCGTGCTGTTCATCCGCCCGTTCGGGCTGATCGTTCAGGTGGTGCGCGGGTCCATGCTGCAAGCGCTTTCCGCGCCCTATGTGAAAACGGCGCGGGCCAAGGGGGTCAAGAACCGGCCGCTGATCTTCGTTCACACGCTGCGCAATGCCATGCTGCCGGTGATCACCGTGATCGGGGATCAGGCCGCAGCGCTGCTCAATGGCGCCGTCATCGTCGAAACGATCTTCGGGTTTCCCGGCATCGGCAAATTGATGATCGATTCCATCCTGCAGCGCGATTTCAACGTGGTGATGGCCGCGATCCTTGTGACCGCCATTGCCATTTTCATCATGAACATCCTGATCGACATCGCCTATTCGATGCTCGATCCGCGCATCCGGCAATAGGAGGGGTGTCCGTGACCGATATCGCAGCTTCCAAGTCCATTCGGCAAGAACCCAGGAGCGGGGCGAGGGCGCTGCTCTCAATGCTCGGGCGCGACAAGTTCGCGCTGGTTTCGGCTGTGTTTCTTCTTGTCGTCATCGTGTGCGCGATCATCGGGCCGGCGCTGCTGGGCGATCTTGCCACCTCGCAGAACCTGCGGGGCCGCAACAGCCCGCCGTTCGATCTTTCACGCGGCTGGATTTTTGTGCTCGGCGGGGATTCGCTGGGCCGTCCAATGCTGGCGCGGCTGGTGGTCGCGGCGCAAAGCACGATGATGGTCGCTGCCGGAGCCGTGGCGCTGGCGCTCAGCGTGGGCGCGCTGTTCGGGCTGATCGCGGGCTATATGGGAAAGACCGTCTCACAGGTCATCATGCGGCTGGCCGACGTCATCATGAGCTTCCCCTCGCTGCTTTTGGCGGTGGTGGTGCTGTACGTGCTTGGGCCGTCGATCCCCAACATGATTCTGGTTCTGGCGATCACCCGCATACCGATCTATCTGCGCACCACCCGCGCCGAAGTCCTTGAAGTTCGCGAGCGCATGTTCGTGCAGGCGGCTGTGGTGATGGGGGCGTCGCACAGCCGGATCGTCACGCGCCATATCCTGCCGGTGATCGCCCCGACGCTGGTCACCATCGCCACGCTCGATTTCGCTTTCGTGATGCTTGCCGAATCCTCGCTGTCGTTTCTGGGTATCGGCATCCAGCCGCCCAGCATCACCTGGGGCCTGATGGTCAGCCAGGGGCGGCCCTATCTCAACACGGCCTGGTGGCTCTCGTTCTGGCCAGGTCTGATGATCGTTCTGACGGCGCTCTCGCTCAACCTTTTGTCCAACTGGATGCGCGTGGCGCTCGACCCCGCCCAGCGCTGGCGCCTCGAAAGCCGGAAGTCCGCCAATGACTGATGCCCTTCTGAGCGTGAACGATCTGTCGGTCGAATTTCACACGGCGCGCGGCACCGTGCGCGCTGTGCGCAACGTCTCGTGGTCCGTCAACAAGGGCGAAACGCTGGCCATTCTTGGCGAAAGCGGATCGGGCAAATCGGTATCGGCCTCGGCGGTGATGAATTTGCTCGACACCCCGCCGGCCGAAGTCACGAGCGGGGAGATCCTGTTCGAGGGCAAGGATCTGCTCAAGGTCAGCTATGAGGAGCACCGCGCGCTCAACGGCAAGCGGATCGCCATGATCTTTCAGGACCCGCTGGGCCATCTCAATCCTGTCTATACGGTGGGCTGGCAGATCATCGAGATGATGACGGCGCATGGCCGCCCGCTCGACTTGGCCCGGGCAAGGGCGCTGGAGCTGGTAACGCGGGTGGGGATACCCGAGCCCGAAAAGGCGCTGAAAAAATATCCGCACCAGTTTTCGGGCGGCCAGCGCCAGCGGCTGATGATCGCCATGGCGCTGATGCTCAAGCCCGATATCCTGATCGCCGATGAGCCGACCACTGCGCTGGATGTGACCATTCAGGCCGAGGTTCTGGCACTGCTCAAGCAATTGCAGGCCGAAACCGGCATGGGGCTGGTGCTGATTACCCACGATCTTGGCGTGGTCGCTGAAATCGCCGACCGGGTGGTGGTGATGAGCCAGGGCGAAATCGTCGAGCGCGGTACGGCGCGCGAGGTCTATCACAACCCCCAGCACCCCTATACGAAAAAGCTGATCGGGGCTGCGCCGGGCAAGGGCGCGATCAGGACGCTTGAGGCCGGTGCGCCGGAGTTGCTGGAGATCTCCGACTTTGTCAAAACCTATGGCGAGTTCACAGCGCTCAAGGGCGTATCGCTCACGCTGGCGCGCGGGCAAAGCCTTGCCGTCGTGGGCGAGAGCGGATCGGGCAAGTCGACGCTCGCCCGCACCCTGTTGCGTCTCGAACAGCCCGACAGCGGCAAGGCGCTCTGGAAGGGGCGCGACCTGGTTGCCATGACCCAGCGCGAGCTTCTGGCGGTGCGGCGGGAAATCCAGATGGTGTTCCAGGACCCCACCCAATCGCTCAACCCGCGCATGTCGGTCTATCAGTTGATTTCGGAAGGCTGGGACATTCACGGGCTGGTCCCCGATCGCAGGACGAGGCGCCAGCGGGTCGGCGAACTGCTCGAACAGGTGGGGCTGTTGCCCGAACATGCCTCGCGCTACCCGCATCAGTTTTCCGGTGGCCAGCGCCAGCGGATCGCCATCGCGCGGGCGCTGGCGCTCGAGCCCGAGCTCATCATCTGCGATGAGGCGGTTTCGGCGCTCGACGTTTCGGTGCAGGCGCAGGTGATGGCGCTGCTCGACGGGCTGCGGGAGACACTGGGAATTTCGTACCTGTTCATCGCCCACGACCTCGGCGTGGTCCGCGACTTCGCCGATACTGTGGTGGTGATGAAGGCGGGCGAGATCGTCGAGCGCGGGCCGACCGAGGCTATCTTTTCGGCGCCCCAGCATCCCTACACGCAGCGGCTTTTAGCCGCCAATCTCGACCCCGACCCCGATGTGCAGGCGCGGCGGCGCGAGGCCGGCGGCGCGGCGCGATGACCGATCTGGCGATCATCGCTGATGATTTGACCGGCGCGCTCGACGCGGCGGCACCGTTCGCCATGCGGGGGCTGAAAACAATAGTGGCGCTCTCGCCCGACGCGCTGCCCGAAGCGCTTGCGGCGGATGCGGCGGTGGTCGGCGTTTCCACCGACAGCCGGGAGGTCGATGCGGACACGGCGCGCAGCCGCATGGGCGCGGCAGCCGAGGGGCTGGGCGGATCGATCCGGGTGTTCAAAAAGATCGATTCCCGTCTCAAGGGGAATGTGGCGGCCGAACTCGACATGCTGGATTTCGAGCGGGCGCTGGTCGTTCCCGCCATTCCCGAATTCGGGCGATGGGTGAAAGATGGCAGGCTTGGTGGGTTTGGCGTCGACACGCCCATCGATGTTCGAGAAAAGCTCGGGAGGCATTCGGGAAGCGCCATAGTGCCCGATGTGTCGGACCGGGCCGATATCGTGGCGGCGCTCGACGTTGCACCCGACGCCCTTGCGGTTGGCGCGCGGGGGCTGGCCGAGGTTCTGGCCGAAAGGATGGGGCCGGGGCGTGTTCGGGCTGATCCTGGGTTTGCCGCCAAACGCGTGATTTTCGTGATCGGATCGCGCGATCCGATTACGCTGGGGCAGATCGGGCGGCTGCGCGATGAGTGTCCGGAGTTGGCTTATGTCGCGGCTCCTGGCGGGGTGGTTGCCGATGGATTTGCAATGGGGGGCGATGTCGCGGTTCTGCATGCCACGCCGGGGCCCGGGTCCGACGATCCGAGGGACGTGGCGCGGCGGCTGGCGGACGGGCTTGCGAGCGCGGGTCCGCTCGATGACACCCTGGTCGTGCTGTCGGGCGGGGCGACGGCGCAGGTGGTCCTCGGGCATATGGGGATCGGTCTGGTCGAGGTGTTGGGCGAGGCACTGGCCGGCTTGCCTATTGCCCAGACTTTGCGGTTCAAGCTAATCACGAAGTCCGGAGGATTTGGAGAGCCCGATGCATTGGCCGGAATTGTGAGCAGGTGCAATAAGGCGCGGGGTGGGTCCTAGATGTCGATGTCGGGTGGTCTCAATGTGCGGCGCAGCCTTTCTGACGCGGTGTTCGACCGCATCCAGAAGGCGATCAAATCGGGCGCCTATGGGGTCGACGAGCGCCTGCCGACCGAACATGCGCTGGCAGCCGAGTTCCAGGTGTCCCGGCCCGTGGTGCGCGACGCGTTGGCAAGGCTGCGCGACCAGGGGCTGATCTATTCGCGGCGCGGGGCGGGAAGCTTCGTGCGCGAACAAGGGATCAAGGAGCCGCTCGGGTTCGGGCAGATGGAAAATCTGTCCGATCTCGAACATTGCTATGATTTCCGCCTGACCATCGAGCCGGAAGCGGCGGCCATGGCGGCGGCGCGGCGTTCGGACGAGGCCCTGGTCAAGATCAGGACGGCATTAAGCCTTTTGCGCGATGCCACAAACCGGCAGGCGCACCGCGTCGATGCCGATTTCATGTTTCATCTGTCGATCGCTCAGGCTTCGGGCAACCCCTATTTCGCCACGGCGATGCAGGCGCTCGAAGACCATATCGCTGTCGGCATGCGGTTCCACGGGCTGTCGCTGAAAAGCACCCATGACGGGTTGCAGCATGTGTTTACCGAACACACCGCCGTTTATCAGTCGATTCTCAATCAGGATGCGGCTGCGGCGCGGGCGCTGATGCGCCAGCACATAACCGGGTCGCGGAACCGGCTTTTTGCCCCGCGCGATACGCAAGAGCGCTAAGAGAAATCCTGGTGCGGGTGGCCGGAATCGAACCGGCACTCCTTTCGGAACTGGATTTTGAGTCCAGCGCGTCTACCAATTCCACCACACCCGCAGCAGATTTGTCGCGGCGGACTATAGGCAAACAAGACGTCGCGTCAATTGGTCAATTGATCGGTTTTGCGCTTTGTATAGGTTTGGCCGTTATGGGTGGAGAGGTGAATGGCGGCCCGCCGTAAATCCGGCGTGATCGCGATTGAAAACTGCGCGCGGATGGAGCATGGCTCTGCCGCCCGGGTTCTGAAACACTCCAGGGGACGACCGATATATGCTGCGCCGCCTTTATGACTGGGCCATGAGAATGGCCGCGAGCCGACAGGCTCCCTATGCCCTGGCCGGGGTGAGTTTTGCGGAAAGCTCGTTCTTTCCGCTGCCGCCCGACGTCATGCTGATCCCCATGGTGGTGGCGGATCGGAAATCGGCGTGGTGGAACGCGACGATCTGTACGATCGCCTCGGTGCTGGGCGGGATTTTCGGTTATGTGATCGGGGCGCTCCTGTTCGAACCGCTGGCCCGGCCGATCATCGAATTCTACCACTACGGACCGGCTTTCGAGCAGCTTCAGCAATGGTTCGCCGATTACGGGTTGCTGATCGTTTTCGTCGCCGGGTTCACCCCGGTGCCCTACAAGGTGTTCACCATCGCCTCGGGCTTTGCGGGGCTGTCGCTGCCGGTTTTCGTTCTCGGTTCGGTCATTTCGCGCGGCGCGCGGTTCTTTCTCGTGGCGATGCTCTTGTACTTTTTCGGCCCGCCGGTTCGCGATTTCATCGAAAAGCGGCTCGGTCTGGTCACAATCGTCTTTACGGTGCTGTTGGTCGGCGGTTTCGTCGCCATTCGCTATTTGAACTAGGATTTTCGCTTCATGTCGCAAACTTCTCCACTTTCGCCGGCATCGGATCGGGTCAAAGCCGGGGCGGCGTTCGTTCTGGGACTCGCCGCCATTCTGGGGGCGCTTGCGTTCCAGTTCATCGGTGGGCTCTATCCGTGCGAACTGTGCCTGACGCAACGCTGGCCCTATTATATCGGCCTGCCGTTGCTGGCCCTGGCGCTGATCCTGTGGACCCGCGCGACGACGCCGTTCCGGGTGGGGCTGATGGGCGTGGTTGCCGCATTGTTTGCATGGGGCGCCTGGGTCGGCGGGTATCACGCAGGCGTCGAATGGGGCTGGTGGTCGGGGCCGCAGAGCTGCACGGGGGTCGGCGAGGCGGCGATCAGCCTCGATATGCTCTCGGACATGAGCGATGTGCGGATCGTGCCGTGCGACGCGATCCAGTGGGAGATGCTGGGTATCTCGCTGGCCGGGTTCAACGCGCTGATCTCAGCAGCCATTATGGTGCTGCTGGTGCTGGCCATCATCGGGCAGTTGCGCGGCAAAGCGTAGCGGTTAAGGCTCCAGTTCGATATCCCAATAGAGGTAATCGAGCCAGCTGTCGTGGAGATAGTTTGGCGGGAAGGCCCGGCCATTGTTGTGCAGATCGTGCACTGTGGGTTGGTAGGGCTTCTGGCGCGGGATCATGCCGATTTCGCGCGGGGTGCGATTGGCCTTGCGCAAATTGCAGGGTGAGCAGGCGGCAACGATGTTTTCCCAGGTCGTGCGCCCCCCCTTGGAGCGCGGCAGGACGTGATCGAAGGTCAGATCGTGCCGCGAGCCGCAATACTGGCACTGGAAACGATCGCGCAGGAAAACGTTGAAGCGGGTAAAGGCGGGGTATTTGGCGGGCTGGACGTAATCTTTGAGCGAAATGACGCTCGGCAGGCGCATCTCGAAGCTCGGACTTCGGACCACCTTGTCATATTCGGAAACGATATGAACGCGGTCCAGGCACACGGCCTTTATGGCGTCCTGCCAGTTCCACAAGGATAATGGATAATAGCTGAGCGGCCTGAAATCGGCGTTCAGGACAAGAGCGGGACAGGCCTGAGGTGACACGTGGATTGTCACAAAATCCTCCGGGGCATGGACTTAACCTCCCCGCAACGCTCCCAATCCTGAATGCGCTCTGACCGCTGCCGGAAGCGCTCCGGCGATTCCATCTCCATACTCTACGCCTCTTGTGACAGAGCTGTGAAGAACTTTGTTGAAAAGCTGCGGGGAATCCAATCCGCTAGAGAATCTCACGCAGGAATGCCGTGGCGGTTTCGAGCCCGTCCTGGGCAATGGTGTGGCCCGAGCCCTGCGAAATATGGAGCCTTGCCTCGATACCGAGATCAAGGAGTTTGGGCAGTGCGGCCTGGCTGCCGATGACCGGGACAACATCATCGATATCGCCATGGATCAGCTGCACCGGCGGCTTTGAGGCGAGCTCGGTATCGAGTTTTTCGGGCGCGACGATGAGGCCGGAAAAGGCGATGATGGCCCTAAGGGGTTGGGGAAGACGCAGGCCGGTATAGAGCGCCATCATGGCCCCTTGCGAAAAACCGGCGAGGACGGTGTCGGCCGGGCCAAGGCCGGTCTGGGCCCACAGGTCAGTGAGGAAAGCGTTTAGAACCGGGTGGGCGGATTCAGCGCCGGTGAGGCGTGCCAGGGCGCGGTCGCGTTCAAGGTCGAGGGGAAACCATTCATAGCCGAACGGGTTGCCGCCGCAGACATGGGGCGCATTGGGGGCGACAAACATGGTATCGGGGAAGCTGTCGCGCCAGAACTGGCCGAGCGCGATCAGGTCGCGACCGTCCGAGCCATAGCCGTGGAGAAGGACGACGAGGCTTTTCGCGGCGCCCGACGCAGCGGGCAGCATGGGGCCGGAGAGCTTTACGGGTTCGGTCATTAATGGTCCTTGGATTGATGGGAGAATCAGAGGGCGTCCCAGGCGTTGGAATTTTTCATAGCCGAGAAATAGCGCCAGAACATCAGGGCGGCGGCGCCGCGATGGGGGGACCATTGGGCGGCAAGGGGGATCAGGTCCTTTGGCAGGGGACGGGCGGGAAGCTCGAAGGCGTGCTCGACGGCCTTCTGCAGGGCGAGGTCGCCGGCGGGGAAGATGTCGGGGTGGCCAGCGCAGAACAGGAGGTAGATTTCGGCGGTCCAGGGGCCGATGCCCTTGAGGCTGGTGAGGGTTTCGATGGCGGCATCGGGCTCCATCATATCGACCTGGGAAAAGTCGAGACCCTGTTCGGTGATGGCGAGGGCGACACCGCGAATGGTTTGAAATTTCCCGCGTGAAAGCCCGGTTTTCCTCAGGGTTTCCTCGTTAAAGCCGAGATAGGCGTCAGGGGTGATGGCGCCCAGCGCCTCCACCCGGCCCCAGATGGCGCGGGCCGAGGCGACCGAGAGCTGCTGGCCGCACACGATGCGCGCCATGCCCTCAAATCCGGATGGCGAGGTGCGCAGGGTCACCTCACCGGCCCGAGCGATGGCAGCGGCAAGGCGTTGATCACGCTGGCTTAATCCCTCGAGATGGATGGCCAGCGCTTCGGCGTCATGAAGCCGGGCTGGAGTGGCGAGGGCGCTCATGGTAGGGGCTTTCAAAGAGGATCTGGTCCTGGTCATGTCGTTTCCATCTCAGCGTATTTTCCGCTTCGCGCCAAGCCCGAACGGGTTGTTGCATCTGGGGCATGCCTATTCGGCGCTTTATACCGATCATTGGGCCAAGGCGCTGGGCGGTACGTTCCTGCTGCGGATCGAAGACATCGATATTGTGCGATGTCGACCCGAATTTGTCGAAGCGGTTTTTGAGGATTTACAATGGCTTGGGCTTGAATGGCCCGAACCGGTGCGGGTGCAGTCGGCCCATTTCGATGACTATCGGGCCGCCGCCGATCGCCTGAAAAGCAAGGGTTTGCTCTATCCTTGTTTCTGTACGCGGGCCGAAATCCGGGCGGCGGCGGATGGGCGGACCGATCCGGACGGGGCGCCGGTCTATCCGGGGACCTGCCGGCATCTTTCGGGGAGTGAAAGGCGGGCAAAACTGGAGGCCGGAGTGCCGGTGCAGTGGCGGCTCGACATGGGGCAAGTACTTGAAGAAAAAAAGGAATTTATGATCCGCGAGGCGATGCCGGACCCCTCTTGCGAGGTGGTCGAGCGGCGGGCAGAGCCCGAGCGGTGGGGGGATGTGGTGGTCGTGCGCAAGGACACGCCGACCAGCTATCATCTCTCGGTGGTGGTCGACGATGCCATCCAGGGGGTAACGGACGTGACGCGAGGGATGGACCTTTTCGCCGCGACCGATATTCATGTTGTTTTGCAATGGCTTATGGATTTGCCGAGCCCGGTCTATACCCACCATCGGCTGATCGTTGGCGAGGACGCGGAGAAGCTTTCCAAGTCGAAGGGGGCGGAAAGCCTGGCCGGTTTGCGGGCGCTGGGGATTACGCCCGAGGACATCAGGGCGCAATTGGCATTGTGAATTTTGGCGCAAACAATGGCGCTAAAAGCTATGGACTTGTGCGTTCGGGACCACGACATTTGCAAACATTGCCACAACGGGTGGAACGGGGTGACAAAATGGGGCATGACCCGATGGTGATGCCGTGTCGTACACATCGGTATCGAGACAGTTCAGGAAAGCGATCCCATGCAAACCTTCCTCAATATCGTGATCGTTCTGGCCGTGGCAGCGGTGGCGATCATTTTAGGCATGGGGCTCTACAACATGTTCAAGGGCGGCTCGGGCAACACCAGCCAGAAGCTGATGCGGGCCCGCGTCATCATGCAGGCCATCGCCGTTGCGCTTTTGATGGCGGCACTCTATTTCTTCGGTCCTCAACGCTGAGCAGGGTGAGGATGGGCTGCAAACGGCAAACCGCTGCGCTTCCGGTGCTCACGTATCTCAAATACGCTCCGCTCCGGTTCTCACGGTTTACCGCTTTCGCCTCATCCTGACCCCGCTTGGACACCTCGGGTATTCACTGATGGTCAAGCTCAACAAGATCTATACAAAGACCGGCGATGACGGCACGACCGGGCTGGTGGACGGGCCGCGGCGGCAAAAGGACGATCTGCGGGTCGAGGCCTATGGCACTGTGGACGAGGCCAATGCGGCGATCGGGCTGGCGCGCCTGCACACCAAGGACATGGCGCGGGTCGATCACGCGCTGGGGCGCATCCAGAACGATCTGTTCGATCTTGGGTCGGACCTTGCAACGCCGGGCCCGGACGAGGGGCGCGCCTATGCGGCGCTGCGGGTAACGGCGCGGCAGACCGAATGGCTCGAAGGCCAGATCGATGCGTTCAACGAACCGCTCAAACCCCTCACCTCGTTCGTTCTGCCGGGCGGGACGGCGCTTTCGGCGGCGCTGCATCTGGCGCGCACCATAACGCGGCGGGCCGAACGGGTGTGCGTTGCGACGAAAAGGGCCGAACCCGACCTCAACCCCGAGGCCATCCGTTACCTCAACCGGCTTTCGGATCTGCTGTTCGTCCTGGGCCGGGTGGCCAATGGCAATGGCGGCAAGGACGTGTTGTGGGAGCCGGGGCGGAACACGGGGACGGCCAAGGACGGCTGAGGGCCTGTATCGCCCGGTGAGCCTGGATTTATCCGCTTTTCCCGAGCAATTTTCAGGCGTATTATCCAAGGCCGGGCGGCGGAGACTTCGAGGGGAGGTCGGGCTTGCCCCGGAGGGTCTAAAGAATGCCCAAGGTCTCGCACCTTTTCTTCCAGAGCGGTATCGTCTTTCTCGTCATCGGCATCGGCATGGGTTTGCAGATGTCGATATCCGGCGTGCATAACGTGACGGGCGCCCACGCCCATCTCAACCTGCTCGGCTGGGTGACCAGCGCGCTGTTCGGCGCCTATTACGCGCTCAATCCGGCCAAGGCGGCATCGCGTCTCGCCATGATCCATTACGGGGTCTATACGCTGGGGGTGGCCGGCATGATCGTGGGGCTGTACTTCCTGCTCCAGGGCAACGCAAGCTTTGAGCCGCTGGTCGTCGTGGGGTCGCTGGTGACCTTCGCGGGGGTGCTGATTTTCGCCTACACGGTGTTTGCGCCGGCCCGCACGGTCTCGCCGGCCCGGCCCATGCCCGCCGAATAATCCGGGCCGGGCGGAGAGGTTGACGGAACGCTTCTCGCCGAACGCGCAAAAGAACATTTCGAGCGCCGGCCCCGACACATGCGGGCCGGCGAGGATGGCCGTGTTTTGGCGCGCGCCTTGATCGCAGAAATGGTATCGGGTGGTTGGGAAGCGCTCCGGTAAACCGGCGCCAGCACGGGGACTGCCGATGTTTCTGCCGCTCTATGACAGCAACAAGATCGCCCATATCGAAAAACCCTTTGTCAATTACGGGCTGATCGGGATCAATATCGCCGTGTTCCTCCTGCAATGGGCGGGCGGGCAGGACGGGCTCTTTGTGGGCCAGATCACCTATGGGATGATCCCGGCGGTGGTCAGCGGGGCCGTGGAGGGGCCGGCGCCGTGGCTGCCCGATCACGCGAGCCTTTTCACCTATATGTTTTTGCATGCCGACTGGCTGCACCTTCTGTCCAACATGCTGTTTTTGTGGGTGTTCGGCGACAAGGTCGAAGACGCCATGGGGCACGGGAGATATCTCGTCTTCTATGTCGCCTGCGGGGTGTTGAGCGGGCTGGCCCATCTCTGGCTGTTTCCCGACGCCATGGGGCCGCTGGTGGGCGCGTCGGGCGCGGTGGCGGGGATTATCGGGGCTTATCTCTTGCTTTACCCCAAAGTGCGGGTGTTCGTTCTCAACCGGCTGATCGTCACCTTTCCCCTGGCGCTTCCCGCCTGGGTGGTGCTGGGGCTGTGGGTGGCGACGCAGCTTTTCTACGTTTTCATCTGGGGCAATGACGGGGTGGCCTGGTGGGTGCATCTGGGCGGGGTCTTGGCCGGGGCGGTGCTGGTGGTGATGTTCAAGCGGCGTCAGGTTGCGCTTTGGGGCGGGTAGGACCGCTGGTCTGGGGATTTGGCCGGCGCTCAAGGCCCCCTCACCGGCCTGCCGGCCACCCTCTCCCCCCAAGGGAGAGGGTTAAACGTGTTGACGCGTTTGGGATAAACGCGGGCGCTGGGGACGCCGCAGCGGGCCCCCTTCTCTCCTTAGGGGAGAGGGTTGGGGTGAGGGGGCCTTGAGCGGCAATGGTTAATCGGGGGTAAGGGTTTCTTAGGCGGGCATCGTTAGACTTGGGCCCGACCGCAGAAGCGATAAGGATGGCGAGGATGAGCGATATTGCCGCGACGGCGGTGGCCATGAAACAGGCCCAGACCGTTCAGACCGCCCAGATGCTGATGGTCAAAAAGCAGCACGAGATGGAAATGAGCATGATCGCCATGCTGACCGAGGCCGTCGAGAGCGCTCCGGCACCGGCCCCCGCCGGGATGGGCGCCAATGTCGACAAGCGGGCCTGACGGCGTTCGGCGATCGTCATGCTGATCCAGCATTCGGCAGAAATCCTGCTGCACCGCATGGCCCGGCTCGAGGCGGGGAGCCTTGAGGCGACCACGGCGCTGATTGCGCGGGAACGCGGGGCGATGATGGCCGAAAAGGCCATCGAACGGCTCGACGCGCCGACGGCAGCGGAAGCCGAAGCGATGCATCTGATCGACAAGAGCGCCTGACGGGCTTTGTTCCGCCGCAGCGAGGCGGCGATGTTTTCGAGCGCTCAAGGCCCCCTCACCGGCCTGCCGGCCACCCTCTCCCTCGAGGGGAGAGGGTTTGTCTTGTCGAAGCGTTTTGGATCAACGGGAGCGGCGGAGACGGCGCGGCGGGTCGACGGGGGCGCATAGAGCATTTTGGCGCTCTTTGATTTTCTCCAACAGCCAAGCTGTTTCATCGCGCAGTCGCGTCCGACACGCTGTTTTCTGAATGCGCTTGGGGCGACGCCCATGGACCCCGGCTTTCGCCGGGGCAGCGACGATCGGTTCGGCAAATACGCAGCCTTGGCTCTAGGCTGCGTCCACTGCCTTGCGCAGGGCGCGGACGAGGGCGGCTTCGAGTTTGCCGGCGGTGCACATGTCCTCGAGGATGGCCAGGGCCTCGGGCGGGCTCATGGCGGGTTTGTAGGCGCGGCGTTCGCTGAGCGCGCCGTAGATGTCGCAGATGGTGACGATGCGGGTGAGATCGCCGATCTGGGAGCCCATCAGGCCATCGGGGTAGCCCGAGCCGTCGAGATATTCGTGATGGCTGCGCACGGCGGCCAGAATGTCGGAGCCCAGATCGGCCCGGGCCTTGAGGTATTCATAGCCTTCGACCGGGTGACGGGCGATCTGGGCGAATTCGGCCGGGGTGAGCTTGCCGGGCTTTTCGAGGATGGCGACCGGGATGGTGGCCTTGCCGATATCGTGGAGGAGGCCGGCGGTGGTGAGTTTTGAAATGTCGGCGCTGCCCATGCCGACGCGCTGGGCGAAATTGGTGAGCACGCCGGTGACCAAAAGACAATGCTGGTAGGTGCCCTGATGGTGGGCGCGGACCGTATCGAGCCACCGGCCGAGCCCGCCCGCACCGACGCTGTCGACGATGTCGTCGCTGGCATCGGCGAGGGCGGCGGCATCGAGGCGCGCATCGGAGCGCAGGGCCTCAAAGGCGCTGCCGAGGGCTTTCGTCGCGGCGTGCGCGGCCGCGGCCTTCGCGGTATCGGGCGCCTCTTCGAGGGGCGGGCGCAGCGCGCTCGCGAGCAGGCGCTGGAGCCCCTCGGGGGTGAGCGGCCGGGTTTCGGTCGCGTGGGCCCCGAGCACATTGGCCTGGACCATCTCGACGCGGCGCCCCTCGGTGACGAGGAAATAACGGGGGATGTTGCGCTCAAGGGCGAGCAGGCTCTTTTTGAGCCGGTCGATGGTCGAACCGCTGGACAGATCGGCATCGACAAGGATAGCCGAATAGGGAGAGAGGTCGATCCTGCCCAGTTCGCTGAGCGGTTCGACCCGCGCAATGGCCGGCCAGCGGGCAGCCGGGAACGGCTTCCCCGAGGAACTGTCAGTGACCATCAAAACGGCAACGCTCGAACCGGTCAAGCTGGTGATCCGCTGTTTAGAGCATTTCAGCGCTTCTTCGAATCGCTTCAGTTGCTCTAGTCTTTGTTTATCGCGCTCCCGAACCGGATAAGTGGTGCCCACTTATCCTGGAAGCGCTCCAGCCGCCGCGGGTGTGGCGGCTCCTCCAGCGATCAGTGTGCGCTCCAACCGTCAATTTTCAGTAAGTGAGAATACGCAGCCGGATGGCTCAGATTTCAAGCAGCGTTTCGATGACCCGGTGGCCGTCGGGCGTGTCCCAATGGGCAGGGCCCTGGAGAATGGCCAGCTCGCACCCTTCGTCATCGACAAGGATGGTGGCGGGCAGGCCCAGCGTTACCGCCTCGTTGCGCAAGCGCTCAAAGAGCTTGTAAGTGGGGTCGGCGAAGAGTTTTAAGTTTTGTGCCCCGATTTCCTCGAGGAACAGGGCGGCGGCGGTTGGACCGTCAGACCCGATATCGAGGCTGATGGCGACCACTTCGAAATCGTCCCCGCCATATTGCGCTTCGAGCGCATCGAGGAAGGGCATCTCCTCGCGGCAGGGGGCGCACCATGTGGCCCAGAAATTGATGAGCAGCTTTTTCCCGGCGAAATCGGCGAGGGTGACGGGGTTTCCTTCGGCGTCCTCGAAGGCAAGATCGGAATAATCGCGCCATTGGGAGGAGGGCAGAAGGGCGGCGAGTTCGCCTGTTGCCGCGTCGTCGATGGCCTGGGCGGCCTCGGCGCGCACCGGGCAGGTGGCCGCGTTGGCGCCGCCATTGCTAACCCAGACGGCCACGGCTATACCTACCGCCGCTGCGAAAAGGCCCGTGCCGACGATGATGGGGCGGGGTGATTTTCGCTTTTCGTCCTGATCCATAAAACCATCACTCGCAAATTTATTTAAGGTAGAGGCGCCGATGAGCAATCGCATGTGGGGAGGCCGGTTTTCGTCGGGCCCCGACGCCATCATGGAAGAGATCAACGCTTCTATCGGCTTCGACAAGCGCCTTTACAAGCACGACATCGCCGGATCGATAGCGCATGCCACAATGCTGGAAGTAGCCGGCATTCTGACGCGCGACGATAAGGACGCCATCATCTCCGGTCTAGAGACAGTTCGGGCGGAAATCGAGGCCGGGGACTTCACCTTCTCGCGAGCGCTCGAAGACATCCACATGAATGTGGAAAGCAGACTAAAGGAACTGGTGGGCGAACCGGCCGGGCGGCTGCACACGGCGCGCTCGCGCAACGATCAGGTGGCGACCGATTTCAAGCTCTATGTGCGCGACGCGCTCGACATGCTGGCCGCGCAGGTTCAAGCGCTGCAAAAGGTGATGGTGGACAACGCCGAGGCCGAGGCGGGCACCGTGATGCCCGGGTTCACCCATCTGCAGAGCGCCCAGCCGGTGACCTTCGGGCACCACATGCTGGCCTATGTGGAAATGCTCGAACGCGACAAGGGGCGCTTGCTCGACGCGCGGGCCCGGCTCAACGAAAGCCCGCTGGGGGCGGCGGCGCTTGCCGGGACATCGTTCCCGATCGATCGGGAGATGACGGCAGAGGCGCTGGGGTTCGACCGGCCGATGGCCAATTCGCTGGACGCCGTATCGGACCGCGATTTCATTTTAGAAACGCTGTCTTCGGCTTCGATCTGCGCGATGCATCTGTCGCGGCTGTCCGAAGAGCTGGTCATCTGGTCGTCGGCGCAGTTCGCGTTCGTCAGACTCTCGGACAAGTTTTCGACAGGGTCCTCGATCATGCCGCAAAAGCGCAATCCGGATGCGGCGGAATTGATCCGGGCCAAGGTGGGGCGGATCTTTGCGGCGTTCACATCGCTTCTGATGGTGATGAAGGGGCTGCCGCTGGCCTATTCAAAGGATATGCAGGAAGACAAGGAAATCGCCTTCGACGCGCTGGACAATTTCTCGCTGGCGCTGGCGGCGATGACCGGGATGATGGGGGATCTGACCGTCAACCGCGAAAAGATGGCACAGGCGGCGGGCGCCGGGTTTTCGACAGCAACCGATCTCGCCGACTGGCTGGTGCGGGCGGCAAACGTTCCGTTCCGCGACGCGCACCACATCACCGGCCGTGCGGTCGCTGCGGCGGAGGCCAAGGGTTGTGGGCTCGAGGGGCTGACCATCGAGGATTTCAAGGACATCGACGAGCGGATTACCTCCCAGGTGTTCAAGGTGCTGGGCGTTGAAAACTCGGTCAAGTCGCGGACCAGTTTCGGCGGGACGTCGCCGGCCAATGTCGCAGCGCAAATTGCGGGCTGGCGCGAGCGGCTGGGGAATTAGTCAGTGCATCATTTTACCTATCGCGGCGGCTGGATGTTTGCCGAGGATGTCGATCTGACGGCGGTGGCCGAGGAGATCGGCACGCCGTTCTATTGCTATTCGCAGGCGACGTTCACCAGGCATATCGAGGTGATGCTGGGGGCGTTTTCCGGCACCGACACGCTTGTCGCCTATGCCATGAAGGCCAATTCCAACCAGGCGATGCTGGCGATTGCCGCGCAAAAGGGCATCGGGGCGGACGTGGTGTCGCTGGGTGAGCTTGAACGGGCGCTGCGGGCCGGGATTCCGGCGGAGAAAATCATCTTTTCAGGGGTCGGCAAGAGCCGGGCCGAGATGCGGCGGGCGCTCGAAGTGGGCATCTTGTGCTTTAACGTCGAAAGCGAGCCCGAACTGGAGCGGCTCAACGCGGTGGCCGCCGAGATGGAGAGAATCGCGCCGGTTTCGGTGCGGATCAACCCCGATGTGGACGCGAAAACCCACGCCAAGATTTCGACGGGCAAATCGGAAAACAAGTTCGGCATTCCCTATGCGCGGGCCGAAGCGGTCTATGGCCGGATCGCGGCGTGCAAGAATTTAAAGGCCGTGGGCGTCGATATGCATATCGGCAGCCAGATCACCGATCTCGAACCTTTCGACAACGCCTTTAAGCTGCTGGCCGAACTGGTCAAGCGGCTGCGCGCGGCCGGGCACCCAATCGAGCACATCGATGTGGGGGGCGGGCTGGGGATACCCTATCATCAGGACAACACGCCGCCGCCCGATCCGGTGGAATACGCCAGGTTGGTGCGGCGTCACACCGATCCCTTGGGATGCCGTGTGATCCTCGAGCCGGGGCGGCTGATCGCGGGCAATGCCGGGGTGATGGTGACGCGGGTCGAATACGTCAAAAAAACCGGGAAAAAGAGCTTCGTTATCGTCGATGCGGCGATGAACGATCTGATCCGCCCCACGCTTTACGAAGCCCATCACGATATCCTGCCCATGCACGAGGCGGGCGCGGGGGCCGAGACCATTCGCGCCGATATCGTGGGGCCGGTGTGCGAGACCGGCGATTATCTCGGGCTCGACCGGGAGATGGCCGAGGTGGCCGAGGGCGATCTTGTGGTGGTGATGAGCGCGGGCGCCTATGGCGCGGTGATGAGCTCGACCTACAACACCCGCCCGCTGATCGCCGAAGTGCTTGTCGATGGGGGGAAGTGGCATGCGGTGAGGCCACGGCAGACGCTTGATGAGTTGATTGGGCTGGACAGTGTGCCGGAGTGGGTGAACGGGGGCGATTGAGGGGGCGTGATCGGAAAAATGGCCATTGAGATTGTTGCCATACACCGATTGCAAAGAGCATCGTGCCAGCCATTCGAGTCGGCTATTAGATCGCCCGGTACCGCCTCCTAAGCGGCGTGAGGACGGCTGGCACGCTCAATAGCGGCCTCCGGGAATTCTTGCGAAGGTGCAAGCACCGCAATGGGATTGGGAACTCGCAGCGCTAATATCCGGAAGGCGGTGAACGCCAATACATGGGGTCATTGAAGAACAAGGACCGTCATTCTATCGACCTTCAGCTTGACCCGTGGGTTTTCGTCAACCACGATGCAAGTGTTCAAGTTTGGGGGATAGCATGAGCATTGAGCAGACACTCGCAAGACTTTCCGATCGCGTAAAATCTCATTCGAGTACAATGCTGACCGAGGAGGCCGTCAAGACCGCCGTGGTCCTACCCTTCTTCCAAGCACTTGGGTATGATGTTTTCAACCCGGAGGAGGTCGTCCCTGAATTCACTGCGGACGCCGTAGGAAAGAAAGGGGAGAAGGTCGATTACGCCATCAAAATCGACGACCAGATCCGCATACTTGTTGAGTGTAAGCCCATAACGACTCAACTGGACAAGGTCCACTTGGCCCAGCTTTTCCGGTATTTCACTGTCACCAGTGCCAAGTTCGCCGTCCTGACCAATGGCAGAACATTCCATTTTCATAGCGATTTGGAAGAGCCTAACAAGCTCGATACGCGTCCATTCTTGAGCTTTGATTTGTCGGACGTCCAACCGCATCTTTTGCTCGAGCTCAAGAAGTTTGAGCGCGCTGGATTTGACATCGACGGAATATTGGCGACGGCCGAGCGTCTGAAGTACACTTCGCTGTTGAAGACAGAAATCGCGAAGATGATCGAAAATCCCTCCGACGATTTCGTAAAGCTGGTAGCTGGGAAGGTACACGAGGGGCGCTTTACCGCAGCAGTAATGGAACAATTCACCGGATTGGTCCGAAGCGCCTTTCGAGACGTGATCCGCGACTCGGTGAAAAATAGGCTTTCAACAGCTTTGGCAGATACGGACGCAGTGATCGAGGAAGTGGAATCCACAGAGCCTGAGGTCGTGACCACGGACGAAGAGCGTGAAGGATATATGGTGGTGAAGGCTATCGTGCGAGAGGTTATCAAGCCCTCAAGAGTGGCCATGCGCGACCAGAAATCCTATTGCGGCATCTTGGTCGATAACAACAATAGAAGGCCATTGGCCAGGCTGCATTTCAATCGCACCACTAAATACATCAGCCTTTTCGATGGCGAGGCCGAGGATAAGATAATTATCGAGTCGATAGATCACATTTACGATTTCACCGATCGGCTGCGCGCAACAGCCGCAAAGTATCCAGAATAGGGATGATACGCGTCAGAATAAGGGGTGCCCTGGCGGGAGGCGCCATTTTGCATTCTGTTACTTCGGAAGGGCTGAAATTAGGGCGAAGCAAAAAACGGTGCAGTGATTGGGCATTGCGCTTTTGGAAGCCTACATCAGCTATCAATCGCGGAGAGGATAGCTTGCCAGTTTTGACGGCTACCCAGGACGCGAAGGATTACGACTTCGGTGTGCCCCGGCAGATAATGGGATGGCTAAGACGGAAACGATCTTTGCACTCGGGAGCCGTTATTTCCTCCATGAACCCAGAGATGTTGCGGGTCCCCGGGTCGAGCGCGAGGACGACGAGGGGAGAGGGTGGTGCTTGTCGGGGGAGCGTTGGGGCGGGGCGGGCGATTTAAAGCGCGTCCAGAATTTCATGGAATCGGGTTTGTCCTCTTCGCTTCTCCGGCGAAAGCCGGAGCCCATGGGCTCAAGCTTTGGGCATCGGCGCAAGCGGCGATGCTGCTGGCCCCCGGTTTTCACCGGGGAAGCGAAGAGTGGGGCTGTCGGCGTTTCGGTCAAAACCTGACGACTCGAGGGAGGGCGACACTATTCTGTGCTGTCTGATCGTGGGTCCGAGTCTTCAAACGCTTGCTTCTAACTGGATGCCTTGGTCGGGGCTCAGTTTTTGCCGTGCCGCTCGCGCATGCGCTGTTTGAAAGCTTCCGCGTCGAAGGGCTGCGGTTTTCCGCTTTCGATGGCTTCGGTCACGGCGTGCTGGAGCGCCTTGACGGCGTTTTGGCGGGAGCGGTCCTGTTCGCGCTCGGCGGTCATTACAGCGCCGATCTTGCCAGCGGGATGATCTCTGCCGGTTTGCCCGCCAGTGCGTCGTCGACCTTTTCGATGAGCTGGGCGAGGGAGAAGGGTTTGCCCAGGACGTCGTAGATCAGGGCGTCCAGGCCATGGGCGCGTTCGCGTTGGTCGGCAAAGCCGGTCATCAAGAGGATGGTCATGGCGGGGTATTGGGCGCCGATGGCCAGGGCCAGGCCGATGCCGTCCATGACGGGCATCTTGATGTCGGAGACCAGGAGGTCGAAATTGCCGTTCTGTTCGTTGGCGATTTCGAGCGCGAGGCCGCCGTCGGAGGCGTCGGTCACTTCGTGGCCGCTCATTTCGAGGGCGCGGGTCACAAAGGCCCGGACATTGTCGTCGTCTTCGGCCACCAATATGCGTGCCATGGGGCTATACCCTCGTTCTCTGTGTCTTTGTTCCGTTACGCGCCGGGCAGATGGTTAAATACCTGCCTTTTTAAGACGCCCGGAGTCGTTCAGTTCCCTGCGGCCGAGCCATTGGCGCCATCGACAAAGCTCAACCGAATATTTGTAACGCCTTGCGGCGGGCCTATCAGCTGCGCGTCGATGGCCAATGTATCGCCGGGCAGGACGTTGCGCGCGGCCGGGGTCACAGTCCATTCGTAGACAACGGCGCCGTCCGAATCGAGCAGGCTCACCAGCACCGATGGCACGTAGGTTATGCGATTCGTTATGTTGGAAATCTTAGCGTTGACCACAATGGCGGGGTTTCCATTCTGCGTGGTTCGCAAAGTCTTAATTTCGGTGAAATCGAGGCCGACGACATTGGTTTTGAACCCGGCAAGGCGATAGAGCCCGTCGAGTTGGGGGACGGCGGAGACGATCTCGGTGCGCAGCGCGAAGGCGGCTACAATGCCCGCGACAAGCAGGGCAATGATGCCGATGCGGAAAATGCGGCGAAAGCGGGCGATGGGGTGGGCGGCGAGCATGCCGTTGCGCCGCCTGGCCAGCGCCTCGATGCGGGCGCGGTTGCCGGCTCTGTCGATGGAAGGAAGCGGGTGATCGGGCTCGGGGGCCGGATCGGGGCTTTCGGGCGCGTCATTGTCGGGGGCAGGGGTGCTGGAAGCTGCCTGGGCGCGCAGGAACGAGGCGTCGAGCATGTCCTCATCGGCGGCGGAGAACAGGGTATCGGCATCGGCGCGAAAGATCAGCTCGTCCTCGGAGGGCTCGGGATCGCGGCGCGGGGCGGCGGGCTTGGGAAAGCTGGGGGTGGCGTACCAGAGTTCGGAGCACGCGGCGCACTGGACCTGCCTGCCGGCTGCGCTGAGCGCATCGGACGCGAGCTTGTAGCGCGTCTGGCAATTTGGGCAGGTGATGATCACGCGCGGTGGACCGGGGGCCGTTGAGCTCAAAATGAATGTCCCGACCCTATGCGGGTCGGGTTAAAACTCTTGAAACGCCGCCATGATGCGGCCATTGGGGGATGATCGCTGATAGAGTGGCGGCAACAGGGTGATTCGCGGGGTAGAGCGGTTTGATCGCGTTCGAAAATGTGGGCCTTCGATACGGACATGGGCCGGAAATCCTCAAGGACCTGACCTTTGCGATCTCGCCGGGCTCGTTTCATTTTCTGACCGGGCCTTCGGGATCGGGCAAGACCTCGCTGTTGCGGCTTTTGCTGTTGTCGCTCAAACCGACGCGCGGGTCGGTGTCGATGTTCGGGGAAGACGTCTCGGCGCTCGACCGGGACAGGCTGTTGCAGATGCGGCGCCATATCGGGATCGTGTTCCAGGAATTCCGTCTGCTCGATCATCTCACCACATTCGAGAACGTCGCCCTGCCGCTGCGGGTGCGCGGGCAGGCCGAGGCGAGCTATCGCGGCAATGTGGAAGAACTGCTCGACTGGGTGGGGCTTGGCGATAGGATGGACGCGCATCCGGCGGTGCTTTCGGGCGGGGAAAAACAGCGCGCGGCGATTGCGCGGGCGGTGATCGGCAATCCCGATATTTTGCTGGCGGACGAGCCGACGGGCAATGTGGACCCCGAGCTTTCCCAGCGGCTTTTGCATCTGTTCGAACAGCTCAACAAGATGGGCACGACGATCATCCTGGCCACCCACGAAGTGGCGCTGCTCGACAAGTTCGACTATCCGCGCATGCTGCTCAATGAAGGGGAGCTGACCATCCATGAGTGAGGGGCTCAAGCTCAATTTCTCCCGCCCCAACCCGATCGTTCCGGCGCAATCGGTGGCGGGGCGCACGCTGATGCTTCTGATCGGCATCATGACGTTTTTGTCCTGCGTGACGTTCGGCGGCGTGCTGCTGGTGCAGAAATCGGCGCTGGGCTGGTCGGCCGAAGTGGGGCGCGAGCTGACCATACAGATCCGCCCGCTCGATGGCGAGGTGATCGATTCCAATTTGCGGCTTGCGGTCTCGCTGTCGGAAGCTGTGCCGGGGGTGGCGAGCGCGCGGGTCGTCTCGATCGAGGAAAGCGAGGATCTGCTGGCGCCCTGGCTGGGGCAGGGGCTGGACCTTTCGGACCTGGCGATCCCAAGACTGGTGATCGTGCAGCTGGCCGATCCCAACGCTGCGGACATTGCGCGGCTTGAAAGCGAGATTTCGGCCATCCCCGGAGCGACGCTTGAAACCCATGCGGCCTGGCGGGTGCAGCTCAATACGATGGCGGGGACGATCGTCGTTTCGGGGATACTGGTTTTGGCGCTGATCCTTGTGGCGACGGCGCTGGCGATTGTGTTCGCAACGCGCGGGACGATGTCGACCAATCGGGAAATCGTCGACGTGCTCCATTTCATCGGGGCGTCGAACCGGTTCATCGCCGGCGAGTTCCAGGGGCGGTTCCTGCTGCTGGGGCTCAAGGGCGGTCTGGTGGGCGGGCTGGCGGCCATCATCTTTTTCATAGTCGCGGGCACGGCGATGAGCACCGTGGTGCCCGAGCAATCGAGCGCGCAGCTGGGCGTTCTGTTCGGGCAGTTCGCGCTGGGGATCAGCGGCATATTGGGGATTGTCGGTGTGGTGCTGGTGATTGCCGGGCTGACGGCGATCACCTCGCGCTTGACGGTGCGACGGTTTCTTTCGCAAATTTCCTGACGGTCCGGGGAGGGCCCTGTCATGATCGTCCAGGCTGTCCGCTCGGCGGTGTTTTATCTGCTGTTTTTCGTCCACACGATCATCCTTGCGATCATTATCGGGCTGATGGCCAAGCTGACGCCGGGGCTCAAGCCTCTGGGGTGGAGCCTGGCGCAATACTGGAACAGTTCGAACCTGTTTTTCCTGCGCTGGATCGTGGGGATCCGGACCGAGGTGACCGGGGCGGAAAACATTCCCGAGGGCGGGTGCATCATCGGCGCCAAGCACCAGTCGGACTGGGACATCTTTGCCATCCTGCCCCATGTTGGGCACCCGGCCTTCATCGCCAAAAAGGAACTGCTCGATATTGTGCTGTTTGGCTGGGCGGCGCGGTGGATCGACACGATCTCGGTGGACCGCAAGAAGGGTAAGGACGCGCTGCCGGCCATGATGGAGGAAGCGCGCGGCGCGCTGGATCGGGGCTGCCGGGTCATCATCTTTCCCGAAGGCACGCGAAGGGCGCCGCTCGATACACCGGCCTATCGCTCGGGGATCGTGCGGATGTATCTGGCGATGGACGTGCCTGTGGTGCCCGTGGCGCTCACTTCGGGGCTCTATTGGGGGCGCAACAGCCCTATCCTGTGGCCGGGCACGGCACGGGCGAAATTTCTCGAACCGATCATGCCGGGGCTGCCGGGGGATCAGTTCCTGAAAACGCTGATCGACCGCATCGAGACCGAGACCGATGCGATGGTGCTCGAGGATGCGCAAAAGGGGCTGGCGCGCCCGATCTCGCCGCGGTTGCGGGGCCGGATCGATGAATTGCAGGCCCAATCGGACGCGCGATCCTAACCTGACGCGCCCCGGCGATTTCATCGATATCAATGCGATAGATTGTGTTGCGCCGCAATCGGGACACAATATCTTGACATTCTCTGGTGGGAATGAGACGATTTGAGTGTGCATGGGATTGACGTCTCCTTCAATTTGTTCTAATTTTGTTCTCATTGGATCGGTTCGGTCTCGTGACCGCCGGTCGCCAGATGAATTTTCGCCCTTCCCGGGATGGCGAAAATTGTCCAGGTCTTTTTCTTGTCGCGTTTCCAAGCCGGATTAAGTGGCATCCACTTGTCCTGGAAACACTCTAATGCGGGGCCGTTTTCGAGGGTGGCCATGATCGGATTTAACGACAGTGCGGAAACCGGCATCGGCGAGACGAGTGCCAGTGTGCTTTGGGCCGGACGATCGGGCCGGCGCTATCTGATGGAGCGCGAAAGAGAAGCCGGCGTCGCCATGGCGCCGAGCCGGCTTTATGCGCTCGAGGACAATGGGGTGATCGGCTGGGCCGGCACCGCAGAGGATTTGATCGGCGATCACCGGGCACGCGAAAAGTTCCGCAGGCTGAGCGCGGGCGGGGCGCGCATGCTTTCCCTTGCCGCACCAAGCGATCCGCTGTCGGTGATGACGCTTGTATGGGACCTCGAAGGCAGCCGGAGGGCGATGGGCCGCGCGGCCTGAAGGCGATTCCGGGGAGTGTTGGGCTGGGAAGCGATGGTTACGGGGAAGGAGAGATGGTTTTGCGGCTGGTAGGTGTCCCGTTGGTGTCTGAATTGAGCTTACGACGGCTGGAGGTCGAGCCGCTCTGTTTTCGGAAGATAATTTGACAGTTCAAAAGGTTGCGGCGGGTCTGCTGGTCAGGGACGGCAGAATTCTTTTGGGCCACCGTGCAGCCTGGAAATCAAACTGGCCCAACCATTGGGATGCCATAGGGGGACGGCTCGAACCGGGGGAAACCGCGGACCGGGCGCTGATCCGTGAAGTGCAGGAAGAAATCGGGGTAAGGGTGCTCAAAGCGGCATTTCTCTCCGACATCGAACATCGGGCGATGCCCAATGGGACCGCCTTCCTGTCCGCCATCTTTGCCGTGCTGGAGTGGTCGGGTGGCGAGCCGGCAAACATTTGCGACGAGCATTCGGAGATAAGGTGGTTCGTGCCGGACGAAATCGACAGCCTCGACGCCCTGGCCCATCCCGATTACCGAAAGCTGGCCCGTCGGGCCCTTGCCCTTTTTCAGGGGGCGGGAAGGGCGCAGCCTTGCAATCTGCCACCTGATCGAAGCTGAAAAGATCAGGGCGGGGCAGGAGGGTGGAGCAGGCGACGGCGCGAGGCAGGCGCACTCGATCAAATCCGCTTTTCGCTTGCGCGGCCCTTCGTGTCTTTCAATCGCGGACTTGATCTAGAGCGTTTCCAGAATAAGTGGATACCACTTATTCGGTTCGGAAACGCGCCAAATCAGGGACTTAGAGCAATTGAAGCGATTCGAATAAGAGCGGAAATGCTCTAGGCTGTAGTGACGATTTAATGTTTTGGGATTCCCACATCGCGGCAAATCAGATTCAACGCTGACTTTTGGGAGGTCAGCGATGGATGGCGAGATTTTACGCGACGATCAGTGGGAACAGATCAAGCCGTTTGTCCCGGGCGGTCGCAAGGGCAAGCGCGGCCCACGTAGTGATGGGCGTCGGTTTTTCAATGCGCTTTTGTGGATGGCCCGGTCTGGTGGCCGCTGGCGCGATCTGCCCGAAGACCGGTTCGGTCCTTACCAGACGGTCAAGCGGCGCTATTACCGCTGGATCGAGATGGGCGTGTTTGATCGTCTGTTCGAGGCGGTCGCAAACGCTCCCGATCTCGAATGGTTGGCCATCGACGCCACAGTGATCCGCGCCCAGGCCCAGGCCGCAGGGGCGCGGCGAAAAAGGGGGGAGCGCAAACCCAGGCTCTCGGTCGCTCCCGTGGCGGTTTCGGCACCAAGCTCCATGCCGTAGTTGATGCGCTTGGCCTGCCGGTCCGCTTTGCGCTCGGGCCGGGTCAGCAAAATGATATGGCACCCGCCTGCGATCTGGTCGCCGGACTGGCCGCGGGCAAAGTTCTCGCCGACCGGGCCTATGACGCCGATAGCCTCCATGATGTCATTCTCGATGAAGGCGGCGAGCCAGTGATCCCGCCCCGCCGCCACCGCAAATACCAACATGGCTACGACAAGATCGCCTATCGGCAACGCTGGGGCATCGAAGGTTTTTTCGCCAAGCTCAAGCAGTGGCGCCGCATCGCAACTCGATATGACAAGCGAGCCGCCCACTTCCTAGGCTTCGTCAAAATTGCCAGCGTCATGCTGTGGCTTAAATGATTAAATCGTCACCACAGCCTAGAGCCCTTCAGCTCTTTACGGAATCGCCGTTCTCCTTCTGCGCTTCCCCGGCGAAAGCCGGGGTCCATGAGAGTTGCGTCAAGCGCCGGCGCCTCGGCTCACGCTGCTGGGCCCCGGCTTTCGCCGGGGCAGCGACGGAAGGGACTCAAAATGGCTCCGGTACAACCTGCAATGCTTTAGAGCAATTGGAGCGATTCGAAGAAGCGCTGAAATGCTCTAGGCTGTAGTGACGATTTAATGTTTTGGGATTCCCACATCGCGGCAAATCAGATTCAACGCTGACTTTTGGGAGGTCAGCGATGGATGGCGAGATTTTACGCGACGATCAGTGGGAACAGATCAAGCCGTTTGTCCCGGGCGGTCGCAAGGGCAAGCGCGGCCCACGTAGTGATGGGCGTCGGTTTTTCAATGCGCTTTTGTGGATGGCCCGGTCTGGTGGCCGCTGGCGCGATCTGCCCGAAGACCGGTTCGGTCCTTACCAGACGGTCAAGCGGCGCTATTACCGCTGGATCGAGATGGGCGTGTTTGATCGTCTGTTCGAGGCGGTCGCAAACGCTCCCGATCTCGAATGGTTGGCCATCGACGCCACAGTGATCCGCGCCCAGGCCCAGGCCGCAGGGGCGCGGCGAAAAAGGGGGGAGCGCAAACCCAGGCTCTCGGTCGCTCCCGTGGCGGTTTCGGCACCAAGCTCCATGCCGTAGTTGATGCGCTTGGCCTGCCGGTCCGCTTTGCGCTCGGGCCGGGTCAGCAAAATGATATGGCACCCGCCTGCGATCTGGTCGCCGGACTGGCCGCGGGCAAAGTTCTCGCCGACCGGGCCTATGACGCCGATAGCCTCCATGATGTCATTCTCGATGAAGGCGGCGAGCCAGTGATCCCGCCCCGCCGCCACCGCAAATACCAACATGGCTACGACAAGATCGCCTATCGGCAACGCTGGGGCATCGAAGGTTTTTTCGCCAAGCTCAAGCAGTGGCGCCGCATCGCAACTCGATATGACAAGCGAGCCGCCCACTTCCTAGGCTTCGTCAAAATTGCCAGCGTCATGCTGTGGCTTAAATGATTAAATCGTCACCACAGCCTAGGTCCTTGTTTCCTCGCGCGTCCGAACCGCAAAACCGTTTCCATCCCCGATCGGGTCGAGGACATGCTTTTGCTGGACGTGTTCTATCGAAGCAGTTGGTAGTCGGTAAATCCTGGTTCCGACTGTGTTGCGGTGGGTGTGAAACCCAAACGGGTCAGAAGGAGCCTGCTCGGCTCATTGCCGTTTTCAACACCGGCGAAAAAGCGCGATAGATGCGCAAATCGAGGCAGGTGGAGCATGGTATTCAAGGTTCCGACCGCAACGCCGCGCCGGCGCAGGGCCGGATCGACGACGATGGCGAAGCTGGCGCTGGCATCGGCATAGACTTCGACGTCCAGCAGGGCGGCAGGATTTCCAGCGATCGATGCGATAAGCCCGTGCCTGTCGGTGTCGGCATTTGCCAGCAGCAGGGTGTTCTCGGCCCAGCCGCGGCCGCCCAACCATCGCCGGGTTATCGGATCGTCGAACCAGGGCGCGATCCGGGGCAGATGGCTTTGGCACAGGTCTTCAAGATCGTGCATCGGGATTTGCCCAGAACCTTGTTTTTTGTTCAGGTCGAACGGGTGAGTACCAGCTTTCTCCCGCCCCGCTTCAGAGTCAATGCCTTAGGACGCGACGGGTTCGCAAGCCATCTCAGGCGGTGAGGCCTCGGGCTGTCCCGGGGACATTCAGGATGGGGCATAAACCTGGGCATAGCGGCAATTTTTCGATGTGAGCTTTTTCGACTATGACAGACATGATGTCGGCCCGGGGTTGACCAAGGCGCTCCGAATGGCGATCGCTATGGTGGGCGCAGGGCGATTGCCGGTTCCCATCAACCGCCGATTTTGCTAAGCGCTTTACGCGTGGTCCCGTAGCTCAGCAGGATAGAGCATCAGATTCCTAATCTGAGGGTCACTGGTTCGAATCCAGTCGGGATCACCATTTTTGCCTCGCGGTTCGCGGCCCTTGCGCGACGTGTCCCGGTTTGCGGCTTGTCTGCTGGCCGTTATTCTTGCCCTGTCGTTGGAGACGCCCAATGTCCGCCCCGGCCCTTGCCAAACTGACCCGCGCCATCGAGGAGCTCGAGCGGACCGTGGCGGTCAATCGCTATAGCGATGCGCAAAAGATCGCGCTCAAATCCGAGCTTGAAACCCATATCCAGCGCATCGACGAATTGCGGCAGGGGCTTTAGGGCCAATCGGCATTCAGCCGGTCATCGCCCGCAAATTGCGGTATTCTCTGGCACGGACCTTGGGGCCCGCGCTTTAGATCAGATCCGCTTTTCTTCGAATCGCGGATTTGATCTAAGTCCTTGCTTTGTCGCGCGTCCGAACCGCAAAACCGCTTCCACTTTTGCTGGACGCGCTTTAGGCTCATGCGCAGCTCAATGGCGATCGGTCCCAGGGGCAGGCGCCTTTTCCATGTCCGCAAGAGTTTGTGGCAAAGCCATAACCACACTCGGCTCAAGGCCGGGATGAAAGGGGTGTTGAGAGGGCACTGATTGGGACACCCCTTCAGCGGCTGACCGAGGCAGCGGGTCCTCGGGTCACGCCCGAGGACGACGAAAGGAGGGGAGGCTTGGGGATAGGCGGCAAGGCCGCGCGCTCCACCCAACCACCACTGTCATCCCGGCTCGAGGCAGGGATGAAAGGGGTGTTGAGGGGGCACCGATTGGGACACCCCTTCAGCGGCTGACCGAGGCAGCGGGTCCTCGGGTCACGCCCGAGGACGACGAAAGGAGGGGGAGGCTTGGGGATAGGCGGCAAGGCCGCGCGCTCCACCCAACCACCACTGTCATCCCGGCTCGAGGCAGGGATGATGGGGGTGTGGAGGGGCACCGATTGGGATACCCCTTCAGCGGCTGACCGAGGCAGCAGGTCCTCGGGTCACGCCCGAGGACGACGAAAGGAGAGAGAGGCTTGGGGATAGGCGGCAAGGCCGCGCGCTCCACCCAACCACCAAGGTCATCCCGGGCTCGACCCAGGATCCAGCAAGCGGCAGAGTTGGCCGTTTAATCGCAATCGCCGAGTGTACTGGACCCCGGCTCGGAGGCCGGGGTGACAGCGTGGTGGAGAGCGGCTGGCGCTAGAGCATTTCAGCGCTTCTTCGAATCGCTCCAATTGCTCTAAGTCCTTGTTTTGTCGTGCTTCCGAACCGGACAAGTGGCGCCTACTTATCCTGGAAGCGCTCTAGAGAATTTCCGCTTTTCGCTTGCGCGGCCCTTCGGGTCCTCGAATCGCGGGTTTGATCTAGAGTTCTTCAGCTCTTTACGGAATCGCCGTTCTCCTTCTGCGCTTCCCCGGTCCCGGCGAAAGCCGGGACCGGGGCAGCGACGGAAGGGACCCAAATGGCTCCGTTACAACCTGAAATGCTTTAAGTCCTTGTTTTATCGCGCGTCCGAACCGCAAAACCGTTTCCGTCCCCGATCGGGTCGAGGACATGCTTTTGCTGGACAAGCTCTGGGACCAATCGGCATTCAGCCAATCATGGCCCGCACTCTACGGTATTTACCGGCGCTGAGTGTACTGGCCCCCGGCGCATGGCCGGGGTGACAGCGTGGGGGGTGGCAAGCGCGAGTGGTTCTCTTTGACCCGGACGCCTGGTTTCCACCTATTCTGAAAATACTCTAGAAATTGTCCTTGGCCTTGCGGATGGCGCCGAAGATCTGCCAGGCGGGGGCGTCTTCGTGGGCCATGGCATGGGCCATTTCGGGGGTATCGGCGCGCAGGAAGGGATTGGCGGCAAAATCCTCGCCCAGATTGAAGGGAATTGTGGGTTTTCCTGCATCGATCTGGTCCTGCGCCTGTTTGGCACGGGCCTTGAGCGCGGCGTTGTCGGGATCGATCGAAAGGGCGAATCTGGCGTTGGCGAGCGTATATTCGTGGCCGCAATAGACCATGGTTTCGGGAGGCAGTTTCCTGAGCCGTTCGAGCCCGGCCCACATGCCGTGGGCATCGCCCTCGAACATGCGGCCAACACCGAGCGAAAACAGCGCATCTGCCGAAAACAGCACCTTTTCATCGGGCGCGAAAAACGCGATGTGGCCCAGCGTGTGGCCGGGCACGTCGATGACCTCGAAGACCGTTTCGCCCAGGCTCACCGTATCGCCGCCACCCACAAGCGTATCGAGCCCGGCGATCTTGCCGGCTTCTTTTTTCGGGCCGATGACGTTGCAGTCGAAACGCCGTTTGAGGGGCGCGATGGCGTCGGTGTGGTCGGGGTGATGGTGGGTGATCAGGATATCGGTCAGGGTCCAGCCGCGCCTGTCGAGTTCGGCGAGAATGGGGGCTTCTTCGGGGGCGTCTATGGCGGCGACGCGGCCTGACGCGGTATCGCGGACGAGATAGCCGAAATTGTCGCTGAGCGCTGGGAATACGGCGATTTCGAGGGACATGAGCCGAGCCTCCTGTTCGATTTTGCGGCGAGGGTAGGGCGGGCGCCGGTCACATGCAAGGCCAGAACGCCAGAGCCCGGCCATCCTCTATTTGACCTGGGCGGGCAAACCGCCCACATAAGAATGAACCTGGGACAAATGTTTTTCCATCTGGCGCGAGTGAACAAGAATCAATGACACCTGACGTCGACGGTCTGATCCGCTTTTACAAATCGCCCCTGGGCCGGCTGACGCGGCAATCGATCCGCCAGGAGGTGAGCGCGCTTGCCGGGGATGTGACGGGGTTGCGGCTGTTGGGGCTGGGATTTGCCACGCCCTATCTGCGCGGGGCCCTCAAGGGGGCCGAGCGGGTTCTGGCCTTCATGCCGGCGCGGCAGGGGGCGTCGAGCTGGCCGCGCGAAGGGCCCTCGCACACGGTGTTGTGCGATCCACTGGAAATGCCGCTGACCGATGCGGCCATGGACATGGTGATCGTCATTCACGGGTTCGAGCACGTGGTCGATCCCGAAGACATGATGCGCGAATTGTGGCGGATCTGCGCGCCCAATGGGAAGGTGATCATCGTCGTGCCGCGGCGGCGCGGGCTGTGGGCGGGGCTCGACACAAACCCGTTCGGCTATGGACAGCCCTATTCACGCGGGCAGATGGACAAGCTGTTGCGCGAACATTCGTTCACGCCCGAAGTGTGGCGCGACGGGCTGTTTTTCCCGCCCATCCATTCCGGGCCGATCCTGCGCTCGGCGCGGATGATCGAAAAGGCCTCCAAGATCTTCGGGCCGACCTTTGCCGGGGCGATGTGCGTGCGGGCGAAAAAGGAACAGTTTCCCGCCATCGCCCGGCGCAAGCGGGCCGAAAAGGCGCTCGGCGCGCCAGAGCTGGCCCCGCAGACGGCGCGGGAAGGGTTTTAGGCTAGCTATTTTTCCCTGCCGATGCGGCGCAGATGGGTGATGGAAAAGCCCTCGGGCGATTGGAGCCCGTAGCCGAGCATGCGGTCGAGGCCGCAATGGGCGAGCCAGAGCGCGCCAAGCGTTGCGGCCAGGCGCGTTGCCAGAAAACCGCATGGATCATATCGCCGGCTTTCCGATGACGGGACAGTTCGACCTTATTGATCGGGCCGCGCCGAAGCCATGGCGGGGTCGCGGAACCAGCCGCCGACGATGTCGCGATAGGTGCCGGTGCGGGTGAGGCGGTTTGTCAGCGCATCGAGTTCGGCCTGCGTCCAGCCCTCGGGCTCGGTCACCTCGATCCAGGCCCGCAGGTAGTGCTGGGGCGCATAGACATGGCCGTAGCCGACCGGGGCCGCCTGGGCGATGAGCAGATCGAAGGTCACCTGCAGGAAGGTGACCACCGGATACCAGGTGAGCTCGGGAGAAACGTCGGGCGCGCGCCGGCCCGCCAGCCATGCGGGCCTGCGATAGATCATGCCGGGGTCGAAAAACACCACGGGGTCGGACCCGTATTGCAGGTAGAACAGGCGCAGTGGTCCCCAGGTCCGGCCATCGGCCTTTAGGCCGGCGAACTGGTTGGCGTAGCGCACGATGGAACCGTTGCCCACCTGGGGCAGCCAGGCGGGGCTTAAGGGATTGCGCGCGCCGGTGACATCGCGCCAGATCTGGCTGGCAAAGGGCGGGCCGACCCAGAGCGCGCCCTCTATGGGGTTTGAGAGGAGGTTGAAGAGGTTGATCGAAGCCTGGGAGGAATAGGCGCCCAGGCTGAGGCCGTGGAGATAGAGTTCGGGGCGGTCATCGGGGGGGAGCTCGTTCCAATACGCATAGACAATATCGAAAAGCGAGCGGGCCGCCTCCACCCCCACATCGGGTTCGGACACCAGCGAGAGCGAGCTTGTCAGATAGGAATATTGCAGGGCGACGCTGGCCACGTCGCCGCCATGGAGGAATTCGAGGGTATCGATGGCGGGGGGCTGCACCCAGCCGGTGCCCACGGGCATGATGAGGACGAGGATCTTGCGCTCGAACGCGCCGACCCGCAGCATTTCATCGAGCGCGAGGCGCGCGCGTTCCTCGACGGTTCCGGCTGAGCGCAGGCCGACATAAACGCGCAGGGGATCGATGGCCGGCTTGCCGGTTATCTCCTCGATTTCGGCCGCCGTGGGACCTGACTGGACATAGATGCGGGCATCGAGCCCGATGGTTGACCAATCGACAAGCGAAGCGGCGCTGCCCGAGCGCAGGGGATCGTCGGGCTGTTCCTCATAGGCCCCGGCAAGGGTGTCGAGGTTGGCGTAGAAGCGGTCGGCGGCGGCAAAGGCCCAGCGGCCCAGCACGCCGTTGACGGTGATATTGGTGACGATGGTGACGATCACGATGCCGCCCACCAGCGCGACGCGGGGCGGGATGAGAAGGCGCAGCCAGCCCGACACCAGCCTGACACCCGAGACGATCAATGTGCCCAGCGCAATCAGGATCAGCGCGGGGACAATGGCGATGGCGACGACGTAGATGGGCTGGTTGGATTCGACCGAGGGCATGTCCATGACGGCGCGGATCGAATTCTGCCAGCCGGTCGAGAGCCACAGGCACACGAAGGCAAAGGCGGCGCCGGCGCCGATCATCGTCCATTGGGCATATCGTATCCAGCGGCGGGACGGGGGCCTGAGGCCCATGAAGTTCCACAGCCATTCGAGAAAAACCCCGATGCCGTAGCCGGCGGCGAAAACGCAGCCCGACAATACGCCCTGGATGAGGAAATGGCGGGGAATGAGCGAGGGGGTGAGCGAAAGCGCGAAAAACACCAGCCCGAGAAACACCCCGCCGGCGGGCAGGCGCAGGATGAAGCGCCGAAGCGGCCGTATGGGTTTAAAGACCGGCATCATCGTACGGCACCGACAGCGGCGTTGGCCAGGTGCCAGACACCCCAGATGGCGGCTCCGGCGATGGTGAGCCCGACAAGCGCGATGACGATGCCGGCGAAAATGACGAAGGCGTCGCGGTTGATCCAGCCCAGGCACAAAATGCAGATGCCGGTATTGGGCACGGCGTTGATGAAGGGAATGGGCAGCATCATGGGCAGGCTGACGGCGATGATGAACAGGGCCAGGAGCGGGCGAAAGATGGGGGCGGAAACGAATGTGAAGCGGGGCCGGGAAAACCGGCCCATGGCGCCAGCCATACGGGCAAAGAGTTTCGTAACCCGCATCAGGGCCTTGGCCGGGAGCTTGCGGCGGCGGATCCAGCCGGGAAGCGTTAAAGGCGCATTGATCAGCATGGCGATGGAAAAGCCGATGATGGCAAAGGCGATGGTGCCGCCATAGCCGGGCGGGCCGGGCACCATGTTGAGGACGGAAAAGACGAGGATGACCACGATGTGGGAGTGAACGCCCAATGCGGCGATGAGGCTGGCGACGGTGAAGCGCGGGTCGGATTTTTGCTGGGAGGCGTTGAGCGCTTCGAGCAAGCCACCGATCTGAACCTCCACGGGTGTGGGTTCGGCTTCGGTGGATGTCATGGGCTGGCCTTGAGAAAACATGTGACTAAAGTTCAGCCGATCATGCCGGTATGGCGGGCCGCGATCAACCGGCAAACCAGCCGTTCCGGGCGCCATCTGAGGCGATTGCTTTAAGGGCCCCCTTTCACTATGGTCCGCGCGGCCCCGTAACAGGGGGTACGCCAGTCTCAGTCGAGTGCCGCAGCCATGAGTGACAGACCCGTTCCGCAACCGGGGATTTTGACCATTGCCCCCTATGTTCCGGGCCGCTCGAGCGCGCCGGGAAAAAAGGCCGGCGATACCATCAAGCTCTCGGCCAATGAATCCCCGCTCGGGGCGAGTCCGAAAGCCATCGAGGCGGTCAAGGCGGCTGCCGAAAAGCTCGAGATCTATCCCGAGGGGTCCTCGCGGGCGCTGCGCGCGGCGCTGGGCGAGGTCAATGGCATCGATCCGGACCGTATCATCGTGGGCGCGGGGTCGGACGAAGTGCTGCATCTTCTGGCCCAGACCTATATCGGGGACGGGGACGAGGCCGTGATGAGCCAATATGGCTTCATGGTCTATCCCATCATCACCCGCGCGGCGGGGGGGACGCCGGTGGTGGCGCCGGAAACCGATTATTGCGCCGATGTGGATGCGATCCTTGCGGCGGTGACCGACAAGACCAAAATCGTTTTTCTGGCCAACCCCAACAACCCGACCGGCACGTATCTGAGTGCCGAGGAGCTCGACCGGCTGCATGCCGGGCTGCCGGCGAACGTGCTGCTGGTGATCGATTCCGCCTATGCCGAATATGTGACGGCTGGCGATTACGGGGTGGGGATTTCGCTTGTCGAGCGCAGCGAAAACGTCGTGATGGTCAGAACCTTTTCCAAGATGGGACTGGCGGCGGCGCGGGTGGGCTGGCTTTACGGCCCGGCCCATCTGGTCGATGCGGTCAACCGGATCAGGGGTCCGTTCAACGTTTCGGTGCTGGGGCAGGTGGCGGCGGAAGCGGCGACGCGGGACGTTGCGTTCACCAGGGCGCTGCGCGAGCACAATGACAGATGGCGGGTGTGGCTGAGCGAAGAAATCGGCTCGAACCGGCTGCGGGTTCTGCCCAGCCAGGGCAATTTCATACTCGTCTTGTTTGACAATGCCGAGGCCGCCAAGGCGGCCAATGGGGCGCTGCTCGAACGCGGGCTGGTGGTGCGGGAAATGGGTGGCTATGGGATCGCCAACGGTTTGCGCATTTCGATCGGCAGCGAAGCGGCGATGAAGGCCGTTGCCAAGGCGCTTAAAGAGTTCATGGACGGACAATGATTGAAAAACTCGCCCTTATCGGTATCGGGCTGATCGGCTCTTCGATCGCGCGGGGCGCGCGGCGGGCCGGGCTGGCCAAGACGATTGCCATTTCGACGCGGCGGGCCGAAACGCTCGACGAGGCCAAGGCGCTGGGGCTCGGGGATATCTATACGACCGACGCCGCCGAGGCGGTCAGGGACGCGGACCTTGTGATCCTGTGCTCGCCGGTGGGAAGCTACGAGGCGATTGCAAAACAGATTGCACCCCATCTCAAACAGGGCGCCATCCTTTCCGATGTGGGGTCGGTCAAGGGCCATGTCGTCGATGTGGTGGGGCCGCATGTGCCGGCGGGCGTCCATTTCGTGCCCGGCCATCCGCTGGCGGGGACCGAGCATTCGGGGCCATCGGCGGGGTTTGCCGATCTGTTTGAAAACCGCTGGTGCGTTTTGACGCCGCCCGAGGGGACCGACGCTGAGGCTGTGGAAACGCTAAGCGCGTTCTGGAAGGGGCTGGGGTCGGACGTCGAGGCGATGAGCCCGGGGCACCACGACATGGTGCTGGCGATCACCAGCCATGTGCCGCATCTGGTTGCCTACAATATCGTGGGCACTGTGGACGATCTCGAGCAGCACACCAAATCGGAAGTCATCAAGTTTTCCGCTTCGGGGTTTCGCGATTTCACCCGTATCGCGGCGTCCGATCCGGTGATGTGGCGCGACGTGTTTTTGACCAATCGTGACGCTGTGCTCGAAATGCTGGGGCGGTTTCTGGAGGACCTGTCGGTGCTCCAGCGCGCGGTACGGGTTGGCGATGGCGAAGCGCTGGAAACGCTTTTTACCCGCACGCGGGCGGTGCGCCGCTCGATCATTGCGGCCGGGCAGGAAACCGCGGCGCCCGATTTCGGGCGTCCGCATGGGGACGCAAAGCCGTCAGAGCCCGGCTCAGAATAGCGGCGGCAGGCTGGCGACGGGGATGATGCCGACCACCACGGTGCCGTCATCGACCCGCAGGGTCTGACGCGAGACGCCGTCCTGGTCGGGACTGCCGAGCACGATCTGGGCCACCGAAGGGTCGCCAACCAAAGCGGCGATGCGGTCGGCAACGCCCTCCGAGGCGACATCGAGCGTGCCGTTGACGAGACCGGCATCGGTGAGGTTGGCGGCGCCTTGTGCGGTGAGCGAAAGCCCGTCGGCATTGGCCTCGATGCCGCGCAGCACCAGTTCGCCCCCCAGAGCCTGCCAGAAGCCAAGCACTTGCGGGTCGCCCCACAGAGCGGGATCGGGCAGGCCCGAGAGCCGCGCGTCGATCACCAGGCTGCCATTTGCGATGGCATTGTCCTGGCTGGTGACGTTTTCGAGCGTCGCATAAGCGTCAAACACCGCGCCGGTGCCCGGCGGGGAGTCGGCGGGGGTGGCGTCGAGCAGGTGGATTTCGCCATGGTCGGCGGTGCCGACGATCGTTTCCCCGATCAGCATGTCGGCATAGACAAGATCGTCGGCGAGGGCCGAAAAGCGCTCGACCATGCCGCCATCGAGCCGCAGGCTGGCATGCAGGTTCGACCAGCGCACCTGTTGGGTGGCGCCGGTGAAGGCATCGGTGATCCGGGCCGGGCCGGTGGCGAAAAGCTGGATATGGGTGGGGCGATAAAACAGCGCCGTGCCGGTGATTGCGGCCAGGTTGACCGTCACGTCGCCGGAGGTGATGTGCGCTCCGGCGCAGCGGGGGGAAAAGGAAAAGGGCGCGCCCCCGACATCGAGCCTGTCGCAGACCAGCCGGGGCTGGGTGATGCCATCGGCCTGGGCGAGATACTGGATTTCGGCGCGAACCTGGCCGGCGATATAGAACCAGCCACCCATCCAGAGAACCGAGACGGCGACGACGGCGGCGATCATTATGACAAAACGCTTCATAGGCGCTTCATATAGGGTTCGCGCGTGGCCGTCATGAGGCAATTGCGCTTTGGCTGTTTTCGAGCGCGCGGATGGCGCAATCTCCCGCGTGAGGCCATCTTGCGCGCCGGGAAAGGGCGTGCCAAACCTTAAGCCATGTCCATGTCTTTAGAACCATCCTCGCGCTGGGTCTTCGGTTACGGATCGCTGATCTGGCGGCCCGGCTTCGTGTTCGAGCGCGCCGAGCGGGCGCTGTTGCGCGGCGTGCATCGCCGGCTTTGCGTCTATTCGCACCGGCACCGGGGGACCGAGGAGCGTCCCGGCCTGGTGTTCGGGCTGGAGCGGGGCGGGGCGTGCGTGGGGATGGCGTTCAAGATCGCCGAGGGCGACTGGGAAGATGTGCGCGAATACCTGCGGGCTCGCGAACAGGTGACAGGGGTGTATCTGGAAACCCATCGTCCGGCCAAACTGGGACACGGGGAGGTGGTTGAAACGCTCACCTTCGTTGCCGATCCCCATCATCCCCAATATGCAGGGCGGCTTTCGCTCGAGGAGCAATTGGCGCTGGTCGATGGCGCCGTCGGGGAAGCGGGTCCCAATATCGACTATGTGCTCAATACGGCCAGACACCTTAAGGAACTGGGGATCGCCGACCGGCAGGTGCAGGCGCTGGCGGCGATGATCGGCAGGCGGCACACGCACCTGGAGGGCCAATCTGCATTCGGCTGACGGCGGTGCGGGGTTTGCGTCACAGACGCTTCGGCAAAAACCGCGCTGGGGACAATAATGATGATTTTTGCCGCAATTGAGTGCACAGTGGGGCCACAATCGAATCCGAAGCATTGCGGGGAATGTGGAGGGTCAGTCCGAAAAATTGCCGCTCGAGGCCCAATTTGCTCAGACGTTTGCTCGTGACGACACTTCTCATGACCGTGCCGGGTGTTGCGCCTGCCCTTTCCCAAACCTGCGAACAATTGCAAGCCGGGCCGTCGGGCCGGGTGGTCGCCGTTTCCGATGGCGACACTGTCGATCTCGACAGCGGACTGACGGTGCGGCTGGTGGGCATTCAGGCGCCCAAACTGCCGCTGGGGCGCGAGGGGTTCACGGCCTGGCCGCTGGGCGACGAGGCGAAAGCCGCCATCGAGGACCTGGTGATGGGGCATCAGGTGACGCTTTATTATGGCGGGGAGAATCGCGACCGGCACGGGCGGGCGCTGGCCCATATTATGGTCGAGCGCGACGGGGAAACCGTCTGGGTGCAGGCCGAAATGCTGCGCCTGGGCCTGGCGCGGGTCTATTCCTTCCCCGACAACCGCTCGTGCCTGGATGCGCTTTATGCCGCCGAGGCGCAGGGGCGGGCCGACCGGCTGGGCATCTGGCGCGACCCCTATTACGCGGTCCGCAACGGCGCGGACCCGCAAGCGCTGCTCGATCGGGTGGGCGGGTACGAGCTTGTGGAAGGCCGGGTGCTCAACGCCGAACGGGTGGGGAGCCGGGTCTATCTCAATTTCGGGCGCGTGTGGCGGGAAGACTTTACCGCGGTGATCGAGAGCGATGGATTGCGGGTTTTCGAGCAAGCGGGTATCGATCCGCTGGCGTTCGACAATGGCTTGATCCGGGTGCGCGGCTGGATCGAAAGCGCGGACGGGCCGCGCATCGACATTACCCACCCCGAACAGATCGAGGTTCTGGCAAGGCCATGAGCGAGAGGACACTCACACGTCGCGCCTTTCTGTCGGGCACGGGTATCGTGCTCGTTTCCGCGGTCGCGGGCTGTTCGGGACTGCTGGGCGGTTCGGACATCACCACGCGCCAGACGGGCGGTTCGGCGCCTGCGGTGCCGGCAGGGACCGACCCGGAAGATGCGGTGATCGGCCTGCGCGAGCATCCGCGCATCATCGCGTCCTATGGCGGTGTCTATGAACACCGGGCGACCGAATTGATGCTGGCGCGCATGGTTTCGAAACTTCTCGCGGCGGCGGGACAGCCGGCGACCCAGTTTACGATCACCATTCTCGATTCCTCGGAAGTCAATGCGTTCGCATTGCCGGGCGGGTTCATCTATGTGACGCGCGGCATCCTGGCGCTGGCCAACGACATGAGCGAATTGGCGGCAGTGATCGCCCACGAGATCGCCCATGTGACGCTGCGCCATGCACGGGCCCGTTCGGCGCGGGTGCGGACCACCGAGCTTGTGGATCGGGTGATCACAGGGGTTCTGGGCGGGGTGATCGACGCCAACGCGACCGCCGAGCGTTCGGCACAGAACCTTGCCGCGTTCTCGCAGAACCAGGAGCTCGAAGCCGACCGCGAGGGCATCAAGATCGCGGCGCGGGCCGGGTACGATCCGCATGCGGCGGCGCGGTTCCTGACCGCCATGGGCCGGTTTGCGCAGTTCGTGAGTGCGGCGAACGGGGGCGAGGATTTCCTCTCCACCCATCCCTCGACCCCGGACCGTATCCAGCGGGCGATCAACGAGGCGCGCAATTACGGCGAGCCGGGGGTGGGGATCACCGACCGGCAGGGCTATCTTTCGGCCGTGGACGGGATCACCTTCGGGGATTCGGGCAAGCAGGGCACGATCGTCGGGCAGCGCTACATCTCGCCGCAATACGGGCTGACCTTCACGGTGCCGTCCGATTATGGGTTGCAGATATCGAACCAGGCCGTGGTGGCGGTGGCCGGTGACGGGGCCGCGCTGCGGTTCGACAGCGCGCAGGTTCCCTCTTCGACATCGCTCGCCGATTATCTGCGCTCGGGCTGGATCGCCGGGCTGGCGCCCGAAACGGTGACGACGCGCACCATAAACGGCATCGAAACGGCGACGGGCCGCGCCCAGACCGAGGAATGGTTCTTCGATGTGACAGTGGCGCGGGTCGACAATGGAGTGTTCCGCTTCATCTTCGCGGGCCGCGCCGACACCAGCGCATTCCGCCGGGCGGCGCAACAGACCGTCGAGAGCCTGCGGCGCACCCAGCAGAGCGATCTGGCTGCGATCCGGACCATCAAGCTGGGGCTGGTGCGGGCGGGCAGCGGCGACACTGCCGATACGCTGGCCCAGCGCATGGGGCAGCTCAACCGTGGGCGGGAACTGTTCCTGGTGCTCAACAATTTGCTGCCGGGCGATCCGGTGGAGGCTGGTGGGTCCTACAAGGTCGTGCAGGTGGACTAGAGCATTTCAGCGCTTCTTCGAATCGCTTCAATTGCTCTAAGTCCTTGTTTTGTCGCGCTTCCGAACCGGATAAGTGGTGCCCACTTATCCTGGAAGCGCTCTAGCGTTGGTCAATTGGCTGGCGCAAATGGCTGTCGCTTCCCCGGTGAAAACCGGGCCCAGCAGCATTGATGGTGGCACAGGCGTTTCAGGCACCGGCCCATGGATCCCGGCTTTCGCCGGGAAAGCGCTGGGGTGAAGATCGATTCCATATGAGCTCTCAGGCGTTCAGCCTGTGTGGGCGCAAGAAAAAAAGGCCGGTCGCTGGGACCGGCCTTTTTCGTATTGATCGCGAGCCTTGCAGATTATGCTGCGGCTTCCTCGGCGTCGGCGGGGTCGGATTTGCCGCGGCGCGGGTTCTTGGCGAGGTTCTTGGTGATGAGCTTGACCGCTTCGGTCAGCGTGATCTTGTTGACCGAGGCGATTTCGCGGCTCATGCGGTCCATGGCCTGCTCGAAGAGCTGGCGTTCGGAATAGGACTGCTCGGGCTGCTCTTCGGAGCGGTAGAGATCGCGGACCACTTCGGAGATCGCGATAAGATCGCCCGAATTGATCTTGGCCTCGTATTCCTGAGCGCGGCGGCTCCACATGGTGCGCTTGACGCGGGCGCGGCCGGTGACGGTTTCGAGCGCCCTGGCGACTTCTTCGGGTTCGGCCAGCTTGCGCATGCCCACGGAATTGATCTTGGCAACGGGCACGCGGAGCGTCAGCTTGTCCTGTTCGAAGCTGATGACGAACAGTTCGAGAGAAAGTCCTGCGACTTCCTGTTCCTCGATGGACTGGATGAGGCCAACACCGTGAGCGGGGTAAACGATATACTCGCCGGTCTTGAAGCCCGCGCGCTGCGTGGTCTTTTTGGTTGCCATATTGGCTACTCCTGTTGACGCCTGGTTCCGTGGGGCGATCAAGGGAATCGTCCAACGGAGCCCAATTCTTGTTTTGTTGCGGACGCGTTCATTGCGGCTTACGCGTCCCGCTTCAATTTCCCGATCCTTTGCGGGATCATATTTCAGTCGCACAACTCTCCCGGCCGGTTCCGCTGGTTTCCGGTCGGTTGGGTTAGGTTTGTGGGTTGTTTCACAAAAAAGTGCCCCTGGTGGGCACGGGTTAGCGTGAGGGCTGATGCAACTGGTTGTGGACACAATACCACAGTTTGATGACAAAATCAAAAGTTACGAATCAACCGGCGCGCGGCCTCTATTCCGATGGCGCGCAGCTTGCAACGACATATGGTAAGCGCGAGGGCGTTTTTCAAGATCGCCCGCGGTTGACCGCCCGAAACCGGCCACAGGTGATTTGCGTGGGGGCTGTCAGGGCGCAGGCTTCGCGAGGCTTTCGGCCATCCCGGGTATAGCGATCAGTCGCCCTCGCCGGGTTCTTCCGAGAAGTATTTTTCGAACTTGCCTTCGACGCCGTCCATTTCCTTGGCTTCAGGCAATTCGTCGCGCTTTTCGGTCAGGTTGGGCCAGACCGATGCGTATTTGGTGTTGACCTCGAGCCATTTTTCCAACCCGGGCTCGGTGTCGGGCTTGATGGCGTCGGCGGGACATTCAGGCTCGCACACCCCGCAGTCGATGCACTCATCGGGGTGGATGACCAGCATGTTTTCACCTTCATAAAAACAGTCGACCGGGCAGACTTCCACGCAGTCGGTGTACTTGCATTTGATGCAATTGTCGGTGACGACATAGGTCATGAGGCAATCCTGATAGCTGGCGAGTGTGAGGAAATGGCCAAGCGTGTGCTTGCTAAACGGTTTTGAGCCGGCTTTCAAGGCGTGCGCTTGCCAAGAAAGCGCGGCAAAAGCGATCAGGATTCCGGTTTTTCAAGAGTCGGCAGATTGTCGTTTCCCTCGGAACTCCCATCGGCCTTCTCCCCCTGGTTTGCGGGCCTTGGAACCGAAAAAGCGGGAGCCACTTTTTCTGGAAGCCCTTGAGGCGAAATATCCTCATAGAGGGTGGCTGCCACGGTCGCCGAACCGCGCCGTTCCGCAATGGCGACGATGCGCAGGACGCGCAATCTTGCGTGGATCTGGATGGTCAGCCCGTCTCCCGCGCCGACCTTGCGGTCGGTATCGAGGACGCGCTGGCCGTTGACCCGCACGGCGCCGGACTCAATGAGTTTCTGGGCCAGTGTGCGGGTCTTGGTGATGCGGGCATGCCAAAGCCATTTGTCGAGGCGCTGGCGGTCCTGCATCTGGGCGGCCATGGGCCCTATTTGCGGGTCTTGAGCGCGGCGAGCGCTGCAAAGGGCGAATCGGGGTCGATGGGCTTTTCACGGCGCTCGGGACGGGGCCGGTCGTTTCCGCGATTTTCGTGGCTACGATTGTCCTGGTGTCCGCCCTTGCCGTGCTGACCGGGCTTTCCGCCCTTGCCCTTGTGGCGCTGCTGGCCGTCCGGACGTGGGCCGCGATTGCCCTCGCGTTTACCCCGTTCGGGACGCGTGCGCTCGGGACGGCGGCCGGCGGGGAACCAGACCTCGTCGAATTCGGGCTCGGCGGGGGTAGCGTCGGCCTCGGCGGGTACAGGGGCCGGTTGGGCATCGGCGGCTGCATCGAGGGCCGGAATGGGCGCGTCGGCGACGGCCTCGGTCACAGCCTCGAGGGGAGCGCCTTCGAGCGCGGCTTCGGCGATTGCAGTTTCGGCAATCGGTTCGGCGGGGGCGGCCTGGGCTTCGGTGGCTGGCGCTGATTGCGCGGGCGCTGGCTCTGCCGGTGCCTTGGGCGTGCGGCGGAGGCGATAGCCGAGCGATTTGAGGATCGAGGCGAAGTCTTCGCCCGCGCAGCCAAGCAGCGAGGTCATTTCGACGGTGACGCGGAAGCCGTTGGCCTCGGCGGCGCCTTCGGGGGGAGGGGTGTCGACGGGACGGTTGGCGTCATAGGCGACGAGCGGGCGGATGATGTCGGCGAGGCGCTCGAGGATATCGACACGCACTATGCGCTCGCCGGCGACTTTAAAGCCCGCGACCTCGTAAAGACGGCGGTCGAAGGTCTTGTCGATCGGGAAGGACGTGCGGCCCGACAGGATGATGTGGGGCAATTCGGAAATGCCCGGCTGGCGCACGCCGCCATTCTTGAGCCCCCACAGGATCAGCGCCAGCTCACGCGGGGCGGGCTTGAGGGTTAAGGGCAGATATATGTGGTGGGCGCCGAATTTGACACCGAGCTTGCGCAGCTTGGCGCGGGTGTCCTGGTCGAGCCCCTTGACCTCGTCGGCGATTTCGGGCCGGGCGATGATGCCCAGATTTTCGGCGAGCCGGAAGGCGATGCCGCGAGCGGCGCCTTCGAGTTCGGCCGGTTCGAGCAGGGCGATGACCTGCTCGAGCTGGGTGTTGATCGTGTGGCGCAGCCAGAGCGAAAGGCGGTCGTCGACCTTTTCCAGATCGGGGCCCGAAAGGCTTTCATCGGCCAGAATGATGATGCGGGGGGCAAAAAGGGTGGCGCCTTCGGCCAGCTCGGCGACCACCTCGCCGCGCCAGCGGATGACGCCGTCGGTGGCGAGGACGAATTCCTCGTTGGGCGCGCCAGCCAGCCGGTCGGCGCGTTTGGCGATTTCGGGGGCGACGACAGTGGCTGCCGCAGTGCGCAGGTTTTTCGAATCGGCTTCGCCGTCGATGCGCGAGAGCGTGAAGCGGAACCCTTCGATCGTGCCGATGACATGGCCTTCGATCGCGAGTTCTCCATTTTCGGTGATTTCTGGTGATACCATCTGCTTGTCTCTAAGATGACGCATCAACACACTGGTCCGCCGGTCGACGAAACGCTGGATAAGCCTTTCGTGCAGGGCGTCGGACAAAGCGTCCTCGATCGCTCGGGTCGTTTTTTGCCAGTGAGTGGGGTCTTCCAGCCAGTTCCTGCGGTTAGAAATGAAAGTCCAGGTCCGAATCTGGCGGATTCGGTTGGACAGCGTATCGATGTCGCCGACGGTATTGTCGCAGAACCTGACCTGCTCGGCAATCCAATCAGCGTCTATCCTTCCGGCCAATGCGAGGCCGGAGAAGACACGGGTGACGATTTCGCCGTGGGCGGCGGGGGAAATGTCGCGAAAATCGGGAATCTGGCAGCAGGCCCAGGCCAACTCGACCCGTTCGCGGGAACTGGCAAGTTGGCCTTCCTGGTGGCGCAGGAGGAATTCGAGGGCCCGCTGGTCGGTGGCGACGGGCACGCGGGTGAGGGCGGGATGGCCGGGGGTGACTTCGAGGCTGGCATGCAGCGCGGTCAGGGATTTGAAATCGAGGTCGCGGTTGCGCCACTGGAGCTGTTTGACGGGCGCGAAATCATGGGCTTCGAGCGCGGCGATGGTTTCCTCGTCGAACGGATCGGTGCCACCGGTGACCCCGAACGTGCCGTCGCGCATGTGGCGCCCGGCGCGCCCGGCGATCTGGCCGATTTCGGCGGGGGTGAGGGGGCGGAACTGGCGGCCGTCATATTTGGAATCGGAGGCGAAGGCGACGTGGGTGACGTCGAGATTGAGCCCCATGCCGATGGCGTCGGTGGCGACGAGAAAGTCGACATCGCCGTTCTGGAACAGATCGACCTGGGCGTTGCGGGTGCGCGGGGAGAGCGAGCCCATGACGACGGCGGCGCCGCCCCGCTCGCGGCGCAGCAGTTCGGCGATGGCGTAAACTTCGGAAGCCGAAAAAGCCACGATGGCCGAGCGGCGCGGCAGACGCGAGATTTTGCGCGAACCGGCCCAGGTGAGCTGGGAAAAACGCGGGCGGAAGGCGATTTCGGCGTGGGGCAACAGGCGCCGGATCACCGGTTCCATGGTCTGGGCGCCCAACAGCAGGGTTTCGGCGCGGCCACGGGCGTGCAGCAGGCGGTCGGTAAAAACGTGGCCGCGATCGAAATCGGTTGCCGTCTGGATTTCGTCGATGGCGAGGAAATCGACCATCATGTCGGTGGGCATGGCCTCGACCGTTGCCACCCAATAGCGGGCAGCCTTTGGCACGATCCGTTCTTCGCCGGTGACCAGGGCGACCGCCGATTCGCCGACCCTTTCGACGACCCGGTTATAGACCTCGCGGGCCAGAAGGCGCAGCGGCAGGCCGATGACGCCGGAGCGATAGGCCAGCATGCGCTCGATGGCATAATGGGTTTTGCCCGTATTGGTGGGGCCGAGCACGGCCTTTACGGCCTGGGATGGAATTGAGGTCATCGGCTCTGGGAAAGGGCAAGGTAAAGGCTTTTGTCCCGCAAGGTGGTGTATCAAAGCGGGAAAGGCAATGGCCGGACGCCATCCAAACTTAACAATTTGAACGAAAACGGAACAAACGCGAACCGAATCGGGGAGCGGGCCCGAATCCTGATTTGTTCCCTACAGCATATGGTGGTGCGGCGGGGCGGCGGGATACTAAAGCGGCGCTGATTGCGATTGCGGGGGCTAAAGAGTCGTCAAAACCGTTCATTTCGGTTGCCATCGGGTTAACGGGCCGGGAATCGGAGCAAGTGCTTATGAAGCGTTAAGGCGATTTTTTTGTGCCTGGCGGCGGCGTAAAGGCGAAAAGGCCGGCCGGCCGGGGCAAAAATTCTTTCATTTTGACGAAAAAGATTTTGACCGTCCCGGAATGGGACGCGGGGGCGAGAGGCTTGAGTGCGTGGCAAATGGCGATTTCGAGCCAGAGCGGTCGGAAAATCGGCACCACACTAATCGCAAATAAAAGTTTGCAAAATAATCTTTGCAATTGTAGTCTCGGCGGCAACAGCCATCGAGGTCGTCCCATGCGTGAAATTTCAAGAATCGTACCCGGCCCCAAGGCGCTCAAGGCGCTGACCCATCCGGACCGGCTGAAAATGCTGGGTATCTTGCGCATGGAGGGGCCGCAGACGGCGACGACACTGGCCGAGCGGCTGGGGCTCAATTCGGGGGCGACGAGCTATCATCTGCGGCAATTGGCCGAACACGGGTTCATCGAGGCCGACGAGGGGCGCGGCAACAGGCGCGACCGCTGGTGGAAGGCGCGGCACGAGGCCACGATGATCGAGCCCTCCGAGGCTGAGCCGGGCGAAGCGCTCGATGCCAGCATGGCCATGATGCAATCGGTGATTTCCCATCATGCGGCAGCGATGCAGCGGGCCCATGACGGGTTCAACGATCTGCCCCAGGAGTGGAAGAAGGCGCAGACCTTTTCGGACTACACGATTGCCATGTCGGCCGAAGCGGCAAAGAGGCTGATGGACGACATCCATGCCCTGCTTATCAAACACAAGACAGAGGCGCCGGCGCCGGGCGAAAAATTGGCCGAGGGCTGGCGGCCCTTCACTGTGCATCTGCACGGCTTTCCCTATCAGCCCTTCGGCATGGGAGTAGACCAATGAGCGGGCGGCGGGATTTTTTCGCGCTGGCCGTGGCGCAGACTTTTTCGATTTCGGGCACGCGGCTGTCGTTGATCGCCATTCCCTGGCTTGTCCTGACGGTGACCGGCGATCCGGTGCTGACCGGGCTGGTGGTGTTTGCGGAGATGGCGCCCTATGTGCTGGCCAAGGCGCTGGGCGGGCCGTTGATCGACAGGATCGGGCCGCGCCGGGTTTCGGTTCTTGGAGATTTTTTCGGGCTGTTTGCGGTCGGCGCGATACCGCTTCTTTCCGCATTCGACCTGCTCAGCGTGCCCTTGCTGTTTCCGCTGGTCGCACTTGTGGGGCTGTTGCAGGGCCCCGCCGACGCCGCCAAGCACGCGCTGGTGCCGCTGGTGGCGCGGCGCGGCAAGTTGCCACTCGAGCGGGTGACGGGCGTTGTGGGCACCATCGAGCGGCTGGCCTCAACGGTTGGGGCCGGCGCCGCGGGGGCGTTGGTGGCGATGGTGGGGCCGGCGATGGCGCTCACATTCAATGCCGTGACGCTGGGCTTTGCGGCGGCGATCCTGCTGTTTGGCGTCAGGCCGGGAACGAAAGAAATCGCCGAGGCAGACGCGCCAGAGGCAAAGACCAGCTATGGCAGCGAACTTAAGGAGGGCTTTGCTTTTCTGCGCGGCGATGCGGTGCTGGTGGGGATCGCGGTGATGGTGGCGGTGACCAATCTGCTCGATCAGGCCTACGCCGCCGTTCTGGTGCCGGTCTGGGCGCAGGAGGGCGGGCGCGGGGCGGAAACGCTGGGGCTGGTCTTTGCCGTGATGTCAGGGTTTTCGGTGCTGGGGGCCATGGTGGCCACCGCGCTGGGTGAAAAGATGCCGCGGCTGGCTGTCTATGTCGGCGCCTTCATGATCATATCGCTGCCGCGCTTTGCGGTGTTCGCGTTCGACGCGCCGCTGGCGGGGATATTGGCGACGCTGGCTGTGGGTGGGTTCGCTTCGGGGTTTCTAAACCCCATCCTTTCGGCGGTAATCCTTGAGCGGATACCGGAAAAGCTTGTGGGGCGCGTCTCATCGCTGGTCACCGCCTCGGCCTGGGCGCTGATGCCGTTCGGGGGGATTTTCGGCGGCGCGCTGATCGCCGGGCTGGGGCTGTCGGCGGCGTTCTGGGTCGCGGGGGTCTTTTATCTGGCGATGACGCTGATGCCGCTGGTGTTCAAAGGGTTTCGCGGGTTTTCCGAGCGGCCGCTGGAAGCGGGCCGGGCGCGCGCAATTTAAATGCGCGGCGGGCGGTTGCTGGCGAGCTGCAAACGGCGCGCGGTGCTGGTCGGCGTGAAACTGAAGATTGCGATTGTTGCCAACCACGCAATGCTAAGGGGCGGAAAGAAAAGAGGCATGAAAAGCATGAGGAACACCCCAAACGCCAAGCCCCAAGGCCCAGCTGGGAAACCCAAACGCAACAGAAGCAGAATGGCGAATGGCAACAGTACCGGGAGGAGGCCGATCAGGGGGTGCCAGCCGGCATCCCGTGCACGACGGATCGAGATGCCGACAATGGAGAGAAGAAAGATTACCAATGCCGCCAGTGTGGCGTAAATGAAAATTGCCATCCCGGCTCCGCATGCGCCGGAGGCTGCCGAGCAATCCCTCATCGACAAGGCAAAGAGCGTGAGGGCTGCGGCGAAGACAGCAAAGACAACAGCGGCCCTGATCAACAGCGCAATGAAATAAGATTTGCCGCTGAGCGGTTTTGTAAACATCCCGACTTGTCCCCCTTAGTCGGGGACATAAAGGCCGCAGGTTTCGGAGCAATCAAGGCGCGCTTGCTCGCTTGGTAAACGCCCCTGGCTCAGTTGAGCCCGACCAGAACCATCGAAATATCGCCAAAGCTCGAGCCCATCAGGACACGGTAGGGGATGAAAAAGCCCGAATCGCGCAACGGCATGTACCAGACCAGCATGCGGTTGGAATCACGCAGATAGGCGGTGATTTCCGAGGTTTCGAAATGGCCGGCGATGGGCACGTAGCGCATGGCGCACAGGACCACGGGGCCCTGATAGGCGGTGCGGGTGGAGGTGGCGGTGGTGGTTTCGACATAGCTTAGCGGCATGTCGAAGCGCTCGATGCCGGTATAGATGCGCAGGGTGCGATTGCACAGGGATTGATCGAGCGCCTGGCCGCGCAGGATGAAGGCGGCGAGCGGGTCGTTGACGCCGGAGCGGTGGGAAGAATTGACCGGTACACGGTCGGGATTGTCGACCAGCGGGGGCGTGACGTCGCCAACCGAGGCATTGCCGCCCGAATAGGCGGTCTGGAGCGCGAAGCGCTCATTGGCGGTGCGGGTTTCGAGAAAAAAGCGGCTCGATTGCAGCCCGTCGGCGGTGATCGACCCGCCCGAATTGACGGCGCCCGAGCCCTGCGCGACCACCTGGGCGAGGCCGGTGACGTCGGCCACGACGTCGAGCTGATAGCCCGAGTTTTCGAGCCCGAGCCTGATGTCGATATTGGACACGTTGATGCCGCCGATGGAGACCACGTAAGAGGCGATGGAGCCGGTCTGCTGCGCGGTGGCGGGTGCTGGGGGACCAAAAGCGATGAGGGCGCCGAGGGCGAGAGAAGAAAGGGAAAGGCGTTTCACGCGTGTCTCGTTCATGTTCATACGGCCAGAACCGGGATTCGCGCCCCACGAATCAGATGAAGGGTTACGTTGCCCGTTGCGATTCGGCCTGTCCAGCACCGGGAAGTCACAATCGGGCATCAAGATGGATGCTAGCGCTTGACGGGCGGGGGTGCTTTCTCTATATCCCCGGCCAAAGTTTCCACTTTAGAACCCAGACCGGTTGACTGGGGGCTCGCCCCGGTCCCGATACGATTGACAGGAATTAAAACAATGGCACGGCGCTGTGAACTCACCGGCAAGGGCGTGATGACCGGCAACAATGTGAGCCATGCGCTCAACCGGACCCGCCGCCGCTTTCTGCCCAATCTTTGCGATGTGACGCTGATTTCCGAAGCGCTGGACCGTTCGGTCAAGCTGCGCGTTTCGGCTTCCGCGCTGCGCACCGTCGAGCACCGTGGCGGTCTCGATGCTTTCCTCATGAAGGCCAAGGACGAGGACCTTTCGGTCCGCGCGCTCGGCATCAAGAAGGAAGTCCGCGCCGCTATCGCCAACTAAGGCGAAACGACGCGCAGGAATTTACGCGCCGCGTGAGGGTAGCCTGACGCGGCGTTTTTTGTTTTCTATCCGGTCGCGTTCTCGAACCGGAAAAGTGGTAGCCACTTTTCCTGAGAGCGCTCCGAAGATGCACCGGCCATCTGCCGGATCGCGTCGACGAAAACGGGGCATTGTCCCCAACATCAATCCGGCGGTCATCTTGCCGCTTTTGGACAAAAGGATAGCGACGCTATGGGCGTGCGTTTTTTCTGGGCCGTTCTGGCCATGGCGGTGGTGGTCACCGCGTCGAACTATCTCGTTCAGTTTCCCGTTGAAGCCTCGCTCGGCGCTGTCAATCTCGCCGATATTCTGACCTGGGGCGCTTTCACCTATCCGGTGGCCTTCATGGTCAACGATCTGACCAACCGCCATTTCGGGCCGGTGCCGGCGCGGGTGGTGGTGCTTGTGGGGTTTGCCTTCGCGGTGATCTGGAGCATTTTTTTGGCCTCGCCGCGCATCGCTATCGCTTCGGGCTCGGCGTTTCTTGTCGCGCAACTTCTCGACGTTTCGATCTTTGACCGGCTGCGGGCGGGCAAATGGTGGCATGCGCCGCTGATCTCGTCGGTGCTGGGCGCGGTGATCGATACGATCCTGTTCTTCGGCATCGCCTTTGCGGCAGCGTTCGTGTTTCTCGATACCGGGCTGGGGCTGGAAGACGGCTCGCTCCCCTTCCCGACCCCGTTCCTTTCGGTGGGGCCCGACGTGCCGCTCTGGGTGTCGCTGGCGGTTGGCGATTTCCTCGTCAAGATCCTCGTGACCCTCGTGCTGCTGGTGCCCTATAAGGCGCTGCGGCGGGCCATACCGGACCGGGTCGTGTCGGTGGCATAATGGAGAAAGGGGCCGTTAGATCAAATCCGCTTTTCTACGAATTGCGGACTTGATCTAACTCCTTGTTTTGTCGCGCGTCCGAACCGCAAAACCGTTTCCACTTTTGCTGGACGCGCTCTTGGCCCCTTTTTATTTGCTCTTGAGGTAGGCAACGAGAATATCGAGGGCGGCCTTGAGATCGGATTTCTCGATCATTTCGGCGACAGTGTGGATGTAGCGGGTGCCCACCACGATGCCAATGGCGCGGGCGCCGGCGGCGGCCTGCTGGGCGGCGGCGGCGTCCTGGCCGCCCGAGGCGAGGATGGAGCGCTGGACGGGGATATCTTCCTTTTTGGCCAGCGCTTCGATCTCTTCGACGAGATCGAAATCGGCGATGAACGAGCCGTCCTTGATGGTGAGGCCCACGCCCTTGCCCTGGGCGGTGACCATCTCGTTTTCAGGCACGCCCGGCGTGTCGCAGGCCAGCGTCGTATCGATGCCCAGCCCGATATCGGGCAATACGGCAAAGGCGGCGGTGCGGGCACCGCGCAGGCCCACTTCTTCCTGGGTGGTGAAGGCGACGTGGATCTCGCAATCATGGTCGACCCCGCTTTCGGCGAGGGCACGGATGGCCTCGATGCCCAGCCAGCAGGCGACGCGGTTGTCGAGCGCCTTGGAGACGATCTTTTCGCCCATTTCGATCAGCGGTTCGTCCATGACGATGAAATCGCCGACCTGCACCTTGGAGCGCGTTTCGGCGCCGAAACCGATGTCGACGAAGAACTCCCTGATCGCGGGGATCTTCTTTCGGTCCTCGGGCGATGAGATGTGCAGGGGGCGGCCGCCCGCGTTCATCACACCGGGATAATCGCCATCGGGGGTTACGACCTTGACGCGGCGGGCGAACAGGGTGCGCGGATCGAAGCCGCCGACATTGTCGATGTGGATCCAGCCCTTTTCGGACACATGGGTGACGAGGAACCCGATCTCGTCCATGTGGCAGAGCAGCATGATCTTGAGCGGGTTTTTGGCTTTGGTGCGCGAGCGGCGCACGGCGATCAGCGAACCCATGGAATCGGTTTTGACCTCATCGAACAGACCTTCGATTTCGGTTTCGATCAGTTTGCGCACGCGGTGTTCGCGGCCGGGGACGCCGGGGGTTTCGCACAAGGCGCGCAGCAGGTCGATGTTCATGGGGAACTCCTAGTCGGGAAGAGAAAATTCGAGCAGCAGGGTGCGCTGGAAGGAATTGAAATTGTCGTCGGAAACAATGGTGATACGGGTTTGGCCGTCGGGCAAGGTGCGCACGCCCAATCCCTCGAAATTGTCCACGGCGCTGCCCGATCCCGAAAGGATCACCTGGCCGGACATCGCGGCGCCAGGGCGGACCATGTCGGCGGGGATCAGCCGGATCTGCATGGAAAAGGCGAGAAAGGCCAGGCCGCGCTCGAGGACGAGCAGATCGCCATTGGGCAGGAAGGCGCAATCGGTGGGATTGACGCCCGGCGCCATTTCCAGCCCCAGATCGCCGCGATCCCGATTGCCCAGCAATGTCGCGGCCCATTGGCCGGACGTCCGGGTGTGGGCTTCGGTGATGATAAGGGTCGAACCGGCGACCGGGGAAGCGGGCGGGGCGATGCACACCGATTCAATGGCTTCATTGGTGCGCAGGTCGGTGAGCCAATGGGGGATGGCGATTTCGCGGGCCGGACCGGCGGGGCGGCTCGCGACAAGATCGAATTCGGCGATACGGCTGAGGTTTTCAAACCCGACACGCGCGGCGGCGGGCCGGCCGTTGCGGAAAACGATTTCGATGGCTTCGGAATCGGACGAGAATTTGCTGGGCAGGGGATTGCCCGAGGAATTGCGGATAATATCGATTTCGACATCGGATAGACCGGCGGGGGCGCCATCGGCCAGGTCGAGCGCGCCCGAGAGGAACCGGCCCTGATCTGTGACCATGACGAACCGGGCGGCGTCGATGAAGGCCAGCCCCGAGATCCCACCGAAATCGGGGTGGGGGCTGGTCAATTGCAATCCACCTTCAAAAATCAGACTGCCCACCGGGGCACCGATCGAAGCGTTGCGGAAGCTGGTGATGGGCAGCGACGAAACCGCGACCGCTTCGGCGCTCGGGGACTGGGCGGAGGCCGGTGCGGCCGCCCAAAGGAGCGAAATGGCAATCAGAGGGGCGCTGGCAGAAAGTCTCAGCGCCGCCTCCGGGCTTCACCGGGCAGCTCTTCATCGAACAGGGCGGCCAGATTGTCGGTCATGGCGCCGGCCAGCTCGTCGGCGTCGAGGATGGTGACGGCGCGACGATAATAGCGGGTGACGTCATGGCCGATGCCGATGGCGACCAGTTGCACGGGCGAGCGGGTTTCGACCTCCTCGATCACGGCGCGCAGATGGGCTTCGAGATAATTGCCCGGATTGACCGACTGGGTTGAATCATCGACCGGGGCGCCATCGGAAATCACCATGAGGATGCGGCGGTTTTCCGGGCGGTTGACGATGCGCTTGTGCGCCCATTGCAGGGCTTCGCCGTCGATGTTTTCTTTCAGCAACCCCTCGCGCATCATCAGGCCGAGATTGCGCTTGGCGTGGCGCCAGGGCTCGTCGGCGCCCTTGTAGATGATGTGGCGGATGTCGTTGACGCGGCCGGGATTGGGCGGGCGTCCGGCATCGAGCCAGGCTTCGCGCGATTTGCCGCCCTTCCAGGCGCGGGTGGTAAAGCCGAGGATTTCGACCTTCACGCCGCAGCGCTCCAGGGTGCGGGCGAGAATGTCGCCGCAGATGGCCGCGATGGTGATGGGCCGGCCGCGCATCGAGCCGGAATTGTCGATCAAGAGCGTAACGCAGGTGTCGCGGAATTCGGTGTCGCGCTCGGCCTTGAAGGAAAGGGCCTGTAGCGGGTCGGTGACCACGCGGGTCAGCCGCGCGGTATCGAGCACGCCCTCTTCGAGGTCGAAATCCCAGCCGCGGTTCTGCTGTGCCATCAAACGGCGCTGTAGCTTGTTGGCCAGCCGGGCGACGGCACCGGCAAGATGTTCGAGCTGCTTGTCGAGCAATTGGCGGAGCTGGTCGAGCTCTTCGGGCGGGCACAGATCGGCGGCGGCAACGATCTCGTCGAACTTGTCGGTGAAGATTTTGTAGTTGGGCTGATTGGACAGGCGCTGGTCGCCTTCGCCCTGGGGGGGCGGGGCGGGGGCGTCCTCGCCGGCTTCGGCCTGGGCGTCTTCGTCGGTGTCGGCGCTGTCGGCTTCCATGCCCTCGACGTCGCCGGTTTCCTCGTGCTCGCCCGGCGCCTGGTCGGTGCCGTCCATCTCCTGGTCCTGGGCGTCGCCGTCCTGCTCGTCCTCCTCGCCATTCATGGCCTGATTGTTCTGGGCATCCTGATCGGAGCCCTCGGAATCGTCCTGGTCGAACTGGTCGGGATCGGCCTCGGCCAGAAGGTCGAGATCGCGCAGGATGGAGCGGGTCTTGCGCGAAAATTCGGTCTGGTTGTCGAGCAGGCCGGCCAACTCATCGAGCGATGTGCCGATCTTGCCTTCGAGCTTTTCGCGCCAGAGATCGACAAGGGGGGTGCCCGAGGGCGGAATGGGGATGCCGGCGACCTTTTCGCGCATCATCAACCCAAGCGCTTCGGCAAGAGGTGCGTCGGCGATGTCGCTCACATTGGCGTAGTTGGCCCGGAACAGCCGGTCTTCGATCATCTCGGCGATGTTGCCGCTCATGCCGGCCATGCGCGAGCAGCCCAGCGATTCCACGCGTGCCTGTTCGAGCGCGTCGAAGGCGGCCTTGGCGTCGGGATCCCTTGGGGCAAGGCGGCGATGGGTGTCGGCATCGTGGCTGGCCATGCGCATGGCCATGGCATCGCCCTGGCCGCGGGCTATAGCGATGTCGCGGGACGTCGGCAGGCGGGGCAGGGCGGCCAGCCGCGCCTTGTCGGCGGTGAGGATGGGGCGGTCGGCGGTAAAGGAGACTTCGAGATCGTGCTTGCCCGCCACCGTGCGCAGTGCCGCGCCGACGGCCGCCTTGAACGGGCCGGTGGGATCGGGCTTGTTGGCTTTTATGCGCGGGGGCTGGGCCATCTGTCTCTTCGTTTCCTGTCGCCGGGGAGGAAGGCCCCCTCACCCGGCTCTTCGAGCCGACCTCTCCCGCAAGGGAGAGGTAATGCACTTGGGCCTCCCCCCGGGGTCACCTCTCCCTTGGGGGAGAGGTCGCCGTGTCAACGGCGGGTGAGGGGGCCTTTGCGGCCTTATGCCGAGATCGCCAGGTTGGCGGCGGATTCGGGTAGGTCGACGCCGAACACGCGCTGGTAGAATTCGGCGACCACGGGGCGTTCGAGCTCGTCGCATTTGTTGAGGAATGTCAGCCGGAAGGCAAAGCCGATATCGCCGAAAATTTCGGCGTTCTCGGCCCAGGTGATGACGGCGCGCGGGCTCATGACGGTCGACAGATCGCCGTTGATGAAGGCCGAGCGGGTGAGATCGGCGACGCGGACCATGTTGGAGACCAGTTTGCGGCCTTCATCGTCCTTGTCGTAGCTCTTGGCTTTGGCCAGAACGATGCCGACTTCCTTTTCGTGCGGCAGATAGTTGAGCGTCACCACGATCGACCAGCGGTCCATCTGCCCCTGGTTGATCTGCTGGGTGCCGTGATAGAGGCCCGAGGTATCGCCAAGACCGATGGTGTTGGTTGTGGCAAACAGCCGGAAGGCCGGGTGTGGGCGGATAACCCGGTTCTGGTCGAGGAGCGTCAGCCGGCCCGCCACTTCGAGCACGCGCTGGATCACGAACATCACGTCGGGACGTCCGGCGTCGTATTCGTCAAACACCAGGGCGATATTGTTCTGGACGGCCCAGGGCAGGATGCCGTCGCGGAATTCGGTGACCTGCTTGCCGTCGCGCAGGACGATGGCGTCCTTGCCGACAAGGTCGATACGGGAAACGTGGCTGTCGAGGTTGACGCGGACCAGCGGCCAGTTGAGCCGGGCGGCAACCTGTTCGATATGGGTGGATTTGCCGGTGCCGTGATAGCCCTGCACCATGACGCGGCGGTTGAAGGCGAAACCGGCGAGGATGGCAAGGGTGGTGTTGCGATCGAACAGATAATCGGGGTCGATCTCGGGCACGTGGTCGGTGTGGGTGGCGTAGCCCTTGACCACCAAGTCGCTGTCGATCCCGAACAGATCGCGCACTGAATACTCGGTGTCGGGCAGGTTGGAAAACTCAGTCATGATTTGCCTCGTCTCGGGCGCACCGGAACCCATGTTTTTCCGATGCTAAGGCGCGTTCGGTTCGCGTCTTTGGGGAAAATTCGGAGCGCTTATAGCAACACAACTGCCATAAACCTAGAGCAGCCGATGCCGCAAGCGTCCGGGAGGTGTTTCGCCGGGGTTTTCGCATTGCATAAAGTCAGACAAAGCCGCGCTGCTTGAGGTGGTTGTAGGCCGAGATGATGTTGCGCAGCCGGTCTTCGGACCCCTTGTCGCCGCCATTGGCGTCGGGATGGTGGAGTTTGACCAGGGCCTTGTAGGCGGATTTGATCTCGATGGAAGCCTTGCGGCCATCGAGGCCCAGCACCTCGAAGGCGGCGCGATCCTGACCGGTGAGCGTGATGGCGCGCTCGGCGCTTTCGCCCTTGCCGCCGGCATCCTGTCGGGCGCGCGAGCGCAGGCGGGCGAAGACGCCATTGACGTCGCGGAACTGGCTGCCCGTATAATCGCGGGGTTTGAATTTTTTCGGCTGGGGATCGGATTTGCCGAAGCGGTTGGAGCCATAGGCCCAGGTTTCGCGGCTGCCCGGCGCGTTCATCTTGGTGGCGTGATCGGCGATTTCCTCGTCATCCATGCCGGAGAAATAATTGTAGGCCTTGTTGTAATGGCGCACATGCTCGAGGCAGAAATTGTGGAACTGGCCTTCCGAGCGCGCGCCCTTGGGGGCCTTGTGCATGCCGGGATTTTCGCACCCTTCCCAATCGCACCCCGGATGCGCCGCGACCTGCTCCTCGACCTGAGTGCGGCGGGGCTTGATGCGAACGGAATCAAAGATCTTGGACTTGGAGTTGATCGACATAAGAGCGGACAGGGACCTTGGTTTGGGGGCCGGCATTTTCTCGCAAGATCGAACCGGAAAAGTCTGCACTTTTTCCCGATTTCGCTCTAGCGAATTGAAAGCCCGTAATCATATACCGTTTGGAACCGGCTTGCCCGGTTCAATTTGTCTTATTTTCAATCATAGGCGTGTTGACACATGAGCGTTCGCGATGAAATCGAAGCCAAACTGACCGAAACCTTCGCGCCCAGCGCCATTGAGGTGATCGACGACTCGGAACGCCATCATGGTCACGCAGGATGGCGGGAAGGGGGCAATACCCATTTCCGCATCGTGATCGCCAGCGAAAAGCTCGATGGGCTGAGCCGCGTCGAACAGCACAGGGCCATCAACGCGGCGCTTGCCGATCAGTTCGATGCCGGGCTGCACGCCCTGGCCATCAAGGTCACGCCTTCGCGCTGACCACCGCTTCCACCGGAGATACGCGGAGCTGGGTCACCCTGTTGTGCTGGCGGCGCAACACCTTGAAGCGCAAATTGTGGAAGGTGAATTGCTGGCCCGGATCGGGGATCAGCTTGGCTTCATGGATGACCAGACCGGCAACGGTGGTCGCCTCCTCGTCGGGAAGGTTCCAGTCGAGCGCGCGATTGAGGTCGCGGATGGGCAATTGGCCATCGATGATATAGGAGCCGTCGGCCTGCTTGCGCACGCCATCGATCACCGCATCGTGCTCGTCGGCGATTTCGCCAACGATCTCCTCGAGGATGTCCTCGAGGGTGATCAGGCCCTGAACCTCACCATATTCATCGACCACCAGCGCGAAATGGAGCTTGCGTTTCAAAAACGCATTGAGCTGGGCCTGTGCCGAGGTCGTATCGGGCACGAACCAGGGCTTGAAGGCGATCCTGGCGGGATTGACCTTTGTAAAATCGCCGTCCGCCTTCTGGATGGCGCGCAGCAGATCCTTGGCGTGGACGACGCCAACGATATTGTCCTGCTTGTCCTTGTAGAGGGGCACGCGGGTAAAGGGGCTGTCGAGGATGGCGCCGATCAATTCGTCGGCGGGCATGTCGGCATCGAGCGCCAGCATGCGGGTCCGGTGCACCATGACGTCGGACACTTCGAGTTCGCGCAGGTCGAGGATGCCGCCCAGCATGTCGCGGTCGCCCTTGACCACTTCGCCCTCCGAATGGAGGAAGTCCACGGCGCCGCGCAATTCCTCATGGCCCGAGATTTCGCTGGCCTTGTCGGGGTCGAGCCCGAACAGGCGCAGGATGACGTTGACGAAGGCCTGAACGGTCAGGGTCACCGGCGAAAAGACCAGGACGATGACCCGGATGATGGGTGATACGAACAGGGCGAAGCCATCGGGGCGGATCAGCGCGATGGTCTTGGGCAGCACCTCGGAAAAGACGACGACGGCGGCGGTCATGGCCAGAGTGGCATAGGCGATGCCCGCCTCGCCGAAAATCTGGATCAGGACCGAAGCGGCAAGGGTGGACGCTAAAATGTTGACGACGTTGTTGCCCAAGAGGATGGCGCCGATCAGGCGCTCCTTTTCAGCGGTCAGCTTCTCGACCAGCGAGGCGCGCTTGTTGCCCGCCTTGGCCATCTGGTACATGCGGGCCCGCGACGAGGCGGTTAGCGCGGTCTCCGAGCCGGAAAAGAAAAAGCTCATGGCCAGCAGCGCGACAATGGCGAACAAAGACAGCCACAACGACATCAGCGTATATCCTCAAGGAAAGTTGCGACCGCCTGGGGGTCGATTTTTTTCTCGATGAAGGCCTTGCCGATACCGCGTGTCAAAATGAACGTCAGTTGCCCGCGCGAGACTTTCTTGTCCTGTGCGATGGCGTCCATGAGCATTTGCGTTGGCGGCAGGTCTCCAGCGATATCGGCCAATGTAGTGGGCAGGCCGGCATTTTTCAAATGCGCTTCGACGCGGCCGGCATCCTGGGACGGCGCAAGGCCCAGTTTCGCCGAAAACCGATGCGCCAGCACCATGCCTATGGCCACGCCTTCCCCATGCAGCAGCCGGTCGGAATAGCCGGTGGCTTTTTCGAGAGCGTGGCCGAAGGTGTGGCCGAGATTGAGCAGGGCGCGGTTGCCGGTTTCCTTTTCGTCGGCGACAACGACGCGGGCCTTGGCGGCGCAGGCGCGGGCAATGGCCTCCCCGCGAGCCGGGCCGCCCGCTTCGATCTCGCGATAATTGGCTTCGAGCCAGAAAAACAGGTCCTCGTCGTCAATCAGGCCGTATTTGGCCAGTTCGGCATAGCCGGCGGCAAACTGGCGGGGCGGCAGGGTTTCGAGGGCCTCAAGGTCGGCCAGCACCAGCCGGGGCTGGTGGAAGGCGCCGACAAGGTTCTTGCCGTGGACCGAATTGATACCGGTCTTGCCGCCGACCGAGGAATCCACCTGGGCCAGAAGCGAGGTGGGGATCTGGACGAAATCCATGCCGCGCCGGGCGATCGATGCGGCAAAACCGGCCAGGTCGCCGATGACCCCGCCGCCCAGCGCGATCAGGATGTCGTTGCGTTCGAGCCGGGCCGCAAGGATGGCTTCGGTCACATTCTGCAAATTGGCCCAGGATTTGGTGGCTTCACCGGCCGGGACGACGATCTCGGTGTGTCCAAGCCCGGCCGCGTCAAGGGATCGGGCGAGGCGGGGAAGCTGGGCTTTGGCCACGTTTTCGTCGGTCACGATGCCGTAGCGCGCGCCGGGGAACATGCCGGCCAGATTAGAGCCGGCGCTCCCGATGGCATCGGGGGCGATAACGATGTCGTAAGCCCGTTCGCCCAGCGGCACGTGGACGGTGTGAAGGGGAGTGTGGTCGCTCATTGGTCTTTCGGGATGTCGAAATGGCTCGAAATGGCGGCGAGGATGTCGTTGACGACCACATCGTGGGGCACGTCGCGCGAGGCCACTGTCAGGTCGGCCAGCGCATAGATCGGATAGCGGCTGTCGATCAGCCCCTTGAGCGTGCCGCGGGGGTCGGCGGTCTGGAGCAGGGGGCGGCCGGGGCGTTTGGAGACGCGGGCGAACAACAGGTCGAAATCGGCCTTGATCCAGATCGAAACGGAATTGGCTTTTATGGCTTCGCGGGTTTCGGGGTTGATGAAGGCGCCGCCGCCCGTGGCGATGATGCCCTGATGCTCGCGCAGGAGCCGGGAGATGACGCGGGCTTCGCCAGCACGGAATTCGGGCTCGCCATGGGCGGCAAAGATGTCGGGAACCGACATGCCGGCGGCGGTCTCGATCTCCGCATCGGAATCGGTGAAGGGCAGGCCGAGCCGGTTGGCCAGGCGGCGGCCGACCGTAGTCTTGCCGGCGCCCATCATGCCCACGAGCACGACGGGCCGTCCGGCCAGGGCGTCGAGCACCTGGCTTTCGGCCTTCGGCCTGGCAATGCCTGTCGCGTTCTGCCCCATCATGGTGCCCTTATTGGTTGATGTGGTTCAATCCTCTGGCGGTCTGGCTGTCAAGGTCGCTCGCTTGCCGGGGGCGCGCAAATCTGGAAAAATCACTTACCGACGCCGAGGATGCCATGCCCACATTGTTTCGCCTGCTGGTTGCAATCGCCTTTATCGCAGGGCTTGCCTATGCGGGCATGTTCGCGCTGGCGGTGCTGGTCGAGCCCCATGAGCGCGACGTTACAGTGAGGGTGCCCACGCGCGACCTTCTGGCGGATGCGCCGTGATGGCGGACGGCCATCTTATCGAGGCATTCCTTGAAATGATGAGCGCCGAGCGGGGCGCCGCGGCCAATACGATCGAGGCCTATCGGCGCGACCTGCTCGATTATGCCGGGTTTCTGGCCAACAGGCACAAGGCGATATCCGATGCGGTGCGGGCCGACGTCGCCGATTATCTGGCCTTCCTTACGGCGCAGGGGCTGGCGGCCAGTTCGGCGGCGCGGCGGTTGAGCGCGGTGCGGCAATTGCACAGGTTTTTGGTGTCCGAGGGCAGCAAGGCCGACGATCCAACCCGCATCGTTTCGACGCCGAAGCCGGGCCGGGGATTGCCCAATGTGCTTTCGGTCGAGGACGTCGACCGGCTTTTGCAATGCGCCGAGGACGAAGCGGCGGGCGGCGAGGATGGCGCTGTGCGGCTCTATGTGCTGCTCGAATTGCTCTATGCCACGGGGTTGCGGGTGACCGAACTTGTGGCGCTCGAGCGCAGGGCGGTGCGGCGGGAGGCCGATCATCTGACCATTGTCGGCAAGGGCGGCAAGGAACGGCTGGTGCCGCTCAACGACAAGGCCAAGGACGCCCTGCTCGGCTGGCTGGACCGCGCGGACAAGCAAAAGTTCGTGTTTCCGGCCAAGGGAGCCGAGGGGCATCTGGCGCGGCAGGTGTTCGCGCGCGACCTCAAGGGGCTGGCGGGCCGGGCCGGGCTGCCGGTTGCAAAGGTCTCGCCGCATGTGTTGCGGCACGCCTTTGCGTCCCATCTGCTCCAGAACGGGGCCGATTTGAGGGTGGTGCAGATGCTTTTGGGTCACGCGGACATTTCAACAACCCAGATTTATACTCATGTTCTGGACGCTCATTTGCGCAAACTGCTCGAAGATCATCATCCGCTGTCGAGCGATGCTTGACATCACACTGTCTAATCGACACTTTCCCGCCACTTTGGAACCCTAGGTCATCGCGCTAGCCAGCATCTGGTGCTTGTCGTACAAACATGAGAAGGTTGCCCGAAACGGGCGGATTGCATGCAGTCATATCTCGATTTCGAAAAACCCGTCGCCGAGCTCGAAGGCAAGATTGCCGAGCTCAAGAACCTCGCCCAGACCGATGAAGCGGTCTCGATCGGTGACGAGGTTACGCGCCTGCAACAGCGCGCCGACGATGCCCTGCGCGACGTCTATAAAAAGCTGAGCCCCTGGCAGAAGACGCAGGTGGCGCGCCATCCGCAGCGCCCGCACTTCTCCAATTACCTCAAGGCGCTGGTGACCGAATGGACGCCATTGGCCGGCGATCGCAAATATGCCGAAGATCCCGCCGTCCAGGCCGGGTTCGGGCGCATCGACGGGGTGCCCGTGGCCATCCTGGGCCAGGAAAAGGGCAATGACACCGAAAGCCGATTGAAGCACAATTTCGGCATGGCACGGCCCGAGGGTTACCGCAAGGCCGTGCGCATCATGGAAATGGCAGACCGGTTCGGCCTGCCGGTGATCTCGTTCGTGGATACGGCGGGCGCCTATCCGGGGATCGGTGCCGAAGAACGCGGCCAGGCCGAGGCCATTGCGCGCTCGACCGAAAAATGCCTCGAGATCGGGGTTCCCAACCTTTCCATCGTCATCGGCGAAGGCGGCTCGGGCGGGGCGATCGCGATTGCGGCGACCAACAAGGTGCTCATGCTCGAGCATTCGGTCTATTCGGTGATTTCACCGGAGGCTGGCGCGTCGATCCTGTTCCGCGACGCGGGCAAGGCGCAGGACATGGCTGCGGCGCAAAAGATCACGGCGCAGGATCTGTTGGCTCTCAAAGTGATCGACGGCATCATCGAGGAGCCCATGGGCGGGGCGCACCGCAATCCGGAAAAAATCTTCGCGGACGTCAAAGCCGAAATCGTCAAGTTCCTCGGCGAATATGACGACGATCTCGGCCCGCTCGAAATCCGTGAGCAGCGGCGCGAAAAATTCCTGGCGATCGGGACGTCTCTCACCTGAATTTGACAACGTCATCTTGCAATTTGCATAAAATTTAGGTCGATTACCCGACAACCTTACCGAGCGTTAACCCTGTGATGGCATAGTGGGGGTGGGGGCAAGGCGTACAGGAATTGTAGGGTCAGGGCATAGATGCTCCGTAAAATCGTCCTTTTGGCCGTATCGCTCGTTGTTACGGGTGTTCTGGCCTCGTGCTCGGCGCTTGAAGGCGACGGGCGTCATCTCACGCCGCTTTCAGGCGCCGCCAAATCGCGGCTGGCCGCCATGGGTTCGAGCCCGCAGGCGGCGATGATGGTGCGCATCTTCAAGGAAGAATCGACGCTCGAGGTCTGGAAACAGACCGCCGGCGGCTCTTTCAAGCTGTTCCAGTCCTATGAAATCTGCACGTGGTCGGGCGAACTCGGTCCCAAATTCTACGAGGGCGACCGACAGGCGCCTGAAGGGTTCTATACCATCACCCCGGGGCTGATGAACCCGAACTCGAACTATTACCTCGCCTTCAATCTGGGCTTTCCCAACAGATATGACCGCACTCATGGGCGGACGGGCAGCCATCTGATGGTGCATGGCGCGTGTTCGTCGGCGGGGTGCTACGCCATGGAAGACGAGCAGATCGCGGAAATCTATGCGCTGGCCCGCGAAAGCTTTACCGGCGGCAACCGCTCGTTCGAGGTGCAGATTTTTCCCTTCCGCATGACGCCCGAAAACATGGCCAAGCACCAGTCGAGCCAGCACATCGATTTCTGGAACAACATCAAGCAGGGCTACGATTTCTTCGAGGTGGCCAATACGCCGCCCGCGTGGGACGTGTGCGATGGCCGTTACGTGTTCCGCCAGCCGACAGCGGTCAACGCAACCGCTTCGATGGCGGGAAGCTGCCAGGCGGTGGTGGCCGACGCGTCCATAGTTTCGGCCTTCCAGGCGCGCCAGTCCGCCGACGCCGCGGCAATACAGAGCGCGATCATGCGGCTTGCCGATTCAGAGGCGGCGGCAGCGGAAGCCGAACAGCGGCGCGTTAACGCCGAGGTCGAACTGGCCGCGCGGAGCGAAGCGATCAACAATGCCGTGGGCGGCTTTTTTGATACCCTGTTCAGCCCGCTCAATGGGCTGGCGCCCGCCCAGCCGGAACCGGGGGCCGAAAGCGCGCCGCAGGGCTGATCTTATCGGGTGAGGGGGAACACCACCCGCCCGTCAAACGCTGGACGGCAAGGCCGGGGTGCATGGATTGGGCGATGGCGACGCCGAAAAAAACGCTCAAAGCAGATCGCAGAGCGGGGCGATGAGCGGGATGTCGGCGGGGGGCATTGGGTAGTCGTGCAGCTTTTGCGGGCGCACCCATTTGAGGGCCGAATGCTCGGTTGCGACGGGTGTGCCCTGCCATTTCCGGCAGACATAGAGCGGCATCATCAGGTGCCAGTCGTCATAGGTGTGGCTGGCAAAGGTCAAAGGGGCGAGGCACGCTTCTTTCGTTTCGATCTCGAGCTCTTCACGCAATTCGCGGATCAGCGCGGCTTCAGGGGTTTCGCCCGCCTCGAGCTTGCCGCCAGGAAATTCCCAGAGACCGGCCAGTTGCTTGCCCTGGGGGCGCTGGGCGATCAGCACGCGCCGGTCGGCATCGACAAGCGCGCAGGCAACGACAAGTGTGATTTTCATTGCGCTTGGGCCTCGGGCTTGCGGCGGTAGTGATAGGGGTAGCGGAAGACGAACCCCATGGAGAGATAGAGCGCGATGGCCGGGCTGTTGTCACCCTGGACCTGAAGCGCGGCGTGGCTGGCGCCGTTTTCGGCCCCCCAACTGAGCGCGCTGGCCATCATGCGGCGGCCAAATCCCTGACCGCGCAGGCTTTTCGCTGTGATGACGTCATAGATCATAACGATGCCGTCACTCTCGACGCACAACAGCGAGGCGCCGGGCGCTCCTTGACTATCGGCGATGACAATGCCGCAGGCGGGGCGATTGAGCGCGGCAAGGATCGCGGCGAAGGTTCCGCGCTGGTTGGCATCAAAGCCCTGAAGGGCCGTCTGCGCGGCGAGGAAAGCGGGGTCGGTGGCGTCGTAAAGGCTGGCCGCGCCATCGAACCCGTCGGTCTGGGTGAGCGGGGCAGAGAGCACGAGACTGGTTTTGAAAGGCTCCCAGCCCGTCTGGTCGAGCGTATCGAGGATGCCGTTTCCGGTGAGCGGGGTTACCCTGAAAACGGCGGGCAGATCGTGTCGGGCATAGCGGGCCGAAAGGGTTGCGATGCGCCCGGCGGCGTCGCCGTCGTCGGCTGGATCGAGGGACCAGATCGAATTGGAGCGTCCCGAAAAGCCCCCGGCGAACCGGGCGCGCCAGTGCCCGTCCGCGACGGTTTCGAGCGCGGGCCATGTGGCAAGGGACGCGGTTTCGATCTGGGAGACGGTCAGCAAGTCGGATCAGCTCCTGTAGCTGCCGTTGATGTCGATATAGCCGTGGGTCAGATCGCAGGTATAGACCGTGGCGCCGCCCGCGCCGAGCCCGATATCGACGCTTATCGAAAGCTCGTCGCCCTTCATATAGGCGGTGGCCGCATTCTCGGAATAATCGGGAGCGCGCTGCCCGTTGCGGGCGAGGACATGCTCGCCAAAGGCAATGGTGAGCCTGTCTCGATCGGCGGGCTGGCCGGCCTTGCCCACCGCCATGACAATGCGGCCCCAATTGGCGTCTTCGCCGGCGATTGCCGTCTTGACGAGGGGCGAGTCGGCAATGGCGCGGGCGATCTTTGCGGCGCTGTCGTCGGATGTGGCGCCCGTGACATTGACCGCGACGAATTTGGTAGCCCCCTCGCCATCGCGCACCACCTGCATGGCGAGATCGAACAGCACGTCATTGAGCGCCTCGCCGAAGGCTTGCGCGCGCGGATCGTCGAGCGAGGCGATAGGGTCGATTTGCGCCTTGCCGGTGGCGAAGGCCAAAAGCGTATCGGAGGTCGAGGTGTCGCTGTCGACGGTGATAGCGTTAAAGCTCGTCTTATTGTGCTTTGCGACGAGCGCCTGGAGCACATCGGCGGCTACGGGTGCGTCGGTGAACACGAAACTGAGCATGGTGGCCATGTCCGGCGCGATCATGCCCGAGCCCTTGGCGATGCCGGCGATGGAAATGGTCGTCCCGTCGATGTCGATGGTGGCTTCAGCCAGTTTGGGGAAGGTGTCGGTGGTCATGATCGCCCTGGCCGGATCCATCCAGGGCGCGGCGGCCAGCTTTTCGTTCAGGCCCTGAAGGACGCCGTCGAATTTGGTGGCGTCGAGCGGTTCGCCGATGACGCCGGTCGAGGCGAGAAAGACTTCCGAGGGTTCACACCCCACAGCTTTCGCGGCGATGTCTGCGGTCAGTTTCACCGATTCTCTGCCCTTTAGACCGGTAAAGGCATTGGCGTTGCCCGAATTGACGACAAGGGCGCGGGCCGTGCCGGCGCCAAGGTTCTGCCGGCACCAGTCGATGGCCGCCGAGGGGCAGAGCGAGCGCGTCAAAACTCCGGCAACGACGGTGCCCGGATCAAAGACCGCGAGCAGCACGTCGGTGCGCCCCTTGTAGCGAATGCCCGCTTCGGCGGTGGCAAAGCGCACACCGGCAATGGCGGGCGGGGCGACATGGGTTTTGGGGGCAAGGGGGGAGACGGGCAGGGCCATTGGGGCAAACCTTCGACAGATCGATGTGCCTCGTGTGCCCCAAAGGGCGATCATGCGCAAGGTCGCGAAAGCGCTAAAGTTGGAGCGAGGATGCCCGGAAGAGCTCTTCGGGCCGGTGCCCTTCAAATTCCAGACGGGCCGGCAGGATCCGCCGCGGTCTCCATCAGCGCACGGGACGCATGATGAAGACGGAAAAACGCTTCTGGATCTGGGGGATCAGCCAGAACACCATGATGGCCACCATGGTCGGGGCGACGATCAGGGTCGTCTGCCAGATGGGCCAGCCGGCGGTGAGAGGGAGGACGAGGTAGAGGATCAGGGTGATGATGGGATAGACCCCGATGAGGGTCACCAGAAACTGCCGCGACCTGGCGGGGCGGAGAGCGGCGGTCGGTGCGGGGCCGGTGGTCGATGCGGTGGAGGTTGGGGCGGAGGAGGTTAGTGCGGAGGACATATTGGACATTCGGTCAACCTTTCGAAACGGAACGTTCCGTTATATCTTGAAACGAGCCGTTTCGTTCAAGTGGATATTTTGATTTTTTTCTCCTATATGTTCGGGCACGTCTCGCTGGGTTCCTGGGTTCCTGGGTTCCTGGGTCTCCGGATCGCTGGATCGCGAGGTCACGGGATCTGCGGGGAAGGGACCTACGGATCAAAGCGAACCAAGGGATCCAAGGTTTGAGCGACCCAAGGGGGCGGGAGGCGCCAGCGGTCCCGAGGCGTAGCTGGGGAGTGGCCATGACGGTTGTTTCACCGATCAGGGCAATTGGATGAGGGGCCGGGCCGCAAGGCGTGGTGCGGGTCGAGGAAAGGAGTACGGGAGATGGCAAACCAAAAACAGCCTGCCGCAGTGCGGCGTGGCTCGATCGGTGCCAAACGCAATCCGGCCAGCCAGCAGGCCATTCTCGATGCGGCGGAAGCGATCCTGAGCGAAGAGGGGCTTTCGGGGTTTTCCATCGAGGCGGTGGCGCGGCGGGCAAGGGCGGGCAAACCGACGGTTTATCGCTGGTGGCCCTCCAAGGCGGCGCTGCTGCTCGACGTTTATCAGGGGTTCAAGAATGCACGCCAGTTTCCCGACACGGGAAATTTCGAGGACGATCTGCGGGGGTTTCTGACCAATCAATTGATCGGGTTCTGGAGCGATGGCATCTGCGGAACCGTGTTCCGCTCGGTCATTGCCGAGGCCCAGAGCGATCCGCAGGCCGCCGAGGCGCTGTTTGCCTATGAGCGTGGGCGGCGCAAATTTGCCGAGCAATTGGTTGACCGGGCAAAGGCGCGCGGCGAAATCGACGCAGAGGCCGATAGCGCCGTCATCATCGAACTGCTTGCCGGTTTTGCCTGGCATCGGCTTTTGACCGGCCGGCTCGAAGGCTCGGATGCCGATATCGAGAGGGTGGTTGCCACCATCCTGGCGGCGACAAAAAAGAACCCCGGCTGAGGGGTTCGGGATGCCGCGCTCACCCGTCGAGCAGGAGATGCCGACGTTCCATGAGATAGGCCCGGACCGCCGGGTCGGAGGTCAGACCCATCGCCACGCCAAAGGCCTCGAGCGCCATCTCGCGCTCTCCGGCGCTTGCGGCCAACTGGGCGCGTCCCGCCCAATAGGGCTGGTAGGCGACCATGCGCGGGTCAAGGCCGATTTCGGCGATCTCGCCGAGCATGGCGGTGGCGCCATCGAGATGGCTTTGCGCCAGTGCCCGGTTGAGGCGCACGACCGGCGAGGGCCGCATAACCAACAGCAGATCATATAGCGATCCGATTGCCGCCCAGTCGGTGCCGCCGCTGTTGCGCCGCGCGCAGTGAACCGACTGGATGGCGGCTTCGATCTGAAAGCGACCGCTCGGTCCGTCCTGGCTGGCGGCCCGCAGCAGAATTTCGGCTGTATCGATCGCCTCATGGTCCCAGCGGGCGGTGTCCTGCGCTTCAAGCGGCACATAGCTGCCATCGGGGGTCCTCTGCGCGTCCATTCGGGCGCTCAGATATAACAGCAGCGCGACAAGTCCCTTCGCTTCGGGGTCCGAGGGCACCTGCGCCACCACGCATTGGGCCAGCCATATTGCCTCTTCGGCTCGCTTGCGGCTCTCCCGACCCACCCAATCGCTGGTAAACGCTGCATAGATGGCCTCCAGAACGGCAGGCAGGCCGGTCCGGAGCTGATCGGCGTCGGGCTCCTGGAACCCGATATTGAGTTGCCCGAGCCGCGCCTTGGCGCGCACCAGCCTCTGGCCCATGGTCGCCGGCGGGACCAGATAGGCGGCGCCGATCTCGGTTGCGGTCAGCCCCAGGAGAATTTGCAGCATGAGCGGGGTGCGCATGGCGGGATCGATCTCGGAGCGGGTGCAGGCCAGCATCAGCGTCAGGCGGCGGTCGGGAAAGATCGGGCGCTCGCCGTCCGGCGGGTCGAATTCATCAGCGATCATCGTCAGGTGCTCGGTGGCAGCCTCAGCGGTTGCCCGGCGACGCCGGGCGTCGACCTGGCGCCGGCGGGCAACCGACACCAGCCAGGCTTCGGGGCTGGCGGGCACACCCTCTTGGGGCCATTGCCGCAACGCCGCGGCCAAAGCCTCGCCCAGCGCGTCCTCGGCGCCGGGGATGTCCCGGCTCCGGGCGGCGAGTACGGCAAGCAGCCGGCTGTAGCTCTCGCGGGCCACGCGTTCGACTGCCTGTCGTGCCGGGGTCAAAACGGTCAATATTCGTCCTTGTCGCGGATGCGGCGGACCTCGACCGTCCCCCAGGTCGCGCCTGGGCATCGCGCCGCCCATTTGCGGGCCTCGTCCTCGTTGGCCGCCTCGATGATGAAATAACCGCCGAACTGTTCGCGTGCTTCTGCGAACGGGCCGTCCTCCACCCGCGTATCCCCGTCACGAACCGTGACAAGCGAGGACTTCGAGGCGAAGTCGAGGGCCTCTGTTGCAATGAAGGCGCCGGCTTTTTCGAGCGCCTGCACATAGGCGCCCATCTGGTCCATGGCCGCTTTCATCTGTTCGGGCGGCATGGACGCTCCGACCGTTTCGTCGGCATGCAGCATGAGCAAATAACGCATGGGAAAATCCTTTCATCCCTGGGTCCGCACATCATCGTGCACAAAGATGTCGCGCGCCATTTGGCCGGTTCGACAGCGGGCCGGAAATTTTTTCGTTTTCTCACCATGATCGGCCGGAGCGAAGGGGTTTGCAATTGCCCCGGTGCAGGCGGTCCGCGTTGAGGGGCAAGAGCGGTCCCTGGAAAAAAAGAACCCCGGCCAGGGACCGGGGTTCTAAAGAATTGAGGAAATCGGTGGGCGTTAGATGCCGCCCTGAGCCTCGACCTGTGCGGCGAGGTCGGGGTCGTCGATCTCGATTTCGACGCCGGTCTTGATCTCGTCGATGGCCGCTTCATAGCTCTCATAGAGAACCTGCTGGGCAACCTGCTGGCGCACCTCCTCGAGCGGGGGCGCTTCGGACAGGCGACGGTCTTCGAGATAGATCAGGTGGAAGCCGAACTGGCTTTCGACGGGCTGGGAGAGCTCGCCGATTTCGAGGGCCATGGCGGCCTGTTCGAATTCGGGGACCATCATGCCTGTCGAGAAATAGCCCAGATCGCCGCCATTGGCGCGGGTGCCGTCGGTGCCATATTCGCTGGCGGCATCGGCAAAATCACGGCCGGCTTCGATTTCGGCACGGATTTCGTTGGCTTCCTCGACGGTCGGAACCAGGATGTGGCGGGCGCGGACTTCGGGTTCGGGCGAGAAATCGGCGACCTGTTCGTCATAGGCGGCCTGGATAGCCTCCTCGGTCACCTGATTTTCGACGATCGAATTGAAAAAGGCGCGGCGCAGGGCCTGGTCTTCGAGATAAGCCAGACGGCGGGTGAAATCCTCGGACTGGTCGAGGCCATCCTCGCGGGCGGCGCTGGCCATCAGCTTCATGTCGATGATGACGGTCAAAAGAAAACCGCGCCGCTGGTCGGCGGGAATGGACTGGAGTTCCTGGGTCAGCTCTTCGGCGGCCAGAACCAGATCACCTTCGGTAATGTCTTCGCCGCCCACTGTGGCCAGCACCGTATCGGGTGAGACCGGTTCGGCGGGAGCGGCTGGCTCGGCAGGAGCGGCAGGCGCTGCCTGTTCGGTCGCTTCGGCGGCGGGGGCAGGATCGTCGTTTTGCGCCCAGACCGGAGAAGCGGTCAGCGAGACGGCGAGGACCGCCGGGATGAATGCGGCCCGCAAGAGGCCGGCCACCGGAGCGGCGAAGTCGGATGACATGATGAGAACTCTCCTTGTTTTCCGGACCCGGGCCCCCCATCGCCCGAACCAAAGTTCCAGATAAGCGTTTAGCCCCGGACTTTGGCGGTGGTTTGTCCGATTTTGCCAACGTTGACAACCCATGGTGGCACTCTTACATCTCCTGCCGAAGTTTTCCGCGCTCCTTTCGGCAGCGCCCCGGCCTGCCGCCCGTCCATTCGTGCAAGGCAATTCCGGGACGTCGCAACCGCCGGTTCGGGTGCATCCAACAAGGTTCTAAGGACAATTCTTCATGGCTCTAGCAGCGCTCGCCCGGAAGTTTTTCGGCTCGGCCAACGATCGGCGCGTCAGACGCTATCAATCCAGTGTCGATGCCATCAACGCACTCGAGCCCGAATTCGAAAAGCTCACCGACGAGCAGTTGAAGGCCAAGACCGAGGAATTCCGCCAGCAATTGCGCGATGGCGCCAAGCTGGCCGATGTGCTGGTTCCCGCATTCGCCACTGTCCGGGAAGGCTCCAAGCGCGCGCTGGGCATGCGGCACTTCGACGTTCAGCTGATCGGCGGCATGGTGCTCAACGAGCGGGCCATTACCGAAATGCGCACCGGTGAAGGCAAGACGCTTGTCGCGACGCTTTCAGCCTATCTCAACGCGCTTGAAGACAAGGGCGTCCATATCGTCACCGTCAACGACTATCTGGCGCGCCGCGACAGTGAATGGATGGGCCGGCTCTACAGCTTTCTGGGCCTGACCACGGGGGTGATCGTCCACGGGCTCAACGATGCCGAGCGCAAGGCAGCCTATGATGCCGACATCACCTATGGCACCAACAACGAGTTCGGTTTCGACTATCTGCGCGACAACATGAAATATTCGCGCGCCCAGATGGTGCAGCGCGGACACAATTACGCGATCGTCGACGAAGTGGATTCCATCCTGATCGACGAGGCGCGGACCCCGCTGATCATTTCGGGGCCCTCCCAGGACCGGTCCGAACTCTACAAGACCATCGACAAATACATTCCGCTGCTGGTCGAGGACGACTACACGATCGACGAAAAGCACCGCGCGGCGAGCTTTACCGACGAGGGCATCGAAAAGCTCGAGGAAATCCTCGAGCGCGACGGGCTCATCAAATCCGGCTCGCTCTATGACATCGACAATGTCTCGATCGTCCATCACCTCAATTCAGCGCTCAAGGCGCACAAGATCTTCACCCGCGACAAGGACTATATCGTCCGCGACGACGGTGTTGTGATCATCGATGAGTTCACCGGCCGCATGATGCCGGGACGGCGGTTTTCCGAGGGGCTGCACCAGGCGCTCGAAGCCAAGGAAGGCACAAAGATCCAGCCGGAAAACCAGACGCTGGCCTCGATCACCTTCCAGAATTATTTCCGGCTTTACACAAAGCTGGCCGGCATGACCGGCACGGCCGATACCGAGGCGTCCGAATTTGCCGATATCTACGGGCTGGACGTTGTGACCGTGCCCACCAACGTGCCGATCGCGCGTATCGACGAGAACGACCAGATCTATCGCTCGGTCGAGGAAAAGTTCCAGGCCATCACCGACGAGGTGATCGAGTGCCGCTCGCGCAACCAGCCGGTTCTGGTCGGCACCACCTCGATCGAGCGTTCGGAGATGCTTGCGGACTTCCTCAAGAAAAAGGGGATCAAGGACATCGCCGTCCTCAACGCCCGCCATCATGAGCAGGAAGCCCAGATCATCGCGGCGGCGGGTGTGCCGGGCGCCATCACGATTGCCACAAACATGGCCGGTCGCGGGACCGACATCCAGCTTGGCGGCAATCTGGAAATGCGCGTTGCCAATGAAGGCGAGGGTATCGAGGACGAGGCGCTTGAGAAAAAGACCGCCGAGATCAAGGCCGATATCGCAGAAAAGAAAAAGGAAGCGCTGGCGGCAGGCGGGCTGATGGTGATCGGCACCGAGCGGCACGAAAGCCGTCGTATCGACAACCAGCTGCGCGGCCGTTCGGGCCGTCAGGGCGATCCGGGGCGGTCGAAATTCTTCGTCTCGCTGCAGGACGATCTGATGCGCCGGTTCTTCCCCGAACGCATGGAAAAGGTCCTCACTTCGCTGGGACTGAAAGACGGGGAATCGATTTCCGACGCCATGGTCACCAAGGCCATCGAGCGCGCCCAGACCCGCGTCGAAGGGCACAATTTCGATATCCGCAAGAATATCCTCAAATACGATGACGTGATGAACGATCAGCGCAAGGTGATCTTCGAACAGCGCATCGAGTTGATGGATGCCGAAAACGTCGCCGAAACCATCGCCGACATGCGCCACGACGTCGTGGATTCGATCATCGCCAAATCGGCGCCCGAGCGCTCCTATCCCGAGCAGTGGAACACAGAACAGCTCGGCGCGGCGTGCAAGACCTATCTGGGCATCGAGCCCCCGCTGGCCCAATGGGCCGACGAGGAAGGCATGGATGTGGAAGTGCTGCGCGAGCGTATCGTCAAGATGGCCGATGATTATGCGGCGGCCAAGGCGGCGCGCATCGGGCCCGAGACCATGCGCCAGATCGAAAAAAGCTTCATTTTGCAATCGATCGACGGGTTGTGGCGCGAGCATCTTGTAACGCTCGATCACCTTTCGAAAGTGGTGGGCTGGCGCGGACTGGCCCAGCGCGATCCGCTCAACGAATACAAGCAGGAAGCGTTCGAGCTGTTCTCGCTGCTTCTGGCCAATCTGCGCGAACTGGTCACCACCCAGATGAGCCATTTCGAGATCAAGCCGCCCGAGCCGCAGGCCCCCGCCCAGCTTCGTGAAACCCATCTCGACCCGGTGACCGGGGAGAACGAAGTGCGCGACGAAGACGGACCCAGGGGCCAGTTGAGCCCCGAAGTCATGGCCCGTACCCGGCGCAACGATCCGTGCCCGTGCGGATCGGGCAAGAAATTCAAGCATTGCCACGGGGCGTTCTGACCCGCTCCGCAGACCAATGCCTCATAATCCCCGGAGCCCTCGCTCCGGGGTTTTTTGTTGCCGGTCGCGCTGGGCAAGGGAACCCTTTAGGGTTGACCTGCATTTGTGAACGCCGTGCGGGGGATTGTCTTGACCTACGAACAGATCGTGCTTTTTGTCCTTCTGGGGTCGGTCCTTGTGGGGCTTTTATGGGGCAAGTGGCGATACGACCTCGTTGCCTTTGCCGCCCTGATCGTCGGCGTCGTGCTGGGGGTCGTCCCGGCCGACACCGCATTTTCGGGTTTCGGAAACGACGCCACGATCATCATCGCCCTGGTGCTGGTGGTCACGGCGGGCCTGTCGCGGTCGGGGGCGGTCGATCTCATCACCCGGCACGCTGTGAACCGGGACCGCTCATTGCCGGTCCACATCGCGGTCATGGGGAGTATCGGCGCGGCCTTTTCGGGTTTCATGAACAATGTCGCGGCGCTGGCCATTCTCATGCCCGTCGACGTCCAGGCGGCGCAAAAGGCGAACCGCTCGCCCGCATCCTCCCTGATGCCGCTGGCCTTTGCCACGATCCTTGGCGGCATGCTGACGATGATCGGCACGCCCCCCAACATCATCATCGCCGCCTATCGCGAACGCGCCATGGGCGAGAGCTTCACGATGTTCGATTTCACCCCGGTGGGGCTGGTTTGCGCGCTGGCCGGCGTGGCGTTCATCGGGCTGGTGGGCTGGCGACTGATCCCGGTGCGCGACAAGGGGGCCGGCGCCGAATTGCGCGCCTCCGCCAGCTATACGACCGAACTCGTGGTCACCGAGAAATCGAAAGCCAAGGGTCAGCGGGTGCGCGATCTGGACGCCGAGGCCGAGGAGCACGATTGCGCCATAGTGGGGCTGGTGCGCCGCAACAAGCGCCTGCCGGGCCGGGCGCGGTGGGAAAAGATCAGAAAGGGCGATCTGATCGTCGTCAACGGCAGCGCCGAGGCGATATCGGCGCTGGCCGGAGCGCTGCAGGTCGATTTGCAGGGCCGCTCGGGGGAAAGCGCGGAGCTTTCGTCCGATCTCAAGATGGCCGAGGCGGTGGTGACGATAGACAGCCGCGTCGTCGGCCGCATCGCCAACGACGTACGGGTCATGCAGCGCAACGGGGTTGTGATGCTGGGGCTGTCGCGGCGGGGCCGGGCCATCACCGAGCGCGTGCGCCGCACGCCGATCGAGGTGGGCGACGTGCTGCTGTTGCTCGGCCACCAGGACGCCGTGGACGATGTGATAACCCGCATGGACTGCCTGCCCATCGCCTCGAGTGTCTCGGTGACGCGGCACGAAAAGGCGCTGGCGGCGATCGGGCTGTTTGCGGCTGCGGTGGGGGTGGGGGCCTTCGGCATTGTCCCGCTCACAGTGGCCCTGGCCGCTGTTTCGGTGCTTTATGTGCTCTTCGATATTCTGCCGGTGCGCGAGATCTACGAATCGATCGAATGGCCGGTGGTCGTTCTGCTCGGCTCGCTGCTGCCGGTGGGCATGGCGCTCGAGACCTCCGGCGGTGCCCAGCTCATGGCCGAGGGGCTGGCGATGGTTGGACAATATGCGCCCGCCTGGGTGACGCTTGCCGCCGTGCTGGTGTTCACGATGACGCTTTCGGACGTCCTCAACAATGCTGCAACGGCGGTGATCTTTGCGCCGGTCGCATACGGGCTGGCCCAGATATTGGGAGTCAATCCCGATGCGTTCCTCATGGCCGTGGCCATCGGCGCCAGTTGCGCGTTCCTTACGCCGATCGGGCATAACAACAATGCGCTGATCATGGGGCCGGGCGGCTATCGGTTCGGCGATTACTGGCGCATGGGCCTGCCGCTCGAAGTGATCATCGTTGTGGTCGGCGTGCCCGCCATCATGGTGTTCTGGCCGTTGTGACGGTCAGGATTTGGACTTGTCGCCAAGAACATCGCGCAGGCTGGTCCGGGCCGAGCCGGGCCGCAATGGCTTTTGCTGGCTTTCGTGGGGCACCCAGCCCGAGAGCCACAAGATTTCGAGGCTGGCCCGCACCTTGCCATCGGGATCGGAAAAGCGCTCGGCGTAGATTTGGGCTGCCCGCATCAGATGGCGCGGGGTCAGCATGCGCGTGTCGCGGCCAGCCAGCGGGTTGGTGACGCCCAGCGCCCGCAATTCGTCGAGCAGGGCAAGCGGGGTGCGGTAGCGCACGGTATGGGATTCAAGGTCGGTGACCGGCAGCGCGAAGCCGGCCCGCTGGAGCAGGCTGCCGGCGTCGCGGACATCGATCATCGGCGCGACGCGGGGCGAGACGCCGCCAAGGATTTCAACATCGGCGGCAAGGAACGCATCGCGCAATTCGGTGAGCGTGCGACCGCCGATGGCCGCGGCGATCAGAAGCCCATCGGGGGCAATGTGGCGGCGCAGGTTTTCGAGAAAGCCGGGGACGTCGTTGACGGTCTGCAGGTCAAGGAGCGAGACGATCAGGTCGTAATCGGTGGCGGGCAGGCGCAGATGTTCGGGGTCGGTCGCGGCAAAGCCGTCGATTTCGAGCAGGGACGAGATTTTCTCGAAATGGATCGGGCCACTGGCCGATTGTGCAGAGTCGGGCAAAAGCCGTGGGTCGGGGCCCATGATCAGCGCCTTTGGAAATTCCCGCGTTACCGGCGCGAGCCGGTCGGCGAGGTCGGCGACCACCAGATCGGTCACGAAATCGGATTGGCCTTCGCGCTTGGCGAAATTGGCGGCAAGGCGGGCGCGGTCGAAAACGAGGGGGGGCTGGGTCATGGTTCCGACCATATGGCGCAGGAAGAAGCGCCGTGCAATGATCGGATCATGGTTGGGGCGATGGAAAATCGGGGCAGGCCGTTTGCGCTGCGGTTGCGCGCCCTTGTGGTGTCGGCCGGCGCGCGGGCGCTCGATCTGGCGTTCCCGCCGGTGTGCCTGGCGTGTAACGAGGCGGTTTTGACGCCGGATGGGCTGTGTCCGGCGTGCTGGGAGCAGCTGATCCCGATTTCCCGGCCGTTCTGCCCGGTGCTGGGTTTGCCCTTCGCGTCCGAGATGGGCGAAGGCGCGCTGTCGGTTCAGGCCATTGCCAACCCGCCGCCTTTTGACCGGGCGCGGTCGGCTGTTGCCTATACCGATCTGGCGCGAAAGCTGGTCTCGAAGATGAAATATTCCGACCGGCCCGAAATCGCGCTGTTTTGCGCGCGGATGATGGTGTCGGCGGGTCACGACCTTTTGGGACCCGATGCGGTTCTGGTGCCGGTGCCCCTGCACCGGGCCCGCCAACGCGAGCGGCGGTATAACCAGTCGGCGGAACTGGCACGTGCCATTGGCCGCCTTGCAAAATGCGAACTCCATACCGACCTTATTGTCAGACATCGGCGCACCATCCAGCAGGTGGGGCTCAACGCTTCCCAGAGGGCCCGCAATGTCGATGGGGCGTTTGGTGTGGATACGGCGCGGCTGGAGCGGTTGGGGGCGCGGCGCGTAGTGCTTGTCGACGATGTGCTGACAACCGGCGCCACCGTTTCGGCTGCCGCCAGGGCGCTCAAGCGCGCGGGCGTATCGCAAGTCGATGTGCTCAGCTTTGCCCGCGTTGTGTTCGACGCCGATATGACAGTATAACTGCCACGATTGACTGGAGTTCTGAATAAATGACCAAGGTCGAAATCTATACGACCCCCACATGTCCTTATTGCCACGCCGCCAAGGCACTGCTCGGCGACAAGGGCGTCGCATTCGAAGAAATCACCGTGCTCGATCCCGATCTGCGCGCTTCCATGACCCAGCGTGCCAATGGGCGGCGCACGGTGCCGCAGATTTTCGTCGGGGATATTCATGTGGGCGGTTATGACGATCTGGCCGCGCTTGAGCGGCAGGGCAAGCTCGATCCCCTGCTCGAGAGCGCGGCGTGAGCCAAACCACAACCGTTGCCCTTGTCCAGATGAATTCGGGGCTTGAGGCAAGGGATAATCTCGCGGAAATCGAAACACGGGTCGCCGAGGCGAGGCTGGCCGGCGCCACTTACGTTCTGACCCCGGAAATGAGCGTGGTCTTTGCAAGAAATCGCGCCGGGTTACAGGCCGCTGCCGAACCGTGGGAGAACAATGGCGCGATAGCCCGGCTGGCCGGGATTGCCAGAGCCCATGGCGTATTCCTTCATATCGGCTCGCTTGCGGTAGCGCTTGAAGATGGACGGTTTGCCAATCGCTCGGTGCTGTTTGACCCTCAGGGCGCGATCGTTTCGCGCTATGACAAGATCCATCTTTTCGATGCCGATATCGACGGCGCCAACGGCTATCGGGAAAGCGCCACCTATGCGGGCGGAGAGACGGCCGTGGTGGCCGATATCGCGCCATTTATGCTCGGGCTTTCCATATGCTATGATGTGCGCTTCCCGGTGCTTTATCGCGCGCTGGCCGAGGCGGGTGCGCAGGTGATTGCCGTGCCTTCGGCCTTTACGGTGCCGACCGGGGAGGCGCACTGGCAGGTTCTGCTCAGGGCCAGGGCGATTGAAACGGGCTGTTTCATCCTGGCGGCGGCGCAGGGCGGGAGCCATGAAAACGGGCGGGCGACCTATGGTCATTCGCTCGTGGTTTCGCCCTGGGGCGAGGTGATCGCCGAGGCCGATGGGGCCGAGCCGGGGCTGGTGGTTGTCGCGCTGGACCTTGACGCGGTGGCCGGGGCGCGGCAAAGGGTGCCTGCGCTGGCCAATGGGCGGCCCTTTACGCTGGCGCCGTTCGGAAGCGATCTGAAAACCCAAGCGGGGAATTGAAAGTGATCCAGTTCACGCTCGCCTGCGCGGCGGGCCACAAATTCGATGCCTGGTTCAGAAACGCCGATGCGTATGACGAGCAGTCGGCGCGCGGGGTTTTGACCTGCCCGATCTGCAATTCCTCGCAGGTGGAAAAGGCGCTGATGGCGCCTGCCGTCTCACGGCCGAGCGAAAAGGTCGCGCTTTCGGCCGGCCATCCCGAGCATGGGGAATTTATAAAGGCCATGCGGGCTTTGCGCCAGAAGATGACGGCGGAAGCCGATTATGTGGGCGACAAATTCGCCGAGGAAGCGCGCAAGATCCATTACGAGGAGGCCGAAGCGCGCGGCATCTATGGCGAGGCGACCAAGGACGAGGTTGTCGGCCTGATTGATGAAGGCATCGAATTCATGCCGCTCCCCAACGTGCCCGACGAGCACAATTAGAGCCTGCCTAATTCCACCGGTGTCATCCCGGACCTGATCCGGGATCCAGTAAGCGGCAGCGCCCGGGTTCTATCACCAATGCTGAGTGTACTGGACCGCGGCTCAAGGCCGGGGTGACAGCGGGGTGGGGTTATGAGGCCGCTCCCGCAAATGTCGATTAGTCCAGGGCCCTGGTTTTTTCCAATAGCAGCATGTAGTTGACCGCCATGTCGCGGCTCTTGCCCCATTGGTTTTTCAGCGGATTGAAGGTCACGCCTGTCCTGTTCATCACATTCATGCCGTTGCGGCCGGTGATCGAGATGATTTCTTCGGGGGTGACCAGCTTTTCGTATTGGTGGGTGCCTTTGGGCAGCCAGCGCAAGACGCGTTCGGCGCCGACTATGGCCAGGGCGTAGGCCCGGGCCGTGCGGTTGATGGTGGCGACGAACATCAGGCCACCGGGCTTGACCAGATTGCAGCAGCTTTGAAGATAGAGCGGCACGTCGGCGACGTGCTCGACCACTTCCATGTTGAGCACCACGTCGAACTGCTCGCCGGCCGCGGCGAGGTCTTCGGAGGTCGTGGCGCGATAATCGATTTCGAGCCCTGACTGTTCGGCGTGGAGGGCCGCGATCTTGACGTTTTTTTCGCCCGCATCGGCGCCGATCACGCTGGCGCCCAGCCGCGCCATGGGCTCGCACAGCAATCCGCCGCCGCACCCGATATCGAGAAGCCGCAGGCCGGTAAACGGGCGCATGGCTTTGTCATCGAGCCCGAAATGGGCGATCACATGCTCGCGGATATAGGAAAGGCGCACGGGGTTGAATTTGTGGAGGGGCCTGAACTTGCCGTTGGGATCCCACCACTCTTCGGCCATCTTGTGGAACTTGCCGATTTCATCGGGGCTGATGGTGGTGGTCATGGCGTACCTCGTTCTGGCGTGCTCCAAGAGGTGACCGCGCCGGGTCGCCAAGTCAAGCGATCCGTCGCCGCAGCGCCCTTTATCCCATATTGCTAAACGGCCCGGTTTGTGGCACTCACCGCGCCACAACCGTACGGTGCGGTACGGCACAGGTTTGCATCGAAGGCGGCGTCATGGCGCGTATAGTTATGAAGTTCGGCGGCACCTCGGTCGCCAATGTCGAGCGCATAAGGCAAGCGGCCCGGCACGTCAAACGCGAGGTCGATGCCGGTCACGAGGTCGCCGTCGTGGTTTCCGCAATGTCGGGCAAGACCAATGAACTTGTCGGCTGGTGCGCGGAAGCGGCGCCCATGCACGACGCGCGTGAATATGATGCGGTGGTGGCCTCGGGCGAGCAGGTGACCGCGGGGCTCATGGCCATCGTGTTGTCGGAAATGGGTATCCAGTCGCGCTCCTATGCCGGCTGGCAGGTGCCCATCCATACCGACGACGCCCATGGCTCGGCGCGGATCACCGGTATCGATCCGGACAATCTCAACGAGCGCATGAGTTCGGGCTGGGTGCCGGTCGTCACCGGCTTTCAGGGTGTGTCCGACAAAAAGCGCATCACGACCCTGGGGCGCGGCGGGTCCGACACCTCGGCCGTGGCGGTCGCTGCCGCCGTCAAGGCGGACCGGTGCGATATCTATACCGATGTCGACGGCGTCTATACCACCGACCCGCGCATCGCGCCCAAGGCCAAGCGCCTGGAGCGGGTCAGTTTTGAAGAAATGCTCGAAATGGCCTCGCTGGGCGCAAAGGTGCTCCAGACGCGGTCAGTGGAACTGGCCATGGCCCAGGGTGTGCGGCTCGTTGTGCGTTCGACGTTCGACGACCCGCAGGCGGGCAACGCGCCGGACAGCGAATGGGGTATGACGGGCACGCTTGTGTGCGATGAGGATGAGATCATGGAAAAGCAGATCGTTTCGGGTGTGACCCTTGCGCGGGCCGAAGCCAAGATCACCCTGCGCAAGGTCAAGGACAAGCCGGGCGTCGCCGCAGCGGTGTTCGGGCCGCTGGCCGATGCACGCATCGTCGTGGATATGATCGTGCAGAACATTTCCGATGACGGACAGATCACCGACATCACCTTTACGGTGCCCGACAGCGAGTTCGACAAGGCCATGAAGGTTTTGCGCAACGCGCCCGATCTCGAATACGAATCGATTTCGGGCTCAAAGGGCGGCGCCAAGATTTCGGTCGTGGGCGTCGGTATGCGCTCGCATGCCGGGGTCGCGGCCTCGATGTTCCGGGCGCTTTCGGACAAGGGAATCAACATCCAGCTCATCACAACCTCGGAAATCAAGACCTCCGTATTGATCGATGAGGAATATGCGGAGCTTGCAGTTCGGGCGCTGCATACCTATTACGGTCTGGACAAGGCCGAGGGGTAAGCCCGGCCCAACCACACTAGGGCTTGGTCCCGTTCGATTGAACCGGACCGGCGCTCTAGTCCTGATTTGATCGTGCGGTCGAGACGAAAAAGCCTGCAACTTTTTCTGACCACACTCTAGGAGGCGGGGCGCACCCGCCGGGCGAGCGGACATGGTGACAGCGATTGGCGGACCGCGGGTGCTCTTGCGCCAGTTGCGCGAAACCATGGCCGAGCCATTGGCCAGCCAGGACCGCCTCGACAAGATCGTCGACCTGATCGCCGAGAACATGCGCGCCGATGTGTGCTCGTTCTATGTGTTGCGCGACGATGGCGCGCTGGAATTGTTCGCCACGCACGGGCTCAAGCGCGATGCCGTCCATATCACGACGCTGCGTCTGGGCGAAGGACTTGTGGGCCTGATCGCCAACGAGGCCGAACCGCTCAGCCTGCAAAACGCACCCGAACACCCCTCATTCGCATATCGTCCGGAAACGGGCGAAGATCCATTCTTTTCCTTTCTCGGCGTGCCGGTGCTGCGGGCCGGGCAGACGCTGGGCGTATTGGTCGTTCAGAATTCGGAGCGCCGGGTCTATGGCGAGGACGAGACCGAGGCGCTTTTGACCACGGCGACGATCCTGGCCGAGATGATCTCGACCGCCGATTTCGACGCGCTGGTCAAGCCGGGCTCCGATATCGACCTGCGGCGCCCGCGCATGTTTCAGGGCATCGGGTTTTCCGAAGGGATCGCCCTGGGGCAGGTGGTGCTGCACGACCCGCGCGTGGTGGTCACCAATTTCGTTGCCGACGATACGGACGCCGAAAAGCTCAGGCTCGAAGCGGCGCTCATGACCATGCGCGTCTCGATCGACGAATTGCTCAATTCGGGCGACATGCAGATTCCCTCCGATCACCGCGATATCCTGGAAAGTTATCGCATGTTCGCCCACGATAGGGGCTGGGTGCGGCGGCTCGAAGAGGCAATCGATTCCGGTTTGACGGCGGAAGCTGCGGTCGAGCGCGTGCAGAACGACACGCGGGCCCGCATGCTGCGCCAGACCGACCCCTACATCCGCGAACGCCTGCACGATCTGGACGATCTTGCCAACCGGCTACTGCGCATTTTGACGGCCGACGGCTCGGTGGCCGGCAAGGACCTGCCCGACAACGCCATTCTGGTGGCCCGCAATATGGGGCCGGCCGAACTGCTCGAATACGACCGGACCAAGCTCAGGGCGGTGGTGCTCGAGGATGGCGCGGCCACGGCCCATGTGGCCATCGTGGCGCGCTCGGTGGGGCTGGTTGCCGTCGGGCAAGCCGAAAACGTCGTTTCGATGGGCGAGGCGGGCGACGATATCATCGTTGACGGGTTCACCGGCGCCGTGCATCTGCGCCCAACGCCCGATATCGAGGCAACCTATATCGACAAGGTGCGGCTTTCGGCCAAGCGCCGGGCCCATTACGCGGCGCTCAAGGATACCCCGTCGGTTACCCGTGACGGGCAGCATGTCACGCTGCTGCACAATTCGGGGCTGCTGGCCGACATGGCGATGCTTGAGGAAACCGGTGCCGAAGGGGTGGGGCTTTTCCGCACCGAACTGCAATTTATGATCGCCTCGAAAATGCCCCGGGTCAAAGAGCAGGTCGAGCTCTACGCCGAAGCCATGCGGCTGATGGGCGACAAGCCCATCGTCTTCCGGCTGCTCGATATCGGGGGCGACAAGGTGGTGCCCTATATGCGGTCCACCGCCGAGGAAAATCCGGCAATGGGCTGGCGCAGCCTGCGGCTGGCGCTCGACCGGCCGGCGTTGCTGCGGACGCAGGTCCGGGCCTTGTTGCAGGCTGCCGGTGGCAAGCCGCTGCGCATCCTTGTGCCCATGGTCACCGAGGCGCGCGAATACATGAAGGTCAAGCGCTTCATCCTGCGCGAGAACGAGCGGTTGCCGCGGTTGGGATTTGCCCAGCCCGAAACGCTCGAAATCGGATCGATGATCGAAGTGCCTTCGCTTTTGTTCGAACTGGACCGGCTGTTGCCCGAGACCGATTTCGTTTCCATCGGGTCCAATGACCTGATCCAGTTTTTGACGGCGGCCGACCGCGCCAATCCTCGTGTCGCCAACAATTACGATCCGATTGCAAGGCCGCGCCTGCGGGCGCTCAAGCTGGTGGTCGATGCGGCGGCAAAATACGGAAAGCCCGTCACCATGTGCGGGGAATTGGCCGGACGTCCCGTCGAAGCGATGGCCCTGCTCTCGATCGGGATGACGCGGCTGTCGATGGGCGCGTCCTCGATCGGCCCGATCAAGGAAATGGTGCTCGGACTTGACGTCGGCGCGCTCAAGGCCGAAATGAACGATTATCTTGAAAACGGCGAAACCGAGGGTTCGGCCCGCGAGTTTCTGGCCGAGTTTGCCGAGCGGCACTCTCTGCCCGTCTAGATCCTTCCCGACCGGATTAAGTGCATGGCCTTTCTGCCCACCGACAAGCTCGACGCCCTTGAACGCCGTTTCGATTCCATCGAGGCGGCGATGTCGGGCAGTCCCGACCCCGATGCCTATGTGCGGTTGTCCAAGGAATATTCCGAGCTTTCGCCCATGGTCGCCAAGGTGCGCGAATATCGCGCCGCGTTGTCCGATCTGGCTGGGGCCGAGGAACTTGCCAGCTCGGGCGACAAGGAAATGGCCGAGCTTGCCTACGAGGAAATGGGCGAGCTCAAGGAAAAGATCGAGGCGCTGAGCCAGGAAATCCGCATTCTTTTGTTGCCCAAGGATGCGGCGGACGAAAAAAGCGCCATTCTGGAAGTTCGCGCCGGGACGGGCGGCGACGAGGCGGCGCTTTTTGCCGGCGATTTGTTCCGCATGTATCAGCGTTACGCCGAGGGGCAGGGCTGGAAGGTTTCAGTCATGGAAGCGTCCGAGGGCGACGCCGGCGGATACAAGGAAATCATCGCCAACGTGTCGGGCGCGGGGGTGTTTGCCAAACTCAAATACGAATCGGGCGTCCATCGCGTGCAACGGGTGCCCGACACCGAGGCCTCGGGGCGTATTCACACCTCGGCGGCGACGGTTGCCGTCTTGCCCGAAGTCGAGGATATCGACATCGAAATCCGCAACGAGGATATCCGCATCGACACGATGCGCGCCTCGGGGGCGGGCGGCCAGCACGTCAACACCACCGATTCGGCTGTGCGCATCACCCATATCCCCACCGGCATCGTCGTGACCTCGGCGGAAAAATCCCAGCACCAGAACCGGGCCAATGCCATGAAGGTGTTGCGGGCGCGGCTTTTCGACGAACAGCAGCTCAAGGCCTCGTCCGAGCGGGCCGAGAGCCGCAAGTCCCAGGTCGGGTCGGGCGATCGGTCCGAGCGCATCCGGACGTATAATTTTCCGCAGGGGCGGGTGACCGATCACAGGATCAATCTCACGCTCTACAAGCTCCCCCAGATCATCACCGGGGAAGCGCTGGGTGACGTGATCGACGCGCTGATTACAGAAAACCAGGCCGCGCAGCTCGCCGCGATGGAGCAGGGCGTCTAAAAGATTCCGACGGCAGCTTCTGCCCAGACAATCAGGACCAGGCCGACGACCAGGCTCATGACGGCCAGTTTCGCCAGGGGGCCGGAAATCATCCGGGTGGAAAATTCAAATGCGATGCCGATTGCTCCGAGCAGCATCGCGGCGAAAATGAAATCGAACGCATCCCAATCGACCTCGCTGGTGAACTGCATGGCAATCAGCGGAGCGGCGAGAATGGCGATCAGCCCGGTCCAAACGAAGCGGCGCCAGCGGCTGGTCGGAGAGCTCGGGTGTATCGGAGTGGCCATGTGCGCCTCGGCAAACTGATGCAGTGCGCGCATATTTGATCGGGAAGCGGGCGGAATAAAGGACGGATGATGGGGTCTTCAGTTCCGAGCATCGGCCAGGTCTGGCGCGGCCTGCGCGACCAGTTGACGGCCGTCGGCGTTCCGACGGCCGCGCTCGATGCGCGGCTACTGGTCCGGTCCGTGCTCGATCTCGACACGACCGGACTGGTCGCTTCGGAGATGGACCCGTTTCCCGGCAGCAAAACCAGGGATCTCCAGGCACTTGCCGCTCGTCGCCTTGCCGGAGAGCCCGTTGCACGCATACGCGGTGTGCAGGAATTTTATGGGCTCGAGTTCGGGCTCAACGCCGCCACGTTGATCCCGCGTCCGGAAACCGAAATGCTCGTCGATTTCGGGCTGGCCCGTCTCAGGGCGCGTCCCGCACCGGCCATTCTCGATCTGGGGACGGGAACGGGCTGCATCGTCCTTTCGCTGCTGGCCAATATTGCCTCCGCCCGAGGTGTGGGCATCGACATCTCGACCGAAGCGCTCGAACAGGCCCGGGACAATGCTGGGGCGCTCGGGCTCGGCGCCCGGTTCGAAGCCCGGCAGGGGAGCTGGTTTTCGGCACTGGGGGACGAGCGATTCGACTTCATCGTTTCCAATCCGCCCTATATCGCCAGCGCGACCATCGAGACGCTGGACCCGGGCGTGAAAACCTTCGATCCCATGGCGGCGCTCGATGGCGGGGCGGACGGGCTCGATCCCTATCGCATCATTGCGGCGCAGGCGCGGGATCACCTCGTGCCGGGGGGAGCGCTGGCTCTTGAAATCGGCTTCGATCAGGGCCACATGGTTAATGAGCTTTTAAGCTCGGCGGGCTTTTGCGACATCGCCATCGCCAGGGACCTTGCCGGTCACGACCGGATGGTTACGGCAAGCGCGCCCAAATGACACAGCGTCCGGGCGATTTTGTCCAAAAGCCAATATTTTTCTTTCAATGAGAAGGATATGCGGTTAGGTTGCCGGTGCTGACGCGGTGCTTGTTCATCGCGGTGGACCCCACCCTGACATCGGCGGCATAGAGTAAAGCCGTTCGCGGAACCCATCCTCCCAGAGGGTTGACGCAGCATCAGACAGGGTCGGAGCTCACACAGCCTTTTTGGGGAAACCAGAGAGAGCGATCGGCACAGCGCGCACCGGAGGTTCGGTTCGTGTCAGCCGAGTTTTGTGCCCGCCGTCCTGTTTGGCGGCATAGGCCCCTATTAAGCGCATACCTTCACGGAACGTGTTGAAGCGAGCACATGAGACCAAATCAGCAGAACAACAACAAGCAGCGTTCGCGCGGCCGGAACAACAATAACAACCAGCGGCGCGGCGGCGGTGGCGGCAATCCCTTGTCGCGCAGTTATGAAAGCAACGGCCCGGACGTGAAAATCCGCGGCAATGCTGCCCATATTGCAGAGAAATACACCCAGCTTTCACGCGACGCGGCTTCGGTCGGCGACAATGTGATGGCCGAGAATTATCTCCAGCACGCCGAGCATTATCTGCGCATCATCCTTGCCGCGCAGGCCCAGTATCAGCCGCGTCAGGACGTAAGCGTCGACACCACGCCCGACGAGGATGACGACAACGAGAACGCCTCGGGCAATTCCGCGGATGCCGCCGATCAGAACGTGGAAGCGTCCGAAGGCGGAGATGGCGGGTCGGACGAGCAGCGCGAGCCGCGTCAGCGGCGCCAGCGCCGTCCGCGCCGCGAACGGACCGAAGAGACCGCAGACGCATCCTCGGAAGGCGAAAAGCCTGGGGCCGCTGAAACGGCCTCTGGCCAGGATGCGGCGCCTGCCGCCGAAGAGGCGCCCAAAAAGCCCCGCCGTCCGCGTCGCAAGAAAGCCGACGACGATGCCAACGAGCCGGCGCCCGAGCTGCCCGCGTTCCTGACTGCGGGACGCGAAGCGGCTGCCGAATAAGCGCTCGACCAAACAAAAATAAAAAGGACCGGGCCATCGCGCCCGGTCTTTTTCTTTGCGATTGTGCTCCCATATATCCTTTGACCTGAGTCAGTGCCGGAGAGCCGGGCTGACATAAAATCTCGTCAACGCTTCGGGCGTTTCCCCATGTGCCGCCAGACGGGCAGGGGCAGCGCGCCAGCAAAGGAGAGTTGAAGCATGAATATCGAAAAATACACCGAGCGGACGCGCGGGTTCATCCAGAGCGCCCAGCAGATGGCGCTGTCGCGCGGCCATCAGCAGTTCACCCCGCTCCATATCCTGAAAGTTCTGGTCGATGATCCCGAAGGGATGGCCACCGGGCTGATCGAACGCGCCGGCGGCAATGGCCAGGCCGTGCGTGCCGGGGTGGAAGAGGGGCTCAAAAAGCTTCCCTCGGTTTCCGGCGACAATGGGCAGATCTATCTGTCGCGCGAATTGGCGCGGGTTTTCGAGACGGCAGAGGCCGCGGCGCACAAGGCAGGCGATTCGTTTGTCGCGGTCGAGCGCATGCTGCTTGCCCTGACGATTGAAAAAGACACAGATGCGGGCAGGATACTCGCCTCGGCGGGCGTCACCGCCAGTGGGCTGAACGCGGCCATCGAAGCCATCCGCAAGGGCCGCACCGCCGATTCGGCGAGCGCGGAAAACACCTATGACGCGCTCAAGAAATACGCCCGCGACCTGACCGAGGATGCGCGCGAGGGCAAGCTCGACCCGGTGATCGGGCGCGACGAGGAAATCCGGCGCACCATTCAGGTGCTTTCGCGCCGCACCAAGAACAATCCCGTGCTGATCGGCGAACCCGGCGTGGGCAAGACCGCCATTGCCGAGGGCCTCGCCCTGCGCATCGTCAATGGCGATGTGCCCGAATCGCTGAAAAACAAATCGCTGCTCGCCCTCGACATGGGCGCGCTGATCGCCGGCGCGAAATATCGCGGTGAGTTCGAAGAGCGGCTGAAATCGGTGCTGAGCGAGGTTCAGTCCGCCGAAGGGCAAATCATCCTGTTCATCGACGAGATGCACACGCTGGTTGGCGCGGGCAAGGCCGATGGTGCGATGGATGCGTCGAACCTTCTCAAACCCGCTTTGGCGCGTGGTGAATTGCATTGCGTGGGCGCCACGACGCTCGACGAATACAAAAAGCACGTCGAAAAAGATGCGGCGCTGGCGCGGCGTTTCCAGCCGGTGTTCGTCAACGAACCGAGCGTCGAGGACACGATTTCGATCCTGCGTGGATTGAAGGAAAAATACGAGCTTCATCACGGGGTGCGCATTTCCGATTCATCGCTGGTTTCGGCGGCGACGCTTTCGAATCGCTACATCACCGACCGCTTCCTGCCCGACAAGGCCATCGACCTGATGGACGAGGCTTCGGCGCGGTTGCGCATGGCTGTCGATTCCAAGCCCGAAGCGCTCGACGAACTCGACCGGCGCATCATCCAGCTCAAGATCGAGCGCGAAGCGCTGAAAAAGGAAGACGACGACGCATCGAAAACCCGTCTGGCCCGGCTCGAGGCCGAATTGGCCGGGCTCGAGGAAGAATCGGACGCCATGACCCAGCGCTGGCTTTCGGAAAAAGAGCGGCTGGCCGGAGGCACCAAGCTCAAGGAACAGCTCGATCAGGCCCGCACCGAGCTCGAACTTGCCCAGCGCAAGGGCGACCTCGCCCGCGCGGGGGAGCTGGCCTATGGGGTGATCCCGGATCTCGAACGGCGCCTTAAAGAGGCCGAAGCCCATGAGGCCCAGCCGGGCTCGGACATGGTCGAAGAAGTCGTTACCCCCAACCATATCGCCCAGGTGGTGTCGCGCTGGACGGGCGTTCCGGTCGACAAGATGCTCGAAGGGGAACGCGACAAGCTGTTGCGCATGGAAGACGAACTCGCCAAGCGCGTCATCGGCCAGTCCGAGGCGGTCGAGGCGGTCTCTCGCGCCGTCCGCCGTGCGCGCGCGGGCCTGCAGGACCCCAACCGGCCCATCGGTTCGTTCATGTTCCTGGGCCCCACGGGCGTGGGCAAGACCGAATTGACCAAGGCGCTGGCCCAGTTCCTGTTCGACGACGAGACGGCGATGGTCCGGCTTGATATGAGCGAGTTCATGGAAAAGCATGCCGTCGCCCGCCTGATCGGGGCCCCACCGGGTTATGTCGGCTATGACGAGGGCGGGGTTCTGACCGAAGCGGTGCGCCGTCGGCCCTATCAGGTGGTCCTGTTCGACGAGATCGAAAAGGCCCATCCCGATGTGTTCAACGTGCTGTTGCAGGTGCTCGACGACGGGCGGCTGACCGACGGTCAGGGCCATACTGTCGACTTCCGCAACACGCTGATCATCATGACCTCCAATCTTGGCTCGGAATATCTCGCCGCCCAGCCCGATGGGGAAGCGGTGGAGCTGGTGCGCGGCAAGGTGCTCGATACGGTCAAGGCGGCCTTCCGGCCCGAGTTTTTGAACCGTGTGGATGAAATTCTGCTCTTCCACCGGCTCGAGCGCAGCCAGATGGGTGCGATTGTCGATATCCAGCTCAAGCGCCTGCAAAAATTGCTCGACGCCCGCGAGATCAGTATCGAGGTCACGCCCGCGGCCCGCGACTGGCTGGCCAATGAGGGCTATGATTCGGCCTATGGCGCCCGACCTCTCAAGCGGGTCCTCCAGCGCTCGGTGCAGGACGAGTTGGCTGAAAAAATGCTGGCGGGCGACGTCGCCGATGGCGGCACCGTCAAGGTCGATGCCGGCGATGTCGGGCTTGTGATCCTGCCGGTCGTCGAGGGTGAAGCGGTCGATGCGGCTGCGGAATAGGCACCCTGTCTCGGCAAATGAGAAGGCCCCGGAGACGGGGCCTTTTTCGTTGGAACAGGGGGGCTCACCCCCGTCGTAAAATCTTGTCCATAGCCTTGCCCCGCGCCAATTCGTCGACCAGCTTATCGAGGTAACGGATTTCGCGCATGAGCGGGTCTTCGATCTCTTCCACCCGGATGCCGCAGATCAGACCCTTGATGAGCGTTCGCGAGGGGTTCATTTTTGGCGCGTCGGCAAAGAAGGTCTCGAAATCGGTTCCGCTTTCAAGCTGGTTGTCCAACTGGTCCTGGCCGTAGCCCGTCAGCCAGCGGATGATTTCATCGACCTCTTGGTTTGTGCGGCCCTTTTTCTCGGCCTTGGCGACATAATGGGGGTAAACGGACGCAAAGCTCATCGTGAAAATTCGGTGCTTTTTCATGGCCTCTCCGGGGTCTGGAGCATTTCCGCGTTTCTTCATCGATAGCCCATACTGATCTTACGCCGTTATGCAGGCAATCGGGGATTGGGCCGTGCCCTGCACAAATGGGGCCGCAGCTTTCGCGGCGGCCCATCCATCAATGCACAGGCTGTCTTACGAGCGCTGGTAGTCGATGCTCGAGCAGAAGATGGCGGCCTGACAGCCGGTGATTTTCAGCGTATCGGGGCCGATCATTTCGACGATGGCCTTGGCGTTGCCGCCGTTAAGCGCGATGGTGCCTTCCCATTTGTTGGGGCCGACCTGGGTGCCCTGAACCACTTCCTGGCCGACAAAGGCCAGGTTTTCCTCGGTGCGCGAATCGCCCTGAATGTCATTGAGAACCCCGCAAAGCTGGGTGCCGTCGCCGCACAGCTCGAAGGTGAAGCTGGTGCCCCAACGGTCGACCCATGTTCCGTTGGGGTCGAGCGCCTGGGAAAAGGCGGGGGCGATGAAAAAGGCGACAAGAGCTGCGGCGGCTAGAATGGACTTCATCATGATCTGTTCTCCATGGCGGCGCCATCGACATGAAGGCGCATTGTGTTTGAGTGTTAATTCCCCGCACCTGAAAACGAGCTGAACGAAAAAAAGGTTGCCAGAAAGCACACATTGGCCTGCCGGGCCGGCTTCCGCAACGGCCATGCGCCGCCGCTTCCCTCATCATCCTCTGGGACGCGAAGTGCACCGGCCCCGCCAGCGTTCCTCACCTTCCCACCTCCCCCTCGCTTCCCCGGTCCCGGCTTTCGCCGGGATAAACTCCAGCCGGGGTCCATGCGCCTGTCCATTCGCACCGAAGTGTCGGTAAGGCTGCTGGGTCCCCGATCACGTCCGGGACAGCGATGGATGTTGGGCTCCGCTCTCGGCTCATAACCACCATCAACCCACCCCGCGTCATCCTCGGGCCCGCCCCCCGCAGCTCCATCACCACCACTCACCCCGCTCCCGTCGTCATCGTCGGGCTTGACCCGGGGATCCGCAGGGCGTCCGCAGGCGCGGCAGAAGTGGTGCTCCTTGGCGCGTCATCGGTCCCCAACCCCTTCACCGGCTGCCCCGACGCAGCAGATCCCCGGGTCAAGCCCGAGGATGACGCGGGTGAAGGTGGAAGCGCTCGAAAAATCTTATCCCCGCCCCTAGACACTCGTGCCATTCTCCCCGCACGGTGTCGCCAGGGACGAGGATGCATACGAGCTTCCGGCGAGACCGATCCGGGTTCCTTGCGGGTCGCCGCAGGGAAGGCCCAAAGCGGACGGATGGCCGGACGAGGAACCAGGCGTTCCACGTCGCACTCCCGAAAGGGAGAGGGGCACCGACGGGAGGTTGGCAGGGAAAGTGGGCACCGGTTTCCCGGTTCGCCAACCGACCCACTAAAAATGCCAATATCCCGGACGACAAACCCCAGCCCGAGACGCCGCCATAAGCCCAAAACCCTGGATGCGTGGGGCGATGATCGCTTCATATACTAAATAAACATGCGGAGCGTTCATCGCCCCATGCCGTCTGTCTGGAGCGCTTCCAGAAAAAGTGGGAACCGGTTTTTCGGTTCGGAAGCGCGACCAGCAAGAAAGTCAGCAAGCCGAGGTCACTGACCGTCGGAGGGTTTGGCGTGCGTAAAAGATCTCGCTGTGCGGCTGCGTTGGCGCTTGGTGCCCTTTGGCTCGGGCTATAGCTTTCAGGCGCTATTTGCGCCCCTTCTTGCCGAACCCTTTCGATCCGGCCTTGGCGGGGCGCGGCGCGTCGCCGGGGCCGGCTTCACGTTTGGGACGGGGCTTGAATTTGGCCTTCGGCTCGAATTTGGGTTTTGACTCATACCCTTCCCTGGCGCGGGGCGGCTTTGAGGGGCCGCGTCCGGCCGGGGTTATGGTGATGCCGCGTTCAAGGCCGGTGCCCTGCTTGAGGTGCCGGGCGAAATCGTCGGCCTTGTCGGCGGCGATCTCGAACCGGGTTTCGGTGTCCTCGATCTTGATCGAGCCGACCTCGCGCTTGGTTACCCCGCCGGCCTTGCAGATCATGGGCAGCAGCCATTTGGGGTCGGCCCGATGCTTGCGCCCCAGCGAAAGAGTGAACCAGACCCCGCCCACCATATCGGGTCCGCGCGGTTCGCGCGGCGCCATGGGATCGTATGCGGGCCCACCCTCGGAGCGCTTGTCGCGGCGTCTGGATTTGGGGCCCTCGCCCGCAAGCGAGACCAAGGATGTTTCTTCTGGAACCGGCCGGCTGGCCAGTTGCTGGCGCAGGAAGGCCACGGCCAGCTGTTCGGGAGAAACATTGCCTAAAAGTTCAGCCACAAAATCGCTTTCATGGCTTTCGGGCATCGGCGCGGAGATCGCGGCGTCAAGAATCTGCCGGCGATAGCGCGCTTCGATATCGGCGATGGTCGGCGCGGAGACCGTTGTCGCCGAAAGCTTGGCCATCGCCAGAACGCGGCCCGCGGCCTTGCGCCGGTGTTCGGCAACGACCAGCACGCAGACGCCCTTGCGTCCGGCCCGGCCGGTGCGGCCCGAGCGGTGCAGCAGCGTCGCGGGATTGGAAGGAATATCGGCGTGGATCACCAGGTCGAGATTGGGCAGGTCGATGCCGCGCGCCGCAACGTCGGTGGCGACGCAGACATGGGCACGACCGTCGCGCATGGCCTGGAGAGCACTCGAGCGCTCGGACTGGGCCAACTCGCCCGACAACGCCACGGCGGCAAAGCCGCGATTGGTGAGCCGTGCCGCCAGATGCCGCACCGCTTCGCGGGTGTGGCAGAAGACCAGTGCGCTGGTGCTATCGGAGGCCAGCAGCGTGTTGATGATGGCGTGCTCGCGTTCGTCGCGATGGACCACCATGAGCTGATAGTCGATATCGGCGTGCTGTTCGGTTGGAGCCGTGGTCGCCACGCGAACCGCATCGCGCTGATAGGTCTTGGCCAGATCGGCAATGGCCCGCGGAACAGTCGCCGAGAACAGAAGCGTCCGCCTAGTCTCGGGCGAGGCGGCCAGGATGAATTCGAGGTCGTCGCGAAAACCGAGGTCGAGCATTTCGTCGGCCTCGTCGAGCACCACGGCGCGCATGGCGCTCAAATCGAGCGCGCCCTTGGTGATGTGATCGCGCAGCCGGCCGGGCGTGCCCACCACCAGATGCGCGCCGCGGTCGAGGGCGCGGCGCTCGGTGCGCATATCCATGCCGCCCACGCAGGTTGCGATACGGATGCCGGCATTGGCATAGAGCCAGTCGAGTTCGCGCTGCACCTGCAGCGCCAGCTCGCGGGTCGGTGCGATGACCAGCCCCAGCGGTGTGTCGGCGGCCTCGAAGCGTTCAGCCTCGCCGAGCAGGGTCGGTGCCACGGCGATGCCGAAGGCCACGGTCTTGCCCGATCCGGTCTGGGCGGACACCAAAAGGTCGGCCCCCCCATGGGCGGGATCGAGCATGGCCGTCTGCACTGGGGTGAGCTGGGTATAGCCATGGCCGGCGAGGGCATTGGCCAGCGCAACATGGATGGATGCCGGCAGGTCCGCCGGCGCGTGGTCAGTATCAGATGACATGAATGGAAGCCTTATGTTGAGGAGGCTATAGCAGAACCAGGGCGGTGGGGGCCAGTCTTGATCTTAGGGGATGGCGTTGGAAGTCCGGCGCTCCGGGGCCTTGACAGGATCGGTGGGAAATGAGAACGTAAGGTGAACAAAAGGGAGGGCCCGTCATGGCGGCTACGGCCATCGACTATATCGAGTTCGACAGCGGGGACCTCGCGGCAAGCCGGGCCTTCTTTGCCGCGGCCTTTGGCTGGCGGTTCACCGACTATGGGCCCGATTATCTTGGCATTGAGGATGCAAAGCTCGATGGCGGGATTTCGCGGGCAGAGGGGCAGCGTAAATTGCCGCTGGTCATTCTCTATACCTCCGATCTGGACGCCGCAGAGGTGTCGGTGCGCGCGGCAGGAGGCGAGATTACCCGCGGGCAGTTCGATTTCCCTGGCGGCCGGCGGTTTCATTTCCGCGAGCCGGGCGGGAACGAGCTTGCGGTCTGGAGCGAGCAGAAGCCGGCCGGCTAGAGTGCATTGCGTAACGGGTGCTGATCGTTTCGGTTCAGGCCTTAGTTGGCAGCTGTGGTGGCTGGTGCGGCGGCCACGGTGACCGGCGCGGTGACAGGCGTGCCCTGTTGTTCGATAAGGGCGCGGACCTGGGCAACTGTGGATGCGAATTCGCTCTGGTACTGCTGGGGCAGCGAATTGGCGCGGGGAAGTTTGACGGCCAGGGGATCGACGGTGTTGCCGTTGATCTTGATCTCGTAATGGAGATGGGGGCCGGTCGATTGGCCGGTCGAGCCGACATAACCGATCACCTGGCCCTGGGTGACCCGCATTCCCGGCGTAATGCCGTCGGCAATCGCGCTCATATGCCCATAGGCGGTGTTGTAGCCATTGGCGTGGCGCAGTTCAACATAACGGCCATAACCGGAATACCATTGCGCCATTTCGACGATACCGTCGCCGCCAGCATAAATGGGCGTCCCGGTGCGGGCGGCGAGGTCCGTACCCGTGTGGAGGCGGTAGTCGCCAAAGATGGGGTGACGGCGATAGCCATAGCGCGAGCGCAGCGTGCCACCCCCCTCGAGCGGCCGGCGCAACAGGAACTGCTTTCCGGTCTCGCCATCGGGATTGTAGAAATCGATGACCCCGTCTTCGGTCTGGAAGCGGAACAACTCGCGCGTGGTGTTGGACAGGGTCAGCGCCACATAAAGCAGGTCCTGGTTGTCCTCCTCGGCGGTGCCAGAGAGCAGGATTTCAATCGAGTCGCCGGGGGAAACACGCCGTGTGAGATCGAGATCATAGGCATACATCGCCGCGATACGGTCAATGGTTGCGTCATCGAGGCCGTGCTTGCGCCCCGTCTCCCAGATCGAGCGGTAGATTGTGGGCAGATTGCCGACATTGACCTCTTCGGTATCTTCTTCGGTAAATTCGATTGTCGGGGGTTCGAGCGCGGTTACGTATCTGCCCTGGTCGGTCAGCGCCACGGTCACGCGGTGGGTGGTGTCATCATAAATGCTGACGCGATAGGGAATGAGCGTCTGGGAGCCGCGTGATGCGCCAAACAGGATCCTGAGGCGCGTGCCTTCGGGCAGGTCGGTCTGGGGATAGACATTTTGCATGGCGCGCGTCACGGCACTGACCATCTGGGTCGTGAACCCGTTGCGCATAAAGGCTTCGGCGAGCGGGGTCCGTTCGCGAATCGTCAGAACACGCTCGGTGCGCAAATTCCCCATGTCTTCGGCTGCGCGCGTTTTGGGCATGACCGTCACGTTTTCGGCGACGCCCTCGATGGTGCCAGGCGCGATTTCAATGCCAAGTTCGCGCAGGCTGGTCGACGGAGCTGCGTAGGCCATGAGCGGGCCCTCGACATCGGTATAGGCGCCTTCCACCGAGAGGCGAACGAATTGGGAGGCGGTGATGTCGCTGATCGCCCGGTGCGGCGGATCGGTCAGTTCGAGTGCGGCCGTTCTTACCGTGAGTTCGCCTTCGACGTCGGCACCATATATATCGGTGCTGACCAGCTCGGCGGAGGGATTGGCACGCAGTGGTTCGTTTCGCGCCAGCAACGCGACCGGGTCATAAGTCGGAATGTCCTCGGACAAGGCAGTGGAGGCTGTGGCCAAGGTCGCGTTGATGGTGGTGAAGGGCTGGTTGCGGATGCGGGCGACGCCATCCACGACCTCGCGGATCGACGCTTCGATAACCTCGAGGTCGGAATGAGTCTGGGTGACCGGCTTGGCGCGACGCGTCTTGCCGACAAGCGAGTTCGGCGCGGGCGTTGGGCTTTGAGTCGTCGAAATGGCCAGCGCCTCGAAAGGCGTGGAAAACGTATCCTGTCCTTTAAAGGAGACCTGAAGGGCGCCGGCCATCAGCATGAACGATGTCACGCCCGTCAATACAGTACCGGCCAGCCAGGCAAAGCTGATCTCGCGGCCCTGGGGCAATGCGCCTTCGGGGGATTTGACGGTCAGGGCCGGCGAATCCTCATATCCTGTCGCCTTGAGCAGGGCGGCGTGGCGGTTGCGTTGCGCTGCGTTCAACTTTTCTTCCCCGGACCCTTGCGGCCAGCCAGACAATAGTGCGCGTCAAAGGGATGGACGCGGCAGACTCATATGTCAAGCAAGGAGCCCGTGTGCCGGCCCGCCACAGCTTTGTCGCCGTTGCTGGACATGGAGGGATCGATGCCGGGAAAATGCGGCCAAACTTGGAGCCTTGTGGGGCAAAACCACCGGGCGCCGCGGGTTTTTTCGCCGACTGTCAAAAAAGTGTCGTTGAAGGTGATTTGGCGTGTTGACACCGAAAGAGCCTGCCCATATAACGCCCCCACTGCAGACGCGGTGGCGCCCTGAGCGCCCAGCGTCGCGGCTTCAGAACAAGGCGGTTGGCTCTGCCGGAACTTTCCGGAAGCTGGTCACTGTTCTCTGAAGCTCTTCTTGAAACGTCCCTGCGGCGTTTGTTCTTTGACATTGTTGATTTTGTTGGAAAGGGAAACGTGGCCGGCGGGCTTTGTTTTTGCGGATGGTTCTTATGAGCTGTCGAAAAAGGCTTAGTTTGATGGGTGCACGTTTTTCTTGAGGTACACTCTTTTCCTTTTGGCTTTTGCTGATTGGAAGGTGTGTGTCCTCGTCAATGTGCATACGTCTAACGATTGTTAAGTCAGATATCAAACTTGAGAGTTTGATCCTGGCTCAGAACGAACGCTGGCGGCAGGCTTAACACATGCAAGTCGAACGAAGTCTTCGGACTTAGTGGCAGACGGGTGAGTAACGCGTGGGAATCTACCCAGTTCTCTGGAATAACTGATGGAAACGTCAGCTAATACCGGATACGCCCTTTTGGGGAAAGATTTATCGGGATTGGATGAGCCCGCGTAAGATTAGCTAGTTGGTGGGGTAATGGCCTACCAAGG